>JAFEFQ010000268.1 GCA_018240505.1 Pseudomonadota bacterium
CATCACGTCACGCTCAGGTGCAGCCCGGCATTCCGATCACGCCCGTGAGCATCGTGAGATTTTCGCTGACGCTGCCGTCGGTGCCGGTCAACGTCGCGGTCGCCGTGGTGCAGCCGGTGAAAGTGAGGGTCAATTGGCCCCAGGTAACGGGAACCCGCTTGGGAGCCTGGAACGTGCCGGAGTTCGAATAGCTCATGTTCAACGTGATCGGGGCGCCGATCGCGATCGTCTTCGGACCAAAATCGGAAATGAGCCACAACGGACCGCCGCTTGCGTTGACGCCATAGTACGTGACGATCAGACCCACGGCCGAGGAGGGCAGGATATTGAAGCCTGTTCCCGTATAAGCGGGTTCGTACCAGAGTCCGGCAAAGGAGCCGCTGGCGATCGAGCCGGCAGGATCCGTCCTGGTCGACGTGTAATAGGCGGTGAAACTGCCGCTGATCTGGGCGCTGGACGTACCGCCGCCCCAGAAGCCGATGATGGCGTTGCCCGCGGCGCTGCTCGGATTGCTGCTGGCGGACCAGTGGTACGGGTCCGTGTTCGGCGTCATGCAGTTGACGAGGTACCACGAAGAATCGGTGGTCACCGCCCCGGTGGCTTGGTGATGGACGAAGTTGGGCGAGCTGAAGAAATCGCAGGTGACGTTGCCCTGCGCATCGACGACGATCGTCACTACGCCATAATCGCCGCCGGAATAGATGCCGCTGTAGGTCCCCTGTCCGATCGGGCCGGCATGTGCGCCACGGGCGGCGAACGCGATCAGAGCGGCGAACAGCCAGATGAACAGGCGAAAGTCAGCGAGGGGATGCTTCTCCATATCCGTTGCTCCATTCGAAATTGAAGTGTCTGCGATGTCCCCCGCGGCAGTATTGTGCCTTCGATTCGATTGCAATTCATCCCCGTGTTCGCGGAACGCACACGCGATGGCGCCATTTCGTCCCACGCGCATCCGCTGGAATCGAAGGACCTTCCGGCATGTCGGGGCGGGATGGGGTTGGGTTAAAATGCACAGTCTGGCCAGGAGATCCCCATGAGTACTCCATCCGCAGGAGCACGCTTCCGCGCCGCGCTCGCCGCCGAATCACCGCTGCAGGTGATCGGCGCGATCAACGCCAACCACGCGCTGCTCGCGAGGCGCGCGGGCTATCGCGCGATCTATCTGTCCGGCGGCGGCGTTGCGGCGGGGTCGCTGGGTCTGCCCGATCTGGGCATCAACACGCTCGACGACGTGCTCACCGACGTGCGCCGCATCACCGACGTCTGCGATGTGCCGCTGCTGGTCGACATCGACACCGGGTTCGGCCCGTCCGCATTCAACATCGAGCGCACGGTCAAGTCGCTGATCAAGTTCGGCGCGGCCGCCTGCCACATCGAGGACCAGGTCGGCGCCAAGCGTTGCGGCCATCGGCCGGGCAAGGAGATCGTCAGCCGCCAGGAGATGGCCGATCGCGTGAAAGCGGCCGCCGATGCGAAGACCGACAAGGACTTCTTCCTCATCGCACGCACCGATGCGATCCAGATGGAAGGCGTCGATGCCGCGATCGAGCGCGCGCTGGCCTGCGTCGAGGCCGGTGCCGACGGCATCTTTGCCGAAGCCGCGTATGACCTGCCGACCTACAAGAAGTTCGTCGATGCGGTGAAGGCGCCGGTGCTCGCGAACATCACCGAATTCGGCAAGACGCCGCTGTTCACGGTGGACGAATTGCGCAGCGTCGGCGTCGGCATCGTGCTGTATCCGCTCAGCGCGTTCCGCGCGATGAACAAGGCGGCCGAGGCGGTGTACACGGCGATTCGCAACGATGGCCACCAGAAGAACGTGCTCGACTTGATGCAGACGCGCGAGGAGTTGTACGAGCGCATCGGCTATCACGACTACGAGCGCAAGCTCGACGACCTGTTCGCCGGCAAGACCTCGTAGGGGCTCGATTCATCGAGCCCGATTTTTCCAACCCGCGGCGCGATGAATCGCGCCCCTACGCGAAA
Organism: Pseudomonadota bacterium; assembly: GCA_018240505.1. GTDB lineage: Bacteria > Pseudomonadota > Gammaproteobacteria > Xanthomonadales > Rhodanobacteraceae > Rudaea. Next base: position 1,987 of record JAFEFQ010000268.1, read on the forward strand.
GGATATCTGGATGAGTACTGAACCCGTCACCCCCTTCAAGCCGAAAAAGTCCGTCGCGCTGAGCGGCACGCCCGCCGGCAACACCGCGCTGTGCACGGTCGGCCGCAGCGGCAACGACCTGCACTATCGCGGCTACGACATCCTCGATGTGGCCGAGGCCTGCGAGTTCGAGGAGATCGCGCACCTGCTCGTGCACGGCAGGCTGCCGACGGCCGCCGAACTGGCCGCCTACAAGACCAGGCTCAAGGCGCTGCGCGGGATTCCCGCTGCGGTCAAGGCCACGCTCGAGCAGTTGCCGCCATCGGCGCACCCGATGGACGTGATGCGCACGGCCGTGTCCGCGCTCGGCTGCGTGTCGCCGGAATCGGGCGACCACAACCATCCCGGCGCGCGCGACATCGCCGACAAGCTGATGGCCTCGCTGGGCTCGATGCTGCTGTACTGGTACCACTACAGCCACAACGGCAAGCGCATCGAGGTGGAGACGAACGACGACTCGATCGGCGGCCATTTCCTGCACCTGTTGCACGGCAGCGCGCCGAGCGAGCAGTGGGTACGCGCGATGCACACCTCGCTGATCCTCTACGCCGAGCACGAGTTCAACGCATCGACCTTCGCCGCGCGCGTGATCGCCGGCACCGGCAGCGACATGTATTCGGCGATCGCCGGCGCGATCGGCGCGCTGCGCGGGCCCAAGCACGGCGGCGCGAACGAGGTCGCGTTCGAGATCCAGAAGCGCTACGACTCGCCGGACGACGCGGAAGCCGACATCCGCCGGCGCGTGGAAAACAAGGAAGTCGTCATCGGCTTCGGCCATCCGGTCTACACGGTCAGCGACCCGCGCAACAAGGTGATCAAGGAAGTCGCGCGCGACCTGGCGAAGGAAGCGGAGAACATGAAGATGTTCGACATCGCCGAGCGCCTGGAATCGACGATGTGGGAGATCAAGAAGATGTTCCCGAATCTCGACTGGTTCAGCGCGGTCAGCTACCACATGATGGGCGTGCCGACCGCGATGTTCACGCCGCTGTTCGTGATTTCGCGCACTTCGGGCTGGAGCGCGCACGTGATCGAGCAGCGCCAGGACGGCAAGATCATCCGCCCGAGCGCGAACTACACCGGGCCGGAAGACCAGAAGTTCGTGCCGATCGCCAAGCGCAAGTGATCGGATGCCATGCCGGGCAGGCGTATTTCAGCGTCCGCCCGATGTGGCGATATCCTCGAAGCGCACGTTGCCGATCGCGTAGGATTTCCAGTCGCGATAGTCGAAGTGCCACCACTCGTATTCGTAGACGGCGAAGCCTTCGGCTTCCATGTAACGACGCAGCAGGTCGCGCCGCGCGCGAGCCGTTTCGCTGCTGCCGGCCCAGGCCGGATAGGCGCGCTCGCTCATTTCGTCGTACAGACTCGGCATCTCGACCGCTTTGCCGGTTTTCAGTTCGTACAGCGTGAGATCGACCGCGCAGCCGCGGTTGTGGCGCGAGCCCTGGGCCGGGTCGGCGACGAAGCGATGTTTGTCGGGCGGCGTCGCATCCCAGAAGACTTTCGTCACGTACCAGGGCCGGTACGCGTCGTGCACGAGCAGGCCGTAGCCTTCCTTTGCGAGCGCGCGGTTCACGCGCACGACCGCTTCCGCCGCGGGCCGCTGCAGGAACGCGCGCGCCTGGCTGTACAGCGGCGTGCCGAGGAAATTGCGCGGCGTCGCGTAGCGGATGTCGAGCTTGATCGTCGGATCGAGCGCAACGAGCTCGACGAGGTCGGCCTTGCGGAATTCGCCCGACTCGATCGGTGGCGTTGCCGCCAATGCGCCCGGCAGCAATTCCGCCACGGGGCGCACGGGATCGATGTGAAAAAATGCCGGGGCATCCGGCGTGGCCGCACGTGGCGGACCGGCCGACTGGCACGCCGCCAGTGCCAGCGCGGTCAGTATCGTGGATAGCGGACGCAGCATCGACTCTACCCTGGAGCAGGAGTGCGGGCAGTGTACACGCAACGAACTTTCCGGCATCGCAAGACTCGCGTAGATTGCATCGGCCAGGTGAGGGAGAAGACGGCATGAAGGTGAATTTCTTCGGCGCGGCCGGCACGGTCACCGGCTCGATGCATCTGGTCGAGGCGGCCGGCAAGCGCATCCTGCTCGACTGCGGCATGATCCAGGGCGGCGCGGCGGAAGAGGCGCGCAACGCCGAGCCGTTTCCGTTCGACCTGAACTCGATCGATGCGGTCGTCGTCAGCCACGCGCACATCGACCATACCGGCCGCCTGCCGCTGCTCGTCGCGCGCGGTTACCGCGGGCCGATTCACGCGCAGCAGGCCACCGCGGACCTGCTCGAGGTCATGCTGCTCGATTCGGCGTCGCTGCAGGAAAGCGACGCGAAGCGCAGCAATCGCAAGCGCACACGTGGCGAACCCGAAGCCGAACCGTTGTACACGCGCGAGGACGTGCAGAAGACGCTGGCGCAGGTGCGTCCGTTGCCGTATCACGAACGCAGGCAACTGCTTCCCGGCGTCGAGGTGAACCTGCGCGACGCGGGCCACATCCTTGGCTCGGCCATCGTCGAGCTGTTCGCCGACGGGCGCACGCTCGTGTTCTCGGGCGATCTCGGTCCGAAGGGCACGCCGATCCTGCGCGATCCGGAAACGCCGCCCGCGGCGAATCTCGTGCTGATGGAATCGACCTACGGCGACCGCAACCACAGGGATAGGGCGGACACCGTGCGCGAACTCGGCGGCATCCTCGACGACGCGTGGAACGGCAAGGGCAATGTCCTGATCCCGGCGTTCGCGGTCGGCCGCACCCAGGAGTTGCTGTACTGGTTCGCGCGCTACTGGAACGAATGGAGCCTGTCGCGCTGGCGCATCTTCATCGACAGTCCGATGGCGGCGAAGGTCGTCGCGATCTACGACCGTCACCACGAGCTGTTCGACGAGGACGCGCTCGCCATGTGGAAGGGCACGCCCAATCCATTCCGTCTGCCGAACCTGCGCACGACCGAATCGATCGACGAATCGATGGCGATCAACCAGATCCGCAACGGCGCGATCGTCATCGCCGGCAACGGCATGGCCAGCGGCGGGCGCATCGTGCATCACCTGCGCCACAACATCGGCCGGCGCGAGGCGCATATCGTCTTCGTCGGCTACCAGGCCGAAGGCACGCTCGGGCGCCGGCTCGTCAACGGCGCGCAATGGGTGCGCATGTTCGGCGAAGACTATCGCGTCAACGCGCAATGCCACACGGTCGGCGGCCTGTCCGCGCACACCGACCAGAGCGGTCTGCTCGAATGGTACGGAGGCATCACCGGGCATCCGCCCGTCGCGCTCGTTCACGGCGAGGACATCGCGCGCGAGGCGCTCGCCGGCGAACTGCACGAGCGCTTCGGCGTGACGGCCGAGCTGGCCCGGCCGGGCGCGGTGCGCGAGGTGTAGATCGGACAGGGCGTGGCGCGATTCTTGCCGCATCCGCGCCCGATCCCGTGCCCGATCCCGTGCCGCGCAACGATTGAACCGGCGACGCACGAAGCGGAATGAACCTGTTGTCGTCGCAGCGATTGCGCTGCGTTGCCAATCAGGGGGCAATCAAGCGGAGATTGCCATGAAGCGTTCAATACCCCTTCACCGTTTAGTCGTCGCATTTTTTGCCGCCGGAGCCGCGATCGCCGGCGCCTCGCCGCCGCCAAAAGACAACGGCACCTATCAACTGCACATGCTCGTGTCCGACGGCTCGGTCGCAGCGGACCACGTCGATGCCAACCTCGTCAACGCCTGGGGCGTCGCGTTCAATCCGTTCGGCGTCGTCTGGGTCGCGAACAACCACACGGGAACTTCGACCTTGTACGACGGCGCGGGCAATCCGCTGTCGCTCGTCGTCGCGATCCCGAGTCCGGCCGATGCGAGCGGCGGCAGCCCGACCGGCATCGTGTTCAACGCCTCGACCGGATTCACGGTAAGCAACGGTACGACGACCGGGGCGAGCCGCTTCATCTTCGCCACCGAGGATGGCGTGATCGCCGGCTGGGCGCCGAACGTGGACGGGACGCATGCGCTGCGCGCGGTCGACAACTCGGCGGGCGGCGCGGTGTACAAGGGCCTTGCGCTGAGCGCGGGCGGCAGCGGCCAGTTGCTCTACGCCACCGATTTCCACAACGGCAAGGTCGACGTCTTCGACAGCAAGTTCGCGCCGGCCAGCCTGCCTGCGGGTGCGTTCGTCGATGCGAAGATTCCGCCCGGCTTCGCGCCGTTCGGCATCCAGGCGATCAATGGCGACGTCTACGTCACCTATGCGATGCAGGATGCGGACAAGCACGACGACGTGCACGGCCCGGGCCTGGGCTACGTGGACGTCTACGATCCGAACGGCAAGTTGCTCCATCGCGTCGTCTCGCGCGACCCGCTCAACGCACCGTGGGGTTTGGCGCTCGCGCCGGCCGGTTTCGGCCGCCTCGGCGGCAGCCTGCTCGTCGGCAATTTCGGCGACGGCCGCATCAATGCCTACGATCCGATATCCGGCACGCTGCTCGGCCGCCTGCGCGATGTGCAACACGTGCCGGTGAAGATCGACGGGCTCTGGGGCATCGCGTTCGGCAGTGGTTCCGCGGGCCAGCCGGTCGATACGCTGTTCTTCGCCGCAGGTCCCGGCGGCGAGGAGCATGGCGTTTACGGACGCATCGACGTGTTGACGAGCGGCAGCACGGCGACGAGCGACGACGACTCGCACGACGATTGAACGGGGTCGCCCCGATGGCGGCGCTGCGCTTCGGACCCGATCAAACCTGATCAGGGCTGATCAGAGTTGAGCGGCCAGCCGGGTCCCTTGCGCGATCGCACGCTTGGCGTCGAGTTCGGCGGCGACATCGGCGCCGCCGATCAGGTGCGTCGCGATGCCGGCCGCGGTGAGGCCGGCGTGCAGATCGCGACGCGGCTCCTGGCCGGCGCAGACGACGACGTTGTCCACGTGCATGCATTGCGCCACGCCGTCGAGGGTGACGTGCAGGCCGGCGTCGTCGATGCGCTCGTAGCCGACGCCGCCGAGCATCTTCACGTTCTTCATCTTCAGCGCGGCACGATGCACCCAGCCGGTGGTCTTGTTGAGGCGCTTGCCGGGCGCGCCCGGCGTGCGCTGCAGCAGCCACACCTCGCGCGCGGACGGCTCGGGCTCGGGGCGCGCGAGGCCGCCGCGATGCGCGTAGGCCAGGTCCACGCCCCATTCCGCAGACCAGCGCGCGACATCCGTCGTCGGCGACGGCGCGGCCTGGGTGAGGAACTCGGCGACGTCGAAACCGATGCCGCCCGCGCCGATGATCGCGACGCGCTTGCCCACGGGCTTGCGTTGCAGCAGCACGTCGCCGTAGCTCAGCACATTCGCGCGATCGGCGCCCGGAATGTCCAGCGTGCGCGGCACGATGCCGGTGGCGAGGATCACGCCGTCGAACCCGCGCAGCGCTTCGACCGTCGCCGTCGTGCCGAGGCGCAATTCGACACCCGTGTCCTCGATGCGATGGCCGAAGTAGCGCAGCGTCTCGGCGAATTCCTCCTTGCCCGGGATGCGCCGGGCGAGGTTGAACTGGCCGCCGATCTGGCCCGCCGCGTCGATCAGCGTCACCGCATGGCCGCGTTCGGCCAGGGTCGTCGCGCAGGCGAGGCCGGCCGGACCCGCGCCGACGACGGCGAATTTTTTCGGCGCCGCCGTTTTCGCGATGACGAGTTCGGTCTCGGCGCAGGCGCGCGGATTGAGCAGGCACGAGGCGAATTTCTCCTCGAAGATGTGGTCGAGGCAGGCCTGGTTGCAGCCGATGCAGGTGTTGATGCGCGAGCCGCGCCCGGCGCGCGCCTTGTTCACCCAGTCCGGGTCGGCGAGCAGCGGCCGCGCCATCGACACCATGTCGGCGCCGCCGTCGGCGAGGATTTTTTCCGCGACCTCGGGCATGTTGATGCGGTTGGTCGCGATCAGCGGAATCGAGACCTCGGGCTTGAGCTTCTTCGTCACCCAGGCGAACGAGGCGCGCGGAACGCTGGTGACGATCGTCGGCACGCGCGCCTCGTGCCAGCCGATGCCGGTGTTGATGATCGTCGCGCCGGCCGCCTCGATCTTTTTCGCGAGCAGCACGATCTCGTCCCAGCTCTGCGCATCGTCGACGAGGTCGAGCATCGACAGGCGATAGACGATGATGAACTCGCGCCCGACCGCCGCGCGCGTGCGGCGCACGACCTCGACCGCGAAACGCTGGCGCTTCTCGGCGTTGCCGCCCCAGTCGTCCGTGCGCGCATTCGTGCGCGCGGCGAGGAACTGGTTGATCAGGTAACCTTCGCTGCCCATGATCTCGACGCCGTCGTAGCCGGCGTCCTGCGCGAGCCGCGCGCAGTTGGCGAAGTCGTCGATGGTTTTTTCCACCCCGCGCGCGGACAACGCGCGCGGCGTGAACGGCGTGATCGGCGACTTGATCTTCGACGGCGCGACCGACAGCGGCTGATAAGCGTAACGGCCGGCGTGCAGGATCTGCATGCAGATTTTTCCGCCTTCGCCGTGCACCGCGGCGGTGACCGTGCGATGGCGCGCGACGTGCCGCGGCAGCGACAGCCGCCCGCCGAACGGCTTGAGCCAGCCGGCGATGTTCGGCGCGATGCCGCCCGTCACCATCAGGCCGACGCCACCGCGCGCGCGCTCGGCGAAATAGGCCGCGAGCCTGCCGAAATCGCGCCGATGGTCCTCGAGTCCGGTGTGCATCGAGCCCATCAGCACGCGGTTCGGCAGCGTCGTGAAGCCGAGGTCGAGCGGGGCGAGCAGGTGCGGATAGTGCGGATTCGGGGCGGTCGGGGCGGATTCGGCGGTCATGGTATCGAACGGTCGTTTGAATCTGCCTACCATGCCCGGAATCGTGTTCCCGCACAAGCTTTTGCGGAGTCCCCGCCGCTGGCACACTGCGGCGCATACGTCGCAACGGAACGCCGCCCTGTCCCATCGCTTCGAAAAACTCCTGTCCGCTGACGTCGCCCGCGACACGGCCGGCCTGCGTGCGCGCTTCGCCGCGGCGCGGCCATTTCGTCACGTCGTGATCGAGAATTTTCTCGACGGCGGTTTCGCGCAGCGCCTGCTCGACGAATTTCCCGCGTTCGAGCAGGGCAACCGCGTCGGTGACGACGGTCGCCCGGGCGGCAAGTCGACGGTCGAACGCATGGGCGCGCTGGGGTCCGGCTACCGCGAACTCGACAGCGCGATCCAGAGCGCGGAATTCCTCGAGCTCGTCGGCGCGATCACCGGCATCGACGATCTGCTCTACGATCCGTTCTATCTCGGCGGCGGCACGCACGAGAACCGCGCCGGCCAGCTGTTGCAGGCGCATATCGACTTCAACTACCACCCGAGCGAGCGCTGGCACCGGCGCCTCAACCTGATCGTGTACCTCAACCACGACTGGAACGAGGCCTGGGGCGGCAATCTCGAACTGTGGCGCGATCCGTACGAGGACGCGACGCCCGCCGCGCGCATCGCACCGGCGTTCAACCGCTGCGTGATCTTCGAGACCACCGAGCACAGCTGGCACGGCTTCGACACCATCACGCTGCCGCCCGAGCAGGCGCAGCGTTCGCGCAAGTCGGTCGCACTGTATTTCTATACCAGGGCGCGGCCCGCCGGCGAAACCGCGGGCAAGCATTCCACCCATTACGTCAACCGCCAGCTTTCCGAACGCTTTGCGCCGGGCCATACGCTGACCGCCGCCGACGTCGCCGAACTGCGCGAACTGATCGCGCATCGCGACAACCGCCTGCAGCAGTTGTTCGCCGAGAACGCGAATCTGCTGCAGGCGCAGGAGCGGGGGCTGTCGGGAAAGCTGTTGTACCTGCTCAAGCGGTTGTACGTTCGCTATCGGCGCTGAACGATCCGCTTCGCCGCCTGGACGACGGCTGCGACGGGAGAAAATCGGTTCGTGGCGTCACGGCAAGCCCCGCTGAACGGGGCTTGCCGCAATCGGCTGCGAAAGGCTACAGATCGATCTTCGAAATCTTCGTGCCGTCGACGGACAGATCGCCCATCAGGCCGGAGTTCGTCAGCACGATGACCTCGACCGACGCGGTCGCCGTCGTCGTGTCGACGGAGCCGTTCGCGCCGACCTTGACGACCGCCACCGACGCATCGGCGCCCGCCGACCAGCCGGACGAGTTGCGGAAGCTGTCGAGCGCGGCCTTCGTCATGAACAGGAATATGACGGACTTCGACTGCGCGCCGGCCTGCAGTCCGATGGACAACGAGGCCGTGTTGTAATAGCCCGCAGTTGCGCCGCCGACACGCAGCGCGCCGTTGCCGCCCTCGCCGCCGATGACGAGGCCCGCCTGGATCACCTTCGGAAACACGAGCACGCCCGATGCCTTCGCGATCAACTCGTGCGAGCCCGGTACGAGCGAGTACGCGCGCGAAAGCGTGGCGTCGACGTCGGCGTCGAGAGCCCTGCGTTTCGATGCGTTGGTAGAGCTGGAGTTGGGTTTGTCCGGCGTGGTCGTGCAGCCGGCGAGGCCGAGACCGGCTGCCGCAAGAGCGAAGCCGGTGGTAAACACGAGTTTGCGTATCTGCATGATTCCTCTCCTTTCGAATGATCGTGGAATGAATCGGCACCGACACATGACGCGACCGTGTTATATCACACGAAGCTGAACGGCCGACGAGCTTGCAAGCGGACTTCGTCGAACCCATGTAAAGAAAACGTTTCGATATCCGCCCGTATCGCTTTTACTTGCCCTTCGAGCAACGCGGAGATGGTTCCATCCGACGGGGCCGTGCCGATATGCTGCTCGCTCTTCCGTACAAATCGCATCAAGGGAAAGCTCCATGTCTTTGTTAGCTCTCGCCGAACAACGCCTGCTTACCCCCGGTGGTCTTGCTTCCACCGATCTCGACCGCGTGTTCGGCCAGCTCGTCGGCCCGTCGGTCGACGCGGCCGACCTGTATTTCCAGCATTCGCGCAGCGAGTCGTGGATGCTCGAGGACGGCATCGTCAAGGAGGGCAACCATTCGATCGAGCAGGGCGTCGGCGTGCGCGCGATGAGCGGCGAGAAGACCGGCTTCGCCTATTCCGACGAGATCGTGCTGCCCGAGCTGCTGACCGCGGCGAAGAGCGCGCGCGCGATCGCGCAGTCGGGCAACGATGCGGCCGCGCATGCGCTCACGGCACGCAACGCGCAGTCGCTGTATCCGGCCATCGATCCGGTCGAAAGCATCGCGAACGAGGAGAAGATCGCGCTGTTGCGCGAAGTGGACAAGTTCACGCGCTCGCTCGATCCGCGCGTGACGCAGGTGATCGTCAGCTTGTCGGCGACGCTGGACACGGTGCTCGTCGCGGCGATGGACGGCACGCTCGCGGCCGACGTGCGCCCGCTCGTGCGCATGAACGTCAACGTCATCGCCGAGCAGAACGGCCGGCGCGAATCGGCCAGCGCCGGCGGCGGCGGCCGTTACGGCTATCGCGAACTGCTCGCGAACGGCCGCGCGCACGCGTTCGCGCGCGAGGCGGTGCGCCAGGCGCTGGTCAACCTCGAATCGGTGCCGGCGCCGGCGGGACAGATGACCGTCGTGCTCGGTCCCGGCTGGCCCGGCGTGCTGCTGCACGAGGCGATCGGCCACGGCTTCGAGGGCGACTTTATCCGCAAGGGCACGAGCGCGTTCGCGGGCCGCTACGGCGACCGCATCGCGGCAAGGGGCGTCACCGTCGTCGACGACGGCACGCTCGCGAACCGGCGCGGCTCGCTCAGCGTCGACGACGAAGGCACGGCCAGCGAATGCACGGTGCTGGTCGAGGACGGCATCCTCAAGGGCTACATGCAGGACAAGTTCAACGCGCAGCTCATGGGCCAACGCTCGACCGGCAACGGCCGGCGCGAATCGTTCGCGCACCTGCCGATGCCGCGCATGACCAACACCTATATGCTTGCAGGCCAGCACGATCCGGGCGAGATCATCGCCTCGGTCGAACGCGGACTGTATGCGGTCAACTTCGGCGGCGGCCAGGTCGACATCACCAACGGCAAGTTCACCTTCTCGGCGAGCGAGGCCTACCTGATCGAGAACGGCAAGGTGACGCGGCCGGTCAAGGGCGCGACGCTGATCGGCTCCGGCCCCGAGGTGCTGACGCGCGTATCGATGGTCGGCAACGATCTGAAACTCGACGAAGGCGTCGGCGTGTGCGGCAAGGAAGGGCAGAGCGTGCCGGTCGGCGTCGGCCAGCCGACCCTGCGCATCGACGCGATGACGGTGGGCGGCACGGCGGCGTGAGGCGCGCCGGCGTCGATGCGGCGGTTTTACCGCCGCGGATTCGGCGTGAGAAGACATATCGACTCCTTTCGACGGCTAGCGGGCATACCGCGCGGCAGCCAAAGCAAGCACAGTCGGAGAGGTCGGTGATCTTGCGCAGGAATTCGCCTTGACCGGCGCATGATGGGCCGAGCAAGATACGACGTATCGCCCCGGTTTCGGGTATACAAATAGTTAGGCTACACATGTTCGATCCAGAGCCGTCCGATCACATGCGCAGGCTTTCATCCATTTTTTGGGCCGGGCTCTCATTGGTTTGCCTTGGCTTCGCCGTCTGGTTCTCAATCAGTCAAGGTCTCAACTCCGGCGGTGCGAAAATTGGTGGGCTGCTGTTTGTTCTTTGTAATGTCGTCGCTTTCTTGTTTCCGCCACGCTTACGCGTTGCACTCATGTTCATTTCGTGGCCTTAGGCGCTCCGCGGCGTTGGCGTCAGGTCTCGAATTTCGAGCGTTGGTCATGGGACGTTGACCGCACGATTTGTGCGGAGTTGACCGCGATGGATGCGCGCAGGTGTGCGTTCAAACCCTGGGGCACCTCGAAAAACCTACTGCGCTCGATGTTGCGCGCCGGCGGTGCTCGGACTGCGAAGGCAGGATGCCGAAGCGAACATTCGCGCAGCGAATGGCCCGCAGGGCGAGCCGCGGATGCGGCGAGTCATCCTCATGTACATCTGAGTACACTCCGGTTCCTGCGCTCCGGCGACGCGCCCGATCCTAGACAAGATCGGCTCTTCGCTCGCTACGGTTTTTCGAGGTACCCCCTGGTGAATTCCGGTATGGTAGCCGTGCCATGAATTCGGAACACGCCGTCATCCTGGAACCGCATGCAGCGGCCGACGAACGCGCGGCGCTGGCCGCGGCGGCGGCCGTCGATATCCGCAACGGCTTCGCCGACTACAACGAGCGTTTCCGCATGGTCACGCGGCGCGCGAAGCAGCGCTTCGAGGCGCGCGATCTTGTCTCGGCGCGCATGGACAACGTCGAGCGCATCGATCTCTACGACATCTGCGTGCGTGCGACGACGGCGCGGCTCGAACGCCTGCTGCGCGAGCGCGTGCGCGACCGTGCGCTGTGGGTGGAGGTCCGCCGCGCTTTCGCCGAGCTGATCGCGCCGCTGCTCGACCAGGAACTCAACAAGACCTTCTACAACACGCTCACGCGGCGCTTCTTCGGCACCTCGGGCGTCGACGCGCAGATCGAGTTCGTCGCGCTCGACATCGAGCCGACCGATCGCATCACGCACCCGGTCGGACGTCACAGCTACGCGGTGTGGGGCCAGTTGCCGCGCGTCTGCCGGCGCATGCTCGAGGACTACGCGTTCGATGTGCCTTACGCGCACATGAGCGTGTGCGCGCTGCGCATCGCCGAGACGCTGACCCGGCGCCTGGCCGAGTGGGGCGGCACGGACGCGGGCAACGCCAATCCGATCCGCGCGATCGAACTGCTCGACACCGTGTTCTATCGCGAAGGCCGGGCCTATCTCGTCGGCCGCATCTTCGGCGCCGAGCGCATCGCGCCGCTCGTGATCGCCCTGGTCAACGAAGACGCGGGCCTGCGCGTCGACGCGGTGCTGACCGAGCGCGCGCACGTGGCCCAGGTGTTCGGCTACACGCGCAGCTACTTCCAGGCCGACCTGCCGACCGTGGGCGATGCGGTCGTGTTCCTGCGCACGCTGCTGCCGTTCAAGCCGATCGACGAGTTGTACACCGTGCTCGGCCGCGCCAAGCAGGGCAAGACCGAGCGCTACCGGCATTTCTTTCGCCATCTCGCCGCGCACTTTGATGAGCAGTTCGTCCATGCCGACGGCGAGCGCGGCATGGTCATGGCCGTGTTCACGCTGCCCTCGTATCCGCTCGTGTTCAAGCTGATCCGCGACAAATTCGCGTTCCCGAAGGAGAGCGCGCGCGCCGAGGTCATGCAGAAATACACGCTCGTGTTCCGCCATGATCGTTGCGGGCGCCTCGTCGATGCGCAGGAATTCCGCTTCCTGCGCTTCCCGCGCGACCAGTTCGCGCCGGCGATGCTCGACGAGTTGCTGACGAGCTGCGGCGAGACGGTGAAGATCGACGGCGACGATCTGGTCATCGCGCATTGCTATGTCGAGCGCCGCGTCCGCCCGCTCAATCTCTACGTGCGCGAGGCCGAGCCCGAGGCGGCGGTGCGCGCCGTGGTCGATTACGGCCAGGCGATCCGCGACCTCGCCGCGAGCGACATCTTCCCGGGCGACCTGCTGTTCAAGAACTTCGGCGTCACCGGTACGGGCCGCGCGATCTTCTACGACTACGACGAACTGTGCCTGGTCAGCGAATGCCGCTTCCGCGAGCTGCCCGAGGACGAGGATCGCGGCGAGACTTTCTACGTCGGCCCGTTCGACGTGTTTCCCGAACAGTTCCCGCGCTTCCTCGGCATGGACGCGGCGCAGCGCGCCGCGCTGCTCGAAGCGCACCGCGACATCTTCAGCGTGCGCTGGTGGCGCGAGCTGCAGCAGCGCATTGCGGCGGGCCAGGTCGCCGACGTGCCGCCATATCCGCAGCAAGTTCGAATCGGCGTGGAATCTTTTTCACACAACGCCGGTCTGTAGGCCGGTCATCACCACAAGAGGGAGCAGTTTCATGCGCAACATCGCAACATTGACCCTGGCACTTGCCGTCGCATGGGCCGCGAATTCCGCGTTCGCCGACCAGACCAAGGCACCGGTCACGCCCGGCTCGCTCGCGCAGGCATCGGCGTCGTCGCTCGACGCGGTCCTTGCCGGCGACTGGCGTTCGGACAAGAACAAGGCGCGCGACCAATATCGCCACCCGAAGGAAACGCTCGCGTTCTTCGGCGTGCGGCCCAGCCAGACCGTGGTCGAGCTGTATCCCGGCGGCGGCTGGTACACCGAAATCCTCGCGCCCTACCTCAAGGAGCACGGCCACTATGTCGCCGCCATCATCAAGCCGGACAAGCCGGGCGGCGAGGAAGCGCTGAACAAGACCGGGATCAAGGCCAAGCTCGCGGCGGATCCGGCGCGGTATTCGAAGGCCGCGGTCGTCGAGTTCGTGCCGAAAACGGCGGTGCTCGGTGCGCCGGGGAGCGCGGATGTCGTGCTGACGTTCCGCAATGTCCACAACATGACCGATGACGGCGTCGCCGAACCGATCTTCAAGGCCATGTTCGCCGTGCTCAAGCCGGGCGGAACGCTCGGTGTCGTCGACCATCGCGCCAAGCCGGGCACGACGCTCGAACAGGACAAGAACTCGGGCTACCTGCCGGTCGACGTCGTGGTCAAGCTCGCCACCGACGCGGGCTTCAAGCTCGAGGCGCAGAGCGAGATCAACGCCAATCCGAAGGACACGAAGGACCATCCGAAAGGCGTGTGGACTTTGCCGCCGGTGCTCGCGCTCAAGGATGTCGACCGCGACAAGTACCTTGCGATCGGCGAGTCGGACCGGATGACGCTGAAATTCGTCAAACCAGGCAGGTAGCTTTTGCTCCCTTCTCCCCTCGGGAGAAGGTGCCCGAAGGGCGGATGAGGGAAGGGCCAGACATTTTTTTGATGAAATGACGAGTATGCGAGGTTCTTCCCTCACCCGAAGCCGCTCGCGCGGTTTCGACCTTTCCCGGTGGGAGAGGTGACGAATTTATGCTCCTCGCGCTCAACAAACCGTTCAACGTGCTCTGCCAGTTCACCGATCGTGGCGTGCCGGCGCGACGGACCCTGGCGGAGTTCGTGCGCGAGCCGAACGTCTATCCCGCCGGCCGGCTCGACTACGACAGCGAAGGTCTGTTGCTGCTGACCGACGACGGCAGGCTCGCGCAACGCCTGACCGATCCGAGGTTCAAGGTCGAGAAAACCTACCTCGTCCAGATCGAGGGCGAGCCGACGGATGCGCAATTGTCCCAATTGCGGCAAAGTGTACTTTTGAACGACGGCCCGACCATGCCCGCGCGCGCGACACGGCTCGCGTGCGCTCCCGATTGGCTGTGGCCGCGCGACCCGCCCGTGCGCTTCCGCAAGACCGTGGCCGACGCGTTCATCGAGTTGACGATACGCGAGGGCCGCAACCGTCAGGTGCGGCGCATGACCGCGGCGGTCGGCCTGCCCACGCTGCGCCTGATCCGCATGCGCATCGGCGATATCGCGCTCGACGGCCTCGCGCCGGGGCAAACGCGTATCGTGGCAAAAATCGCAAAAGAAGCCCGTCATTCCCGCGACTTTCAACAACCGAAGGGCTGGCCAAGCGGGAATGACGACAATGCAGGTTTGTCGCGAGTCGAGACCAGTGACTGATTTCAAGGACCACTTTTCCGGCCACGCCGATCTCTATCGCGAGGCGCGGCCGACCTATCCCGATGCGCTGTTCGACTGGCTTGCGGGGCAGGCGCCGGATCGCGCGCTCGCCTGGGATTGCGGTTGCGGCAACGGCCAGGCATCGGTCGCGCTCGCGCGTCGTTTTGAGCGCGTCGTCGCGAGCGACCCGAGCGCGAACCAGATCGCCGACGCCGCGCCGCGCGCGAACATCGACTACCGCGTCGAGCCGGCGGAACATTCCTCGCTCGCCGCCGCGAGCGCCAGCCTCGTCACCGTCGCCCAGGCGCTGCACTGGTTCGATTTCGCCGCGTTCTACGCGGAGGTGAAGCGCGTACTCAGGCCGGGCGGCGTAGTCGCGGCATGGAGTTACGCGGCGTGCAACGTCGATCCCGCGGTCGATGGTGTGATCGAGCATCTCTACGGCGATGCGCTCACCGGTCCCTACTGGCCGCCGGAGCGCGCGCACATCGACGCCGGCTATCGCACGATTCCGTTCCCGTTCGCCGCCGTCGCAGCGCCCGAGTTCGCCATGGTCGCGCGCTGGAATGTCGCCCAGTTGCTCGCCTATCTGCGCTCGTGGTCGGCGACGCAGCGCTACATCGCGGCGAACGGCATCGATCCCGTGCGCCTAGTCGAAGCCGATCTGCGCACGGCCTGGGGCGATGCGGCGCGCGTGCGCGACGTGCAGTGGCGATTCCATCTGCGCGTCGGCCGGGTCTGAGTTCCGCCCGCTTGCGCAGGCGGATTCGTGTGCCCGGCGCCCGCGTCGCGATCAGCGCAGCGGCGGCAGTTCGAGTACCGCGCGCAATTCCTTTTGCGCGGCCGCGAAGTCCGCCTTGAAGTCGGGGCGCGCCATCAACGCGGAGGCGATGACCGATCCCGAAATGCGCCCCATCTCGACATCCGAGCGATAGTGCACGCCGGCGACGACGCGGTTGTCGCCGTACTCCCAGGCGCGGCGCATCAGCTCGGCTTTCTTTTCCGGAACCATGTCGGCGAGCACGATGCCCATCAGCGTGCCCAGCGTGGTGTGACCCGATGGCCAGGCGCCGGAAGTCGACATGCTCGTGCCGGCGCGCAGCGGCTCGACGAGTTTGTTGAGCACATAGGGGCGCGGGCGGTTGAAGCCTTTCTTCGCCGGCTTGACGACGACATCCTCGGTCTTGATCAGGCGCGCGGACAGCGCAGCCAGGCGCGGCAGGTTCTGCGCGGCGAACTTGTCGCCGAGCACATCGGCGAAGCGCCAGATGTTTTCCTCGCTGTCGGCGCGCGCGCGTTCGGCCATGGCGGGCGTGCGCGCGACCTGGATGGTCAGAATCTCTCCGAGCTCGCGCAGCGTCTGCGCCGAGTCGTCTGCCGGCGGCGGCGGCAGGATGCGGAGCAGGTCGACCGTGCCGGCATCGACGTAGGGTTTGACGTCGGGCGCGGCGTTCGCCGTGTTGGCAACGAACAACACGAGTGCGGCGAGGCACGTTTTCAGGGTGTGCATTCTTGTTCTCTCCAGTGGGCTCGCGTCCGCGGGGCCTGCGGCGCGCGTGCGCACTGTGGACACGTTTGATGACGGTTTCGTTTCGGCGTGCGCTCGCGGCGAATTGTTAAGTAGCACTTTAGGAATTTGCAGCAAAACGGAAATCTGCGCGCCGTAAGGTGCGCGGCGCCGTTGCCCCGTCCTTACAAGAACTCACAAATCATGACGAACTTTCGTTGCGTGCACGTTTCCTCGCAGGCATCGCGCTGCCTGCCTTCGCGTTCTTCCACCGTTTTCCGCGCGCAGCCGCTGGCGCTGGCGGTGATGCTGGCCATGCTCCCGGTCGCGGCTTTCGCGGTCGATGCCGGCACGGATTCCGCCGATGCCTCGACGCCGCTGGCTGCCGCGTCAGCGAACAAGGCGGAAACCCAGCAACTGCAGGAAGTCGAGGTCAAGGCCAGTTCGGCGCGCTCGGCGATCACGATGGCGCCGGTGCAGGCCGACCTCGACATCACCCAGCCGACCTCGGTCATCGGCCTCGACTGGATCGGCAACCACGAGCCGCCGACCTCGGACTACGCGCAGATCGCGGCGATGGCGCCGTCGGTGACCGCGATCAGCCCGGCCGGCCCGGGCCTCGGCGAAGCGAAGCAGGTGACCATGCGCGGCTTCAACGACAACCAGTACAACGTCACCTACGACGGCATTCCGTTCGGCGACACCAACGACTTCTCGCACCACACCTCGAGCTATTTTCCGGCGAAGATGATCGGCCAGGTCGCGGTCGAGCGCGGCCCGGGCGGCGCGAGCACGATAGGCGAGGCGACGTTCGGCGGCACGATCGCGCTGCGCTCGAAGGATCCGCTCGATGCGTTCGAGGTGATCCCGACACAGACCTTCGGCAGCTACTCGACCAGCCTGAGCCATCTCGAGTTGAACTCGGGACGCATGGACGGCTTCGGCGGCGGCAAGCTGATCGCGAGCGCGCAGTACTACGACAGCGACACGTTCCGCAGCGACTCGGGCGTACACCGCAAGACCGCGTACATCAAATACGTGCAGCCGGTCGGCGAGAGCACCGAAATCACCGTGCTGAGCAACTACAACGACATCAAGTTCAACAACCCGGACAAGACCACGCTGACCCAGGCGCAGATCAACACGCTCGGGCGCGACTTCGGCCTCAACCACGACCCGTTCTCGACCGACTGCACCTGCTACAACCACCAGGTCAAGCAGACCGACATGGAGTATCTCGGCATCAAGAGCGCGTTCGCGCCGGACTGGACGCTCGACAACAAGCTCTACACCTACTACTACAACAACGACAGCAACGAGTCGCCGACCGTAGGCACGAATGCGGCCAAGACCAACATGGGCGGCGCCTACAAGGTCAACCGCTATCGCGCCTACGGCGACGTGCTCACGCTGACCCGCGCGCTGGCCAACGGCGAGCTGCGCTTCGGCGGCTGGTACGAGACGCAGAAGAACGAGCGCTACCAGTTCCTGCTCGACTACACGCTCGGCGGCATCCACGACGTCAAGCCGGGCAAGCCCGATTCGAGTGCGTACAAATACACCATGGACGACTGGCTGCGCACCACGCAGATCTACGCCGAGTACGCGTGGAAGGCGAACGATGCGCTGACCGTCACGCCGGGCATCAAGGGCCTGCAGTTCCAGCGCGCGATCGAGGCGCCGATCAACCAGACGACGAAGACGCCGCTGTACTACGACCAGACCTGGCGCAAGGCACTCGGTTATCTCGCCGCGAACTACCTGCTCACATCGGACTGGAGCGTGTACGGCCAGGCCGCGCAGGGCTTCCTCGCGCCGAACCTCAACCAGTTCTACGTGCCGCATCCGGAGAACAACAAGACCTCGCCGCAGCAGACGATGAATTACCAGTTCGGCACGGTATACAAGACCGAGCGTTTCAGCGCCGACGCGGACGTGTTCTACATCGACTACAAGAACTTCCCGCTGTCCTCGGTCGATCCGGTCACCAAGGATCCGGTCTTCGCGCTCGCACGCGGCGCGCGCATGCTCGGCTTCGAGGCCGAGGCGACCTGGTATTTCGGCAGCGGCGTCAGCGCGTTCGCGAATTTCTCGACGATCGACGCGCAGTTCAAGCGCTCCAGCCTCGACCTGCCGAACGTGCCGGACGGCACGCTGGCGCTGGGTCTTGCCTACGAGGGCAACGGCCTGTTCGGTTCGATCTCGAGCAAGTACGTCGGCGAGCAGAAGGTCTACAACGGCGGCTTCAACCCGGACGATGCGACGACCGTGACCGCGTTCGGCAAGTCGGACGGTTTCTGGCAGACCGCGTTGAGCTTGGGCTACGGCCGCAACGTCGAGGACTCGTTCATCAAGAGCTGGAAGTTCCGCCTGCAGGTCGAGAACGTGTTCAATGCGCATCATCAGGTCGCCGACTCGATCAAGAGCGGCAACATCTACTACCTCGTGCTGCCGGGGCGGAACTGGTACGCGTCGGTGTCGCTGGGGCTTTGGTGAAGAGGCGCGCGCCGGGGGTCGGGTAAACGCGGCTTCGGGCGTCGGCCGTGTGATCCCAAAACACAAGGGGGCGGCATGCCGCCCCCTTGGTTGTGCAGTAGCAGTCGGACGGCTTATTGCATGCCGATCGCGGCTTCCGCGTGCACATACGGCAGGCCATGCGCTTGGGCGACGGGTTCACAGGTCACCTTGCCCTCGAACACGTTGAGGCCGTTGCGCAGGTGCACGTCCTGCGTGAGCGCCTTCTTCCAGCCATGGTTCGCAAGCGAAAGGGTGAACGGCAGGGTGACGTTGTTGAGCGCGAACGTCGAAGTGCGCGCCACCGCGCCCGGCATGTTGGCCACGCAGTAATGCACCACCCCGTCGACGACGTAGGTCGGATCGGCGTGCGTGGTCGCGTGCGAGGTTTCGACGCAGCCGCCCTGGTCGATCGCGACGTCGACGATGACCGAGCCCGGCTTCATCGTGCTCAGCATGGCGCGCGTCACCAGCTTCGGCGCCGCGGCGCCCGGAATCAGCACGGTGCCGATCAACAGGTCGGCGCGGCGCACGAGTTCCTCGATCGCCGAGCGTGTGGAGAATACGGTCGAGATCGACGTGCCGAACTGCGTGGCCAGGCGCTTGAGCGCATCGGCCGAACGGTCGACCACGGTCACCTTCGCGCCCATGCCCACCGCGATCGTCGCCGCATGCGTGCCGGATACGCCGCCGCCAAGGATCACGACTTCGGCGGCGGGGACGCCCGGCACGCCGCCAAGCAGCACGCCGCGGCCGCCCTGAGCCTTCTCCAGCGAATGCGCGCCGACCTGCGGGGCGAGGCGGCCGGCGACTTCGGACATCGGCGTCAGCAGCGGCAGCGAGCCGTTCGGCGCGGTCACCGTCTCGTAGGCGATGCAGATCGCGCCGGAGTCGATCAGGTCGCGAGTCTGCTCCGCGTCGGGCGCGAGATGCAGGTAGGTGAAGAGGATCTGGCCCTTGCGCAATTTCTTGCGCTCGACCGCGAGAGGCTCCTTCACCTTCACGACCATGTCGGCCTCGGCGAAGATCCGGTCCGCGCCGTCGACGATGGTCGCGCCGAGCGCGGTGTAGTCGGCATCGGCAATGCCCGCGCCAACCCCCGCGCCCGCCTGCACGAAAACCTCGTGGCCGTGATGCACCAGCTCCTGCACGGACGAGGGGACGAGGCCGACACGATATTCGTGATTCTTGATCTCTTTGGGTACGCCGATACGCATGACTGGATCTCCCTCCGGTTGATTTGGATGTGCGCCCGTCGCGTGGGCATGTTCTGGCGGCAGTATGATCTGGATATCGAGCAATTGATCGCGTATTTTTCGGATATTTTTGCCAGACTCTCGAACTTTCTGCGATCTTTCCTGTTTTTTAGAGAATTTCATGCCTACTGCGAATTCGACCCTCGACGAACGCGATCGGGCGATCCTGCGCCTGCTGCAGCAGGACGGGCGCTTGAGCAATCTGGACCTCGCCGCGCAAATCAACCTTTCGCCCTCGGCCTGCTTGCGGCGGGTCAAGCTGCTCGAAGAACGCGGACTGATCTCGCGCTACGTCATGCTGATCGACGAGAAAGCCGCGGGCTTGCCGGGCACCGCGTTCGTGCTGGTGACGCTCGACCAGCAAGGACGCACCGCGCTCGATGCGTTCGAAGCGGCCATCGACGATCACCCCGAGGTGACCGAGTGCTGCCTGCTCGCCGGTGCGGCCGACTACATGGTGCGTGTTGCGTACGCGGATGCCGCGGACTTCGAGCGCATCCACACGGAAATCCTCACCCAGCTGCCCGGCGTGGTGCGCGTGCAATCGACGCTGGCGTTGCGCACGGTGAAGAAGACCACCGCGCTGCCGGTTTGAGCGCGGCCCCGGCGAGACTCAGCGGTTCGTGAGCTGGATCTCGATGCGCCGGTTCTTCGCGTAGGCGGCTTCGCTGTCCTTCGGGTCCAGCGGCTGGAACTGGCCGAAGCCGTTCGCCGAGAGATGGCGCGGCTGGATGCCCTGCACGACGAGTTGCTTGACGATCGCGGTCGCGCGCGCGGTCGACAGCTCCCAGTTCGACGGGAACTGGTCGGTGTGGATCGGGCGCCTGTCGGTGTGGCCGTCGATGCGCAGCACCCAGTCGAGGCTCGAGGGAATCTCGGCGGCGACTTCGTTGAGCGTCTTCGCCAGTTTGGCCATCGACGTCTGCGCCTCGGGGCTCAGGTCGGCCGAACCCGTCGCGAACAGGATATCGGTCGGCACGACGAAGCGGTCGCCGACGACCTGGATGTCGGCGCGGTTGCCGAGCGCCTCGCGCAACTTGCCGAAGAATTCCGAGCGGTACTTCTCGAGCTGGTTGACCTTGTTCGCGAGCGCGAGGTTGAGTTCCTTGCCGAGCTCGGCGATCTTCACGTCCTTGTCCTTGACGTTCCTGTTCGCGATCTCGAGCGCGGCCGTGATCTGCTTCAACTGCTCCTGCACCGCGGCGAGCTGGCGGTTGAGCAGTTCGACCTGCGCGGCCGACTTCGCGTTGAGGTCGGTCGCGGCGACCAGATCCTTCTTCGACGCGTCGAGTTGCGCGGCCATCTGCGCGACCTGCTGTTCGAGCTGGGTCTTGAGCTCGGTCAGCGCGGCGATATCGGCGCTCAATTTGGCCGCTTCGGCATGCGCCGCATCGAGCGCGGTATTGGATTGGCCGAGCGAGGCCGACAATTCATTGACCCTGGCGTCGAGTTTGCCTTTCGCGTCCTGCGCCAGCGACAGCGTCTGCGCGAGTTGCGCGATCTGCGCATTGAGGTCGGCCAGCGCCTTGTTCTTGCCCGCGAGGGTTTGGGAAAGCACGAACTGGCCGATCGCGAACAGCAGCAGGACGAAGATCATGACGAGGATCAGGCTCGTCAACGCATCGACGAATCCCGGCCAGATATCGAGACCACGCCGGCGGCGCGCGAGCGAGTTCATCGCTCAGGCCCCGTTGCGCTTGCCGTCGACCGCGGCGGCGATCGTGCGCGAGAGCAGGCGGAATTCGCTGCGCAGGTCGTCGCTCAGGCGCGCACCGTCGCCGGGCGCGGCGGCCAGCGTCTTCAGCACGTTCTTCAATTCTTCCTGCGTCTCGCTCATGCCGCGCATCTCGCGCGACTCGCGGCCGAGCAGGTCGGCCAGGCGGGCGAGCTGCGTGTTGAGTTCGCCAAGCTGTTCGGAGGAGTTGCGCCGCTCGCGCTCCGACTCGACCAGCGCGCGCTGCATGCGCTCCAGACCATCCGCAGTCTGTTCGAGCAACGCCTGCACGTAGGCCGGCACGTTCGCCTCGCCATCGCCCTGCAGCGCGCCCGACGACAGCCGCGTCTGCCCGGACAACCATTCTTCCAGTTCATTGTAGAAGCGGTTCTGCGCGTGGCCGGCCTGCAGGTCGAGGAAGCCGAGCACGAGCGAGGAGGCGAGGCCGAACAGCGATGTCGAGAAACTCGTCGACATGCCGGACAGCGGCTCCTTCAGATGCTCCTTGAGATCGTTGAACATCGCCGCCGGATCGGTGCCGACGCCGAGCGAGCCGATGATGTCGGCGACCGAGCGGATCGTGACGAGCAGGCCCCAGAACGTGCCGAGCAGGCCGAGGAAGATGGCGAGACCGACGAGATAGCGCGACAGGTCGCGCGATTCCTCGAGGCGCAAGTAGATGCTGTCGAGCAGCGAGCGCAGGCTGGTCGCCGACAGCGAGAACTTCGAGCGCTCGCGTCCGGCAAGCATGCGCGCCATCGGCGCGAGCAGCTTGGGCGGGGCAAGCTGGCGGTTCGGGTCAGACCGTTTGAACGTCTCGATCCATTCGACCTCGCGCGACAGCTGCAGCACCTGGCGCAGGTTCCAGGCGATGCCGAACAGCAGCACGAGAACAATCACGCCGTTGAAGAACGGATTCGCCTGGAAGTTCGCGAGCAGCTTCGGCGCGAGCAGGCCGGCGAGCGCGGCGACGGCGACGAGGAATCCCGCCATCCAGACGAGCACTTGGGTGGGTTTGGTCATGACTGTACCGTGGGATGCGTCGAAGCTCTGACAGGTTGCGGGTGGAATGGTTCCGTTCGCTCTTTCCTTCTCCCGGTGGGGAACGGGAAGAGGGTTCTCACAGCGCGGTCAGGTTGGCGTAGGCCAGCACCAGCCATTTCGCGCCGGCGTCCTCGAAGTTGACCTGCACGCGCGCGTGCGCGCCCGAGCCTTCGGCGTCCATGACCACGCCTTCGCCGAAGCTGGCATGGCGCACGCGCTGGCCGAGCTTCAACTGGGTGACTTCGAGTGCGTCGGCGGCGTAATGGTTGGTCGACAGCGGCCGCGACACCTGCACGCGCGGGCGCACCTCCTGCAGCAGTTCGCGCGGCAGCTCGTGCAGGAAACGCGACGGCCGGTTGTAGCTTTCCATGCCGTGCAGGCGGCGCGATTCGGCGTAGGACAGCATCAAGGTTTCGCGCGCGCGCGTGATGCCGACGTAGGCGAGGCGGCGCTCCTCTTCCAGGCGCCC
>JAFEFQ010000269.1 GCA_018240505.1 Pseudomonadota bacterium
CGGCGACGCCTGGAAGCTCGGGCGCAAGGGCACCGACGACGGCGTGATCCTCATCGTCGCCAAGAACGACCGACGCGTGCGCATCGAAGTCGGGCGCGGCCTCGAGGGCGCGATTCCCGATGCCGCCGCGGCGCGCATCATCCGCGAATACATCACACCGAAATTCCGCGCCGGCGATTTCTTCGGCGGCGTGCACGATGCGACCGATGCGCTGACCAAGCTGATCCAGGGCGAGCCGTTGCCGCCGCCATTGACCGACGAGCGCAAGCCGGCGTCCGGCGGCGATCCGTTCAACGCGGCCATCTTCGCCGTGTTCGCGATCCTGTTCGCGCGCTCGTTGTTCGGCGGGCTGTCGGCGCCACCGCGCGGCGGACTCACCGCGATCGTCGGCGGCGGCGCGGCATGGCTGCTGTCGGGCGGCATCGTGCCGCTGGCGGTCGGGCTCGGTGTCGTCGGTCTCATTCTCGGCCTGCTCGGCAGCGGTGGCGGCGGCTTCGCCAACCGCGGCGGCTGGGGCGGATTCCCGGGCGGCGGCTTCGGCGGCGGCGGCTTCGGAGGCGGCGGCGGGGGGGGCGGTGGCTTCAGCGGCGGCGGTGGTTCGTTCGGGGGAGGCGGTGCCTCGGGGAGTTGGTGACATGAGCATCGCACGCATCGCCAGGCATCTCGTTTCCGAAGGCGCCGCGCGCCGGCGCTTTCCCGACAGCGCGCTCGACGTGATCCAGCGCGCGATCGCAGTCGGCGAGGCGTGGCACCGGGGACAGGTCTGTTTCGCGATCGAAGGCGCCTTGCCGCTGGCCGAGCTGCTGCGCGGCCGCAGCGCGCGCGAGCGCGCGCACGAGGTGTTCGCGCACCTGCGCGTGTGGGACACCGAACACAACTCCGGCGTGCTGATCTACGTGCTCATCGCCGACCACGCGATCGAGATCGTCGCCGACCGCGGCATCGCGGCGCGCGTGGCCGAGGCGGAATGGCAGGCGGTCTGCGCGCAGCTGCGCGAGCGCTTCCGCACGGACGAGTTCGAATCCGGCGCGGTCGCCGCGGTCGAAGCGGTCAGCGACATCCTCGCCAGCCATTTCCCTGCCGACGGCACGCCGGTCGCCAACGAGCTGCCGGACCGGCCGGTTCGACTCTAGATCATCGGGAATTCATCCCGCTGCAACCCGTGGTAGTGGACGGGGAGCGCGCGAGGCGTTCTGCGTGTGCCGGCGTCGTACCATGCGGCGATCTGAAACCCACGCTTCAAGCCCCGCCGCGTTTCAATTCCAGTTGCATTACCAGATTCCAGGTTCGGCCCCCATCCTCCGACTGTTCGAATTTGCGCAGGACATGGCCATCCTTCGTGGCCTCCCATGTCTGCCGCATGGCATGCACGACGCCGGTCGGGTCGATGTTTTCGCCTTCCAGTTTCGCTTCGCCGTCGCCGACATTTCCGCTCAGTTTGACGACATTGCCGCCGGCGTCCACCCAGAGTTGTTCCCAGCGTTTGGTCTTCGGATTGAAATACGTCTCGCTGCGACCGTGGCCGCCATCGGTGCCTTCCCATTCTTCGCGCAGCGCGCATCCTTCCGTTTCGGCAGCGATCACGTCGCGCAGGACCTTCTGCGAACCCGTGTAGCCGTCCCATTCGCCTTTCCAGAAGTCGAATGCCCGATAGCGCTCGTCGTACTTGCAGACGTGGATCGCCTTGTCGGCGCGGAGCACCACCCCGGCAAAACGCGGGTCCTTGCGAAGATGTCCGAGCGCCGGATGCGTTTCCAGCATCTGCGGCATCAGCCCTTGCGTCGCGGCAATGTCGAGATATTTGAAGGCCGCATCTTCCTCGTGCAGATGATCCAATGCGGTTGCCAGCGTGAACGCCGTCTGCGGGTCATTCGGCGTGAGCGAGAGCGCGCGCAAGAGCGCGCGTTTCGAATCGCGATAGCGCTCGAGGCCGAGATATGCGCGCCCGAGCCGCCACAAGTTGGGCGTCGTCGGCTGATCACGCACCACCTGTTCGTACAGCTGTGCCGCCCTGGCCCAGTCCTGCTGCGAGAAGGCGGTCGCGGCATCGTCGGTCACGGGTGCGGCACTGACCGTGCCGGTCAGGACAACAAGGGCGGCAAACAGGCGATACATGAAGCACTCCGGTGATTTCGTTCGGGAGCGCATTCTTCCCTGTTCGAGCCGCGCGATGAATTGCCGGAAGTCATTAGGCCGTTAGTCACGCCAAGGGATGAGAAGCCTGTCGCGGCGAATGTGTCACGCCGCTGGCAAGACGGCGCATTGAGTTGCGCCCCGGCATCGGCTATACCGTGCTCCGGCGGGAATCAAGGTGAGACGTTGCGGAGACGGCCATGGCCATTCTGATAGTGGGATTGATTCTTTTCCTCGGCGTGCATTCGGTGCGCATCGTCGCCGACGGCTGGCGCACGCGCACGCTCGCGCGCGTCGGCGAGATGCGCTGGAAAGGGATCTACACGGCGGTGTCGCTGGTCGGATTCGCGCTTGTCGTCTGGGGTTTCGTGCTCGCGCGACGTGACGCGCATTTGCTGTATGTGCCGGCAGTGGCCTGGAAGCATGCGAACGCGCTGTTCACGCTGGTCGCGTTCGTGCTGTTCGCCGCAGCCAAGGTGCCGGGCAATCATTTCAAGATGGCATTGGGCCACCCTCAGGCGTTTGGCGTGGTGATCTGGTCGATCGGCCATTTGCTCTCGACCGGCATGCTGCACGATGTCGTGCTGTTCGGCAGCTTCGGCGTTTGGGCCGCGGCAGCGTTCTGGGCAGGCCGTGTGCGCGATCGTCGCGCCGGAACGACGTATCCCGCGGGCACGTGGCGGGGCGATGCGAAAGTGCTGGCGGGCGGTCTCGTTATTTGGGCGCTGTTCGCGTTCTGGCTGCACGCCTGGCTGATCGGGGTGAAGCCGTTCGGTTGAGCGGGGCGGTGCGCCGGGCGCCTGCGGTTCATTGCGAAGCGCGCGTGGTTTCCCCGATCAATTTTTCCGCAAGCAGCCGCGAAGCATGGATCGGTGGATCGCATTGCAGGCCGCGGCAGACGTAGGCGATGCCGCCGGAAGCATATTTCTGCGCGGCGAGCGTGCCGGGCAGGTCGCCGGCGTGGTCGGGAATGAAATAGGCATCGATGCGGCGCAGGCTGCCGGCATCGTGTAGCGCGGCACGCCATGCTGCGTCTTCCTCGACCGAGTCGAAGCGCACGACAACGAGCGTGCGCGGATGCAGGAAATCGCCGAGCGCGCGCTGCAGCGTCGCGCAGGCGGACGGCATCTGCGTCATCGTCGCATAGGCGGCGCGCAGCGTGCGCTCGGCTGCGTCCAGATAACGCGTTTCGCCGACGAGATGGCCGAGGCGCAACAAGGCCCGCGCGGCAACACCGTTGCCCGATGGCAGCGCTTCGTCGGCGAACGGTTTCGGGCGCTGGATCAGCTTCTCGTGGTCGTGCGCGGTGAAGAAGAAACCGCCGCGTTCATGATCCTCGAAGCGTTCGAGCAGGATTCCGGCGAGCCGGGTCGCCCATTCGAGATGGCGGTTGTTCCAGTCGACCTGCAGCAAGTCGAGCAGCGCGTCGAGCAGGAAAGCATGGTCGTCGAGATAGGCAGGCAAGCGTGCGCCGCGATCGTCGAAGCTCGCGTACAGGCGGCCGTCGCGCCACGCGTTGGCGCGCAGCGCTTCCAGCGCGCTTTCCGCGAGCGCGGTGAATGCCGGGTTGTCCATCGTGCGCGCGGCGCGCACGAGGCCGGAGATCATCAGCGCGTTCCACGCGGTCAGGATCTTGTCGTCGAGGCCCGGCGGCGTGCGTTCGGCGCGCGCGGCGAACAGCTTCCTGCGCGCGCGGGACAGCAGTGCATCGGCCTGTTGTACCGGCAAGTTCAATGCAGCAGCAATGGCTTCGAGCGGTTGCGCGACGATCGGATTCCATGCGTGCTGCTCGAAGTTCGGCGGCCGGTCGAAACCGTAGCGGCGTTCGGCCACGGCGAACTCGTCCGCATCCAGCAGTGCACGCACTTCGTCGCGTTGCCAGACGTAGAACCTGCCTTCCTCGCCTTCGGAATCCGCGTCGAGTGCCGAGTAGAACGCGCCGTGCTTGATCGTTCCCGGCCCGGCGACCATTTCGCGCGTCAGCCATTCACCGAGCCGCCGCACGACCTCCGCGCGAAGACCGTTGCCGCCGATCATGGCCCCGTCGGCGTACAGCGGCAGCAGCTGCGCGTTGTCGTAAAGCATCTTCTCGAAATGCGGAATCTCCCAGCGCTCGTCCACGCTGTAGCGGCAGAAGCCGCCGCCGACCTGGTCGTGGATGCCGCCTTCGGCCATGCGCGTCAGGGTCAGTTCGACCATTTGTTTTTCCTTCTCCCCTCGGGAGAAGGTGGCGCGAAGCGCCGGATGAGGGAAGGGCGCAGCAGATTGCGGCAAAGTCGACTTCTGAGAGTCTTCTCCCTCATCTGCCCTGCGGGCACCTTCTCCCGGTGGGAGAAGGGAAGAAAGGTCGAGCAGCAATTCCATCTCCGGGCAATGCGGAAACTTCGGAGCACCGGCATGACCGCCGTATTCGGAGTCGAAGTTGCGCTCGATCTGGGCGAGGGTGGCGCGGATCGGCGCATCGTCGAGCGCGCCATCGTGCGCTTCGCCGGCATCGTAGTGCTCGAGGAATTCGCGCAGCGTCGCGTTCTGCGCGCGCACCGCGTCGCGGCGCGTGTCCCAGAAGCCGCGCACCTGCTCGAGCACGTAGGCGAACGGCGGCATGCCGTGGCGCGCTTCCTTCGGGAAATAGGTACCGGCGTAGAACGGCGCGAGGTCGTCGGGCGCGAGGAACACGGTCAGCGGCCAGCCGCCGCCGCGCCGGGTCAGGGCCTGGTGGGCGAGCTGGTAGATCCGGTCGAGGTCGGGCCGTTCCTCTCGGTCCACTTTTATACAAATGAACTTCTCGTTCATCAGGCGCGCGGTCGCTTCGTCCTCGAAACTCTCGTGCGCCATGACGTGGCACCAGTGGCAGGCGCTGTAGCCGATCGAGAGCAGGATCGGCTTGTCCTGCGCGCGCGCCGCGGCCAGCGCTTCGGCATTCCACGGCCACCAGTCGACGGGATTGTCGGCGTGCTGGCGCAGGTAGGGACTGGTCTCGTTGGCGAGTCGATTGCTCACGATCCTAGCCTAACCGATCGGGTTCGCCGGCGCGCGAAAAACAACGCCCGGCGCGAGGGCCGGGCGTTGCGGAGGTTCGATGCGGCGGCGACTACTTCGCCACGGGCGCGCCCGGTCCGAGGTATTTGAGCAGGAACGCCTCGGTGATCCTGTAGCGCTCGGCGTTGTTCTCTTCCTTGAAGAAGCCGTGGCCTTCCTTCGGTTTCGTCATGTATTCGACCGGCTTGCCGGCCTTCTGCAGTGCGTCGCGCATCGAGCTGGCGTTCTGCACGGGCACGCGCTTGTCGTCCTCGCCGTGGATGATCAGCACCGGCACGTTGAACTTGTCGACGTGGTCGATCGCCGAGTTGGCCTTGATGTAGCTCTCGTCGCCCATGCCCCAGGCCTCGCGCAGGAAGTTGCGCCCGCCGCGCGAGCGGCGCGTGTCGCTGCGCTCGGCCTGGACGCGGATGTCGGAGACGCCCGCGATCGCGACCGAGCACTTGAACGTGCCCTGCGGCGCGTACACGGGCTGGAAGAACGCGGTGTAGCCGCCGTAGCTCGCGCCGTAGACGCAGACGCGGCTCTTGTCGACGTAACCCTTGTCGATGGCCCAGTTCAGGCCGTCGAGCATGTCCTGCATCATGCCGGTACCCATCTGGCGGTAGCCGGCGTCGTAGAAGTTCGCGCCGCGACCGCCCGAGCCGCGGTAGTTGACCTGGACGACGGCGTAGCCGCGCGAGGCGAGGAACTGCGCTTCGCCGTTCTCCCAGCCGCTCGCCAGCGACCAGCCGTCGTTCGGGCCCATCGGTCCGCCGTGCGCGATCAGCACGGTCGGCAGGTTCTTGTCCGCGCGCCCCGGCGGCAAGGTGAGATATCCGCCGAGCTCGGTGCCGCTCGAGGCCTTGAACCAGAACGGCTTGCGCTCGCCGAGCCGGTCCGGGTTGAACCAGGGCTTGCTCTGGTAGAGCGGGCGGATCGCGTTCGTCTTCAGATCGAACATCGCGTACGTGCCCGGATCGCGGTCGCTGGCCGCGCCGACGAGCGCGACCGAGCCGTCCTCGGAAATGTCCGAGAAACCGACGAAGTGATCGGCGAACTTCGCGTTGAGCGCCTTGAGCGCCTGCGCGTACTTGCTGTCGTCGAGCCAGGTGATCGAGGTGCGGCCGTCTTCGAACGACACTGCGTAGGGTGCGTGCGGCGCGGGCGACCAGTACACGCGGCGCACGCTGACGCGCGGATTCGAAGCGAGCACCTTGCGCTCGCTGCCGTCGAGGTTGCTGATCACGAATTGGCCCGGGCCGCCATCGGGGTTGCCGATCGAGTAGAGCTTGCTGCCGTCGGCCGAAATCGCGGTGGGCTGAAACTGCTTGCCGACGACATTGGCGGGAAGTTCCGTCCAGTCCTTGTCCGCGCCGGCGCGGTAGTAGACGTGGTCCCTGAGGTTGTTGTCCTGGCCCCAGGCGTAGCGTGCGACGCCGTCGTGGACGAGGAAGTCGTAGCCGTCGGCATTGATCGCGCCGATCTCCTTGACGTTGCCGCTGGCCGCGTCGATGTCGAAGACCAGGGTCTTGTTCGCCTGCGCATCGCTGCCGCCGCGCTCGGGGGACGGATTCACGGTCAGGTAGAAATGGCCGTTGGCCTTGTCCGGCGTGCCGCTGATCGAGCCGAAGCCGATCGGCATCTTGAGGATGTTCATCGCCGCCGCGCTCGAGCCGCGCGAGCGATCGCTGTAGAGCATGCGCTTGTTCTTGCCGTCGAAATCGACCGCGATGATGTCGCCGGTCGCCGCAGGCTGTTCGGCGAACGCGGTTTCCTTGCCCGTGCCCATGACCAGGCGCTTGTTGTCGACCCAGGTCACGTCGATCGGCAGGAACGTCGCGGCCATGTCGAGGCGGCTGATGAACTTGAGGTCCGGCAGGTGCAGGATCGCGAGCTGGTATTTGTTGTCGCCGCCGTTTTCCTCGGTCTTCACCGTGACCGCGATGTGCTCGCCGTCCGGCGACAGCACGGGCGCGCCGAGCGGCGGATGCTTGGCGAAGTCGATCTCGGGGATGACGGTGACTTTCGGCAAGGTGACCGGCTTGGCCTCGTCGGCAACGGCGAAGGGCATGGCAGTGGCAGCCGCGATGAGCACGGCCAGGCAGGCGCGTTTGAGCATGGATGGACTTCTCCCCGGGATGAGCGCCGATTATGCCATGCTGTTGCGGCCGGACGGCGCGTCCATCGTTCTCACCGGTCAATATCCGAATCCGCTAGACTTGCCGTGCTCGTCGATCGTTGCGGGCAAGAACCAAAGCCCAGGATAAATGGAATGCCGGCTTTGCCGGCATAAGTTGAATGTCGCCCTATTTCCACGATATCGATCCGATCGCGCTGCAGATCGGCCCCGTCGCCGTGCACTGGTACGGCATCATGTACCTGCTCGGCTTCGCCGGTGCCTGGCTGCTCGGCGAATACCGGCGCAAGCGCGGCAGGCTGCCGGTCAGCCACGAGGCGTTTTCCGACCTCGCCTTCTACGTCATGCTCGGCGTGATCCTCGGCGGGCGCATCTGGTACATGCTCTCTTACGTATCACTCGACTGGATCGTGCACGATCCGCTCGCGATTTTCCGCGTCTGGGATGGCGGCATGTCGTTCCACGGCGGCCTGATCGGCGTGCTGCTCGCCGGCTGGATCTGGTCGCGGCGCAACAAGGTCCATTTCTTCGACACGATCGACTTCGTCGCGCCGCTGGTGCCGATCGGCCTCGGCCTCGGGCGCCTCGGCAACTTCATCAACGGCGAACTCTGGGGCAAGATCACCGATGCGCCTTGGGGCGTGATCTTTCCGGGCGCGCTCGAGGACCTGCACAAGACGCGCGCGGAACTGCACCAGATGTATCTTGCCGGCCAGCTCAACGGCCAGGCGCGGCATCCCTCGCAGCTCTACGAATTCGCGCTCGAAGGCGTGGTCATGTTCGCCGTGTTGTTCGTGTTCTCGTTGAAGCCGCGGCCGCGCTACGCCGTGTCGGGCCTGTTCGCGCTGCTCTACGGCGTGTTCCGTTTCGCGGTGGAATTCGTGCGTATTCCCGACGCGCAGCTCGGCTATCTCGCGTTCGGCTGGCTGACGATGGGGCAGATTCAGTCGTTGCCGCTCGTCATCGTTGGCCTCGTGTTGTTGTGGATGTCGCGACGCGCACCGACCTTGCAACCCGACCGGGCCGCGGCCAATGTATCGGCATCGACCAAGGAAGCCGCCTGATGCGCCAGTACCTCGACCTGCTGCGCCACGTGCTCGACCACGGCGACGAGAAAGCCGACCGCACCGGTACAGGCACGCTGTCGGTATTCGGCTGGCAGATGCGCTTCGATCTCGGCGACGGTTTTCCGCTGGTGACGACGAAGAAGCTGCATACGAAATCGATCGTGCGCGAGCTGCTCTGGTTCCTGCGCGGCGATACCAATATCGGCTATCTCAAGGAACACGGCGTCGGCATCTGGGACGAGTGGGCCGATGCGAACGGCGATCTCGGGCCGGTGTACGGAAAACAATGGCGCGCATGGGCGGCACCCAACGGCAAGGCGATCGACCAGATCGAGCAGTTGATCGAACAGATCAAGAAGAATCCCGATTCGCGCCGCCTGATCGTCAGCGCGTGGAACGTGGCCGACCTGCCGAAGATGGCGCTGCAGCCCTGCCACGCGCTGTTCCAGTTCCACGTGGCGAAGGGCCGCCTGTCGTGCCAGCTCTACCAGCGATCGGGCGACATCTTCCTCGGCGTGCCGTTCAACATCGCGAGCTATGCGCTGCTTACCCACATGGTCGCGCAAGTCTGCGGCCTGCAGCCGGGCGATTTCGTGCACACGCTCGGCGACGCGCATCTGTACATGAATCACCTCGACCAGGCACGCGAACAGCTCACGCGCGCGCCGTTGCCGCTGCCGCGACTCAAGCTCAATCCGGCGATCCGTGTCATCGACGATTTCCGTTACGAGGACATCGCGATCGAAGGCTACCAGTCGCACGCGGCGATCAAGGCGCCGATCGCGGTGTGATGACCGCGCGCGTTTCACTCGTTGCAGCCCTTGACCGCAACTACGCGATCGGTCGCGACGGCGCGATGCCGTGGCATCTGCCCGACGATCTCAAGCGCTTCAAGGCACTGACCTTGAGCAAGCCCGTGCTGATGGGGCGCAAGACCGCGCTCGCGATCGGGCGATCGTTGCCGGGGCGCACGAATCTCGTGCTCACGCGCAGCGGTGCGGCGCCGTTTGCGGGACAGCGTGTCGTCGCTACGCTCGATGAAGCGTTGTCCGTGGCGGCCGGCGCCGAGTTGATGGTGATCGGCGGCGGCGAGGTCTACGCCCTGGCGCTGCCTAGCGCGACGCGATTGCACCTGACCTGGATCGACACCGAGGCGCGCGATGCCGACGCGCATTTCCCGCGCTTCGATCCGGCGCAATGGCGCGAAACGTCGCGCGAGGCGCACGCCGCCGATGCGCGCCACGAGTACGGTTTCAGCTTCGTCGACTACGAAAGGGTGGTGTAGGGGTTCGATTCATCGCACCCGCCTTGGCGGGTGCGACGGGAAGCACTCCGTTGCGACCATGCGGAATGACGAGCAACGGCGGGCGCGATCAACGGTGCCTCTGCCTCAGTCGCCATCGTTCCCCGCCGGCTTGGGTCGTTTCGACTTGATCGCGAAGAACTGCGGTTCCTCGCCGTCGAGGCGCAGCGCGATCAGCTCGCCGCCCCAGACGCAGCCGCCGTCGATCGCGTAGATGCCCATGCCCTGGAAGCGGCCCAGCGTCGACCAGTGGCCGCAGACGATGCGCGTGTCGTGGCGCATGCGGCCGGGCACTTCGAACCACGGATACAGCCCCGGTTTCTGCGTGCCTGGCGCGCCTTTCTCGGCGTAGGCGATGCGGCCGCGCACGTCGCAGTAGCGCATGCGCGTCATCACGTTGATCGTCGCGCGCATGCGCTCGATGCCGCGCAGCTTCGGCGACCATTGATCGGGCTTGTTGCCGAACATGGCGAGCAGCAGGCGTTTGGCGCCGTCGCCGGCAAGGCGCGCCTCGACTTCGCGCGCGGCGCGCTCGGCGCGATCGAGTGTCCAGTCCGGCGCGAAGCCGGCATGGACCATGGCGAAATCGAGCGTGCGGTCGATGTGCAGCAGCGGGCGCGTGCGCAGCCAGGCGAGGAGGGAATCGCGATCCGGTGCGAACAGCACTTCGCGCAGCTCGGGATTCGTCTTCGCCTGCGCGGCCTCGTCGCGCTCGGCGATCGCGAGCAGCGACAGGTCGTGGTTGCCGAGCACGACGGTCGCGCTCTTGCCGAACGACTGCACCTGGCGCAGCACGGCGAGCGACTGGCCGCCGCGGTTGACCAGGTCGCCACAGAACCAGAGTGTGTCGCGCGAGGAGTCGAAGCGGATTTTTTCGAGCAGCTGCGCGAGTTCGTCGTAGCAGCCCTGGACGTCGCCGATCGCGTACGTTGCCATCAGTGCACGGTGCGTGGAATGGACAGCGTGAACTGAGGTATCGCCGCGTCGAAGCGGCGTCCGTCATCGGCGAGCATCTGGTAGCTGCCGCGCATCGTGCCGACCGCGGTTTCGAGCACGGCGCCCGAGGTGTACTGGAAATCGTCGCCGGGGCGCAGCCACGGCTGCTCGCCGACCACGCCCTCGCCGCGCACTTCCTGCACCTTGCCGTTGGCGTCGGTGATGATCCAGTGGCGCGAGATCAGGCGCGCGGCGACCCGACCCGTGTTCGCGATGCGGATCGTATAGGCGAACGCGTAGCGGTTCGCGTCCGGCATGGACTGGTCGTGCAGGAACTGGGTCTGCACGGCCACGCTGATCGCATAGGGAGAGTTGTCGCTCATGTCCGGATTGTGCGCAGCGGGGCAAATCTAAGCAAGGGTGGAGGACGAAACACATGTGCCGTGTGTAGGGGCGCGATTCATCGCGCCCGCCCTTGCGCACCGGTCGACAGGGCGCGATGAATCGCGCCCCTACGAAAGCAGGCGGGCAAGGGCCACGAACGTTTCCGGCGGCAACTGCTCGGCACGCGCGCGCGGGTCGATACCGGCGGCGGTCATCTCGTCAGTCGTGGCGACGCCTTTCAACGCGTTGCTTAGCGTCTTGCGGCGCTGGCCGAACGCGGCGCGAACGACGCGATCGATCATGTCGAAATCGGCCTGCGGCAGCTTTTTCGCCGGCAGCGGCACGAGCCGCACGACCGCGGAATCGACCTTCGGCGGCGGCGTGAACGCGGCCGGCGGCACGTCGAACAGCGGCTCGACCGTGCAGCGCAGTTGCAGCATCACCGACAGCCGGCCGTAGGTCTTGCTGCCTGGACCGGCAGCCATGCGCTCGACGACCTCCTTCTGCAGCATGAAGTGCATGTCGCGGATCGCGCCGGCGTGCTCGAGGCAATGGAACAGGATCGGCGTGGAGATGTTGTAGGGCAGGTTGCCGACGATGCGGATCGTGGCGCCGGCCGCGAGCGCGCCGATGTCGACCGCGAGCACGTCGCGATGCACGATCGTCAACTCGCCCACGCCGCTGGCACGCGTGCGCAGCGGCTCGATCAGGTCGCGGTCGAGCTCGATCACGGTCAGGCTGCCGGCGGCGCGCAGCAGCGGCAGGGTCAGCGCGCCTTCGCCGGGGCCGATCTCGACGATGCGCTCGCCAGGTCGTGGTGCCACATATTCCACAATGCGGCTTAGTATATTTTTGTCGTGGAGGAAGTGCTGGCCGAAGCGCTTCTTGGTGACGTGCGGGGTGAAGTCGTGCATGCGAAATTGTAGCTTCCCTTCTCCCGCTGGGAGAAGGGAGGCTCAAGGGCGATACATCGGCGGCGAGGCGCGCAGTTCCTCGTGCAGCCAGTCGCGGAACAGCAGCAGCGCCGGCTTGCCGGCGTGCTGCGGCGGGTAGACGAGATGGCAGGTGGCCGGCGAGGGCACGCGCTGCGCGAACGGCGCGATCAGCGTGCCCGCGCGCAGCTTGAGCGCGGCGAGCGAGCCGCGCGCGAGCACCGCGCCCTGGCCCTGGATCGCCGCCTGCAGGGCGAGTTCGGAGTCGTTGAACACCGGGCCGCGGCGCGGTTCGGCGAGGTTGACGCCGGCTGCGGCAAACCACGGCGCCCACGGCTGCTGGCGGATGCGCAGCAGCGGCACGCGCGCGAGGTCGGACGGATTGCGCAGGCGCACGCGGCGCGCGAGCGCCGGGCTCAGGGTCGGGAACAACTCGTCGTCGAACAGCTTCTCGCTGACCAGGCCCTCGTAGCTGCCGGTGCCGTAGCGGATCGCGACGTCGACGCCGTCGCTGCGGAAATCGGTGACCGCCGGCGTGCTCTCCAGGCGCAGCTCGATGCCGGGATGGCGTTCGAGGAAGCCGCCGAGGCGCGCGACCAGCCAGGCGGCGGCGAACGAGGGCAGCACGCTGACTGTGAGCGAATTTGCACTGTCCTGGCCGCGCAGGCGTTCCAGCGCGGCGGCGAGCTGGTCGAGCGCGGCGCGCACGTCCTGGGCGAGCTGGCGGCCCGCGTCCGTGGCGCGCATCTGCCGCCCGGCGCGCTGCAGCAACGGCATGCCGAGTGTGGCCTCGAGCGCATGGATCTGGTGGCTGACCGCGCTGTGGGTCAGGCTGAGTTCGTCCGCGGCGCGCGTGTAGTTCTGGTGGCGCACCGCGGCTTCGAGCACGCGCAACGAGCGCAACGGCGGCAGGCGGTGCCAGGGATTCATGCGCAAGCGGCTCTGGGGAACGTCCAAGGCGCAGCCTAGCATCTGGGCACCTCGAAAAACCTACTGCGCTCGACAATTTGCGCGCCGGCGGTGCTCGGAATCCGCACGTACTCGACTGTACACTCCGGTTCCTGCGCCCCGGCGACGCACAAATTCTCTTCGCTCGCTACAGTTTTTAGAGGTGCCCATCTGTGAAGAAAGCTCACAGATGACGCGAGAAAATAGCGTTTCCCGCGCACGCGGGCGAGGCATAGGATGAGATTCCGCAGCATTGCCCGTGCCGGCCGCGCAGCCGCTCCAAAGGAGTTTCCGATGAACCCCTCCATCTTCGCCCAACTCGTCGTGCTCGGCATGATCTGGGGCGCCTCGTTCATGTTCCAGCGCATCACCGTGCCGGTGATCGGCGCCGGCATGACCGGCGCGGGGCGCATGATCTTCGCCGCGCTGACCCTGCTCGGCGTGCTCGCTTTGCTGCGCAAGCCGCTGCAGTGGCGCGCGCGCTGGCGCGACTACCTCGTCGTCGGCGTCATCGTCATGGGCCTGCCGCTGACCTGCTTCGCGGTCGCCGCGCGCTCGCTGCCGGCCGGCTATCTCGCCGTGCTCAACGCGACCGTGCCGCTGTTCGCCGTGCTGATCGGCTGGGGCAACACGGGTATGCGCCCGTCGACGTCCAAGCTCGCCGGCGTCGTTGTCGGCGTTGCCGGTGTCGCGACCCTGGCGAAGTTCGGCCATCTCGAGATGAACCTCGCGACCGCGCTCGGTTTCGCCGCGGCGCTGTTCGCCTCGTTCCTCTACGCGGTCGGCGCGATCATGGCGAAGCAGCGCTACGGCGACGCCGATCCGCTCGTCATCACCGCCGGCAATTTGATCGGCGGTTCCGTGCCGCTCGTTCCGCTCGCGCTCGCGACCGCGCCGTCGGCGCTGCCGGCGCTGAACGTCAGCGCCGCGCTGGTCGCGCTCGGCATCCTCTGCACCGGCATTGCCTACGCGTTGTACTTCCGCATCCTGCGCGCGGCCGGGGTCGAGCGTGCGGTCACCGTGACCTTCCTCGTGCCGCTGTTCGCGCTGATCTGGGCCGCGCTGTTCCTCGGCGAGCCGATCACCGGGGCCGCGCTCGCCGGTTGTGCGCTCGTGCTGTTCGCGGTCGCGCTGATCTTCGAGAAGGTACCCGGATTGACGCGCAAGCCGTTGGTGCCGGCTAAGGAAGCGCTCTGCCGCGAATAGTCAGAGGCGTTTCGCGGCGAGATCTAGCGCGAGCCGCGTCGCCGCGACCAGGCTGGCCGCGTCGGCGCGGCCGCTGCCGGCGAGGTCGAGCGCGGTGCCGTGGTCGACCGAGGTGCGGATCCACGGCAGGCCGAGCGTGACGTTGACCGAGTCGCCGAAGCCGAGCGCCTTGAGTACGGGCAGGCCCTGGTCGTGATACATCGCCAACACGGCGTCGAATCGCATGCGTTGCGTGGCGACGAAGGCGGTGTCGGCGGGCAAGGGGCCGGCGATGTCGAACCCGGCCGCGCGCACCTGTTCGATCGCGGGTGCGATGACGTCGATTTCCTCGCGGCCGAGGTGGCCCGATTCGCCCGCGTGCGGATTCAGGCCGAGGACGGCGACGCGCGGCGCGGCGATGCCGAATTTCGCGATCAATTCATCGCAGAGTATCGTCAGCGCGCGCACGAGTCCCGCGCGCGTGATCGCATCGGGCACGCGCGCCAGCGGCAGGTGCGTGGTCGCGAGCGCAACGCGCAGCGCGCCCATGGGGAATTCGTCGCGGAGCGAACGGTGGGGTGAGGGGAGTTGGCGCGGCAGTACGCGCCCACCGATCTCCGGCGCGACCAGCATCATCACCACGTCGCGTTGCGCGCGCTCGGCGAAGAACTCGGTGTGGCCGGTGAACGCAATGCCGGCGTCGGCAACGGTACTCTTTTGCACGGGCGCGGTGACGAGCGCGTCGAACTCGCCCGCGGCGCAGCCGTTGGCGGCGCGCGCGAGCGTTTCGATCACATAGGCGCCGTTGCGTGGATCGAGCTGACCGGGCACGGCAGGCACGCGCAGCGGCACGTGCAGGCAGCGCAGGGCGCCGGGCTTGCGCCGCGCGATGCGCGCGGCGGGATAGTCTTCGATGGCGAGCGCGACGCCTCGCGCAGCCGCGGCCGATTCCAGCCGCTTGCGATCCGCTATCGCGACGAGATCGGCTTCGATGTCGGTTGCGGCCAGCGCCGCGACGAGTTCGGGTCCGATGCCGGCCGGTTCACCGGCAGTGATGGCGATGCGCGGGAGCATGGTCGAGTTTGATCGCGTCGGATCTCGGTCGCCTTTTT
The DNA here is from genome assembly GCA_018240505.1 of Pseudomonadota bacterium. Lineage (GTDB taxonomy): Bacteria > Pseudomonadota > Gammaproteobacteria > Xanthomonadales > Rhodanobacteraceae > Rudaea. Next base: position 15,159 of record JAFEFQ010000269.1, read on the forward strand.
CCTTCTCCCCTCGGGAGAAGGTGGCGCGAAGCGCCGGATGAGGGTTCGGAACTGGTGAAGCCTCGGCGCGAGTTCGGACCCTCATCCGCCCCTGCGGGGCACCTTCTCCCGGCGGGAGAAGGGAAGAGCGACCAGAGTTCAGCGCCGCCGCGTCATTTCGACTCCGCTTTCTTGATCGCCGCGCCCGAACAGGTCTGGCGCTCCTTGGTGACGTAGACCGGGTCGACCGCGCAGATGTACGAGTCCGAGCGGAACTGGCGCAGCGTGCTTTCGATCTCGTCCTCGGCCTTGCGCTGGCGGATCAGTTCGCGCGCCTGTTCACGCTGGTTCTCGACGGTGCGGTCGGATTCGCGCTTGCCGAGCAACTGCAGGATGTGCCAGCCGACATCGGTCTGGAACGGCTGCGAGACTTCGTTGTTGGCCTTGAGCGAGCCGAGCGTCGTGGCGACCGCGGTGCCGAAGCGGTCGATCGGGAACCAGCCCATGTCGCCGCCGAGATTGGCGGTCGGCGGATCCTTCGAGTATTCCTTGGCGAGCTTGGCGAAGTCTTCCTTGCCGTCGACGATGCGGCGGCGCAGGTCGGCGACAGTCTTCTGCGCTTCGGCGCTGGACACGAGCTCGGTGACCGGAATCATGATGTGGCGCGCGTGATACTCGGTCACGAGCTGCTTGCTGCCGCCGCCGCGCTTGTCGACGACCTTGATGATGTGGAAACCGTTCGGTCCGCGGATCACCTGCGAGACCTGGCCCGGCGCGAGCGTCTCGGCGATCTGCACGAACGCCTCGGGCAGCGCGTTGGCCGGGCGCCATTGCAGGTCGCCGCCTTCGAGCGCGTCCTGCGCGTTCGAGTAGCGGATCGCCGCCGCCGCGAAGTCGAGGCCGCCGTCGATCTGCTTCTTCACGTCGTCGGCCTTGTCCTTGGCGGTCTTGATCTGATCGACGCTCGCGTTCTCGGGCGTCGCGATCAGGATGTGGGCGAGGTGGATTTCGCCGGTCTTGACGTTGCCGGTGGCGAGCAGCGCGTCGACTTCGGCGTCGGTGACGTTGCCCGCGCCCTGCATGATGCGCTGCTGCAGGCGCTGGGTCAGCAGCGTTTCCTTGGTCTGCTTGCGGAAGTCGTCGTAGTCGATGCCGTCGCGCGCGAGCGCGCCGCGCAACTGGGTGATGTCGATGTTGTTGCTCTGCGCGATGCGCTGGATGGCCTGGTCGATCTCGTTGTCGGTGACGCGGATGCCGGTCGAGGTGGCGCGCTGGATCTGGATCCGGTTCATGATCAGGCGATCGAGCACCTGGCTGCGCAGCACGTCGAGCGGCGGCAGCTGTTGCGGGTTGCTGCGGTATTGCGCCTGGATCTGGGCAACGGCGCGGTCGAGTTCGCTCTGCAGGATCACGTCGTCCTCGGCGATCGCGACGATGCGGTCTAGCGGTTCGATCGGCTGGATCTGCGCGCGCGCCATAGGCACGGCGACGACGAGGAAAAGGGCGAGGAAGGCGGCGAAAAGCTTGTTCATCGGCGACTCTGCAATCGAATGACCTGGCGGGCGCCATCGCGCCCGCGTGCGGGGAAGGGAAGATAGCGCGCGCACCCTGAACGGAGCCCGCGCATCAGAAGCCGTTTCATATCTATTGCGCTACGACTTGAAAACGGCTTCCCAAGCCGAAGCGCTGTCGCACGGCTGAGCCGGCGCAGCGCTGAAGCCTGCGGAACCTAACTTATTGATAGCCAAGGATAGCATGGCGCAGGAAGTTCTGCGTCCGCTGGCCGCTTGCGCCCATGCCCTTGAACTCGACCTCGAAGAAGACGGTGTTTTCCGCCTTGACGTTGTTCGGGATGTAGATGGCGTCGTTGAACGGATTGCTCGCGTTGTTGAGCCAGCGCCGCGCGACGAGGCGGGCGGCGACGCAGCAGCTGTCGTATTGCACGCCGGCGAAGGACTCGAGCAGTCGCTTGTCCTTGATCGAATAGTAATAGCGGCCGACGATGCTCCAGCGCAGGTTGAGCGGGACCAGCGCGGTCGCGTCGTACTGTTCGAGGAAGCCGCGACGGTAGCGGTAGGACAGGTTGACGACGCCGTCGGTGCCGAAGCGGCGCTGCAGCGAAAACGAGTTGAGGTCGGTGCGCCGGCCGAACGAACCGAACCAGTCCGAATTGCCGGGATCGGTCGCATTCGGCGCATTCGTGTTCCACTGCGCGTCCCACTTCACGCTCCAGCGTTTGCCGATGTTGAGCTGCAATTCGGTGAACAAGTCTTTTCCGGCGCCGTTCAGCGCGTTGCCGAAATAGGGCAGGCTGACGCGCGGAGTCTTGAAGTAACGAATCTGGCCGATGCTGCCGCTGAGCAACTGATCGCCGCTCTCCGCATCGATCAGGCGCGAGGTCAGCGCGATGGTGGCCTGGTTCGCGTCCGCCTGACGATCGCCGCCCGTGTAGGCATTGGTGCGGAACAGGCTGGGGAAGTCGAGGCTCGGCAGCGAGGTGTCGAAGTTCGGCAGCTTGTCCTGGTTGCGGTACGGCGCCCAGAGATAGAACAGGCGCGGCTCCAGCGTCTGGATGTAGGACTTGTCGAACAGTTTGGCGTCGCGCTCGAAGAACAGCCCCGAGTCGACGCTCGCGATCGGCAGGTGGCGAGACGGCGAGGTGCTCGTGATCAGCGGATTGGTATTGAAGCGCATGTCCGACAGGTCGTACTGGGTGATGCGATAGCCGACGGTCGGTCGCACGAACCAGGCCAGGCTCTCGATCGGATAGGAGAGGTGCGGATACAGATCGAGGCGCCGTCCGGTCAGCGAGTAGCCGCGCTGGAAGTTGATGTACTCCGATTCCATGCCCGCTTCGAAACCGCCGTAGCGTTGCGGGGCGATGTTGAACGCCACGCGCGGCAGGCGCGTGTAGGGCTTGTACACGACCGGATTGGCGCAACCCTGCAGCGAACCGCCGCCGGGACAGAACGACTCGATGCTCGGATCGCTGACCTGCCAGGTGTCGCCGCCGATCGCGATGTTCCACCAGCCGCCGTTGCCGTTGACGTAGGCGCTCGACGGCAACAGGCTGATCGCGGTGCTCTGGAAGCTGTCGCCGAAGTCGCGCAGATAGCGGTCGTCGGAAACGCGGTGCACGTCCACCGTCGCGCCCCAGTTGGCGTTGAACGTGGCCCAGTTCTGCAGGCGCAGGTAGCCGCGCGAGGTTTCGTCGGTGACATCGTCCTTGGGCATGTAGCCGACGTCGAGCATGAGCCGGTCCCACTCCGAGAGGTAACGGAACTCGGTGTCGAGGAACGGCCCGCGCTTGGTGTACTCGATCGGCTTGAGGGTCAGGTCGTAGTTCGGCGCGAGATCGAGATAGTACGGGATGCCGAGCTTGAAGCCGCGCCGGTTGCTGTAGCCGATCACCGGCATGAGGAAGCCCGAATGGCGGCCCTCGTCGATCGGGAACGACATGTACGGCAGCCACAGGAACGGCACGCCCTGGTAGGCGAGAGTGACGCCGTGGCCGTAGCCCTCGTTCCTGACCTTGTCGATCTCGAGATCGTTCGCGCGCATTTCCCACTGGCGCTCGCTCGGATCGCAGGTCGAGAACGTGCCGTAGCTCATCTTCGAGTGGTCCGGATCGGTCTGGTTGACCGTCTTCGCCACGCCGTTGCCGCGCTGGTCGAGCATCTGATAGCGCACGTTGTCGAGATACGTCACGCTCGGCGTCGTCGTGCCGCGTGCCTTGTCCGCGGACATCAGCATGCCGGCGTCCTGGTAGCGCACTCGACCGTTGGCGACGTAGTCGGTTGTCTCGCTGTTGTAGGTGAGGAAGTCGGTGCGCAGCAGCGCGTCGAGCTTCTGCATGCGCACGTCGTCTTCGAGCTGGGCGTGATTCTTGTCGAGCCAGGTCACCTTGTTCGCGTCGGCCTGGGTCTGCGCCTTGGAGCGGTCGCCCGCGGGCGGCAGGCCGGGTACGAAGAAGTCGAGCAGGTCGTTGCGCTTGCACTTGCCGTAGTCGTTCTTCGGCGCGACGCATCGCATCACGCCTGCGGGGCAGGTCGTCTGCGTGGTCGAAGGCGCAATCACGGCTGTCTGCGCGGAAACCGGCTCGGCCAGCGCGACCAGGAGCAGCAGGGGCAGGGGACGCAGGGGCAGATGCCGGAGCCGGCGGTCGTTCAGCAGGGATGGCAGCACGGGACGTCGCAAGGCTAACGTGAGGCCGGCAAGCTTGCCCGAAACGGGGTGGAGGGGCAATCCGCGCGACTGCCTTCCGTTCATCTGCAACGGCTTGCCTGTGTAAGGTTCAGCCTTATATTTCGTCAAATCCGGCGGACATGAAACGAGAGGATGAGACGATGACCGACAAGATCGAAAAGACCGACGCGCAATGGCGCGAGGAGCTCAGTCCCGAGCAATACTCCATTTGCCGCTGTTCGGCGACCGAGCGGCCGTTCACCGGCAAGTACTACGATCATCATGAGGCCGGCACGTATCTGTGTGCCGCCTGTGGTGCCGAGCTGTTTTCCTCGCAGGCCAAATACGAATCCGGCAGCGGCTGGCCGAGCTACTGGCAACCGGTCGAGGCCGCGGCGGTCAGCGAGCATGCGGACACGAGCCACGGCATGCGCCGCGTCGAGGTCAAGTGCGCGCGCTGCGATTCGCACCTGGGCCACGTGTTCCCCGATGGCCCGCGCCCGACCGGCCTGCGCTACTGCATCAACTCGGCGGCGCTGGGATTCGCGGCGAAGGACTGATCGCGGCGCCCGTCGCCCGGGTGCCGGTCTTCTGCGCGACTTCCCAACTGTGCCCGGCCGGATCGACGAAATTGGCCGTGCGCATGCCCCAGGGCCGATCCTTGGGGCCGGCGAGCAGGGCCACGCCGCGTTCGCGCAGGCGCGTACATACGGCATCGACGTCTTCGACCCAGACGCTGAACTGGAAGCGCGACCCGGCATCACGTCCGCCGGGCGCGTGCGGCTCGATGATTTCGCCGGCGCTGCCGACGCAGAGCAGGTTGACGATCAGGTTGTCGAACTCGAGCGCGGCGGAAACCTCGTCCTCGAACACGGGTTCGGCGTCGAACACGCTGCGATAGAACGCCTTCGCCGCGGCGAGGTCGTCGACGAACAGGCTGATAGCGCTGACGCGTTTCAATGGGGAAGTCATGGGTGCTTTCCGCCGCGAGGTGCGATCGGTCAGGCTTGCCTGCGCAGGTACATGTGCGTCGCGCGCTCGCCGGCGACGGATTTTTCGCATTCGTAGCCGAGCGCCGGCAGGTCGATGCCGGCGAACAGGTTCTCGCCGCGGCCGAGCACGACCGGGCGCAGGGCGAGATGCAGGTCGTCGATCAGGCCGGCGCGCAGATATTCGCGCACCGTCGCCACGCCGCCGCCGAGGCGGATGTCGCGCCCGCCCGCCGCCGCGCGCGCCTGCGCGAGCGCGGAGGCTATGCCGTCGGTGACGAAATGGAACACCGTGCCGCCTTGCATTGCGAGCGGTGCGCGTGCGTGATGGGTGAGCACGAACACCGGCACGTGGTACGGCGGCTCGTCGCCCCACCAGCCCTTCCAGCTGTCGTCCGGCCACGGGCCGCGCACCGGGCCGAACATGTTGCGGCCGAGGATCCATGCGCCGAGGCCCTGCATGCCGGCCTCGGCGATGCCGTCGTCGATGCCCGTCTCGCCGCCGTCGAGGCCGTGCATCGCCTGCCAGACGCGCGAGGCGAAGAACCATTCCATCAATTCGGGACCGCGCAGGCCGAGCGGGTGCTCGAGACTCTGCTCGGGGCCGGCGCCGTAGCCGTCGAGGGAGATCGAAAAATTCAGTACGCGCAGTCTGGACATGATTTTGCCTTTCGAAGAGTGGCTTCCTTGACGACGACGTTTGACCCGGGCGGAAATCGACACGGCCGCCGACGGCGGTGTCCGGGCACACGGAAGCGGGCGTCAGCGCGTGGAGATTTTCTCCCGCAGCGCTTTCGGCGCCTTGCTTTCCCATGCCTGGCGCACGAGCTGCGCGACGACCGAGGGCCGCGCCGTCGCCAGCGCGACGCGCAGCCCGACCACCCTGGCGCCCCAGGTGAGCTTGTCGATGAACCCGGGATACATCTCGAGCGCGGGTTCGCGGTGCTGTTCGCCGACGAAGACGTGAACGTGCGTTTCTTCCGGCGGCACGGTGACGAAGATCTTGCCGCGGACGCGAAACGACGAATGGCGGAAATGCGGCTCCTCGGTGACGTCGGGGAGCCCGAGCGCGTACTCGCGAACTGCGGCGATCTTCATCGGTGGCGGCCTCGCGTCTCGTCGATCCTGCCCGCAGGCGGAAAAGTAGAGGCAAGCCGCGGCCGTGTCCAGCGTCTCGCTGCGCGCACGCCGCGGTGTGGGAGCGCGCCCGAGCGCATGGCTGCGATGCCCGCGATCTGCGATCATTGCGAACGTGTTTCATGTGGAGGGCGGGGTGAACGGGAGTCCCGAAATGCTGGCGTCGGTGGATGCCTGCGTCGCGCGCATCTGCGGGCGCGCGGGCCCTGCGCTGCGTGTCGCCGCGCCGCTGGGATTGGGCAAGCCGAATGTGCTGCTCAACGCCGTGTACCGACGCGTCGCCGGCGATGCGTCGTTGCGCCTGGACCTCTTCACCGCGCTGTCGCTCGCGCGGCCGCAGCCGGCATCCGACCTCGAGCGGCGCTTCGTCGAGCCGTTTCTCGAGCGCCATTTCGGCGCGGACTATCCCGACCTGCTCTACGTCGCCGCGCAGAAGGCCGGTACGTTGCCGGCGAACGTGCGCATCCACGAGTTCTATATGCAGTCGGGTGCGATGCTCGGCGTCGAATCGGCGCAGCGCGACTACGCCAGCATGAACTACACGCACGTCGCGCGCGACCTCGTCGACCGCGGCGTCAACGTGATCGTGCAGTTGATCGCCGCGCGCGAGGAGGCGGGGCGCATCCGCTACAGCCTCGCCTGCAATCCGGACGTCACCGCCGATCTGCTCGAGCGCATGCACGCGGCCGGCGCGCCGCGGCCGTATGTCGTCGGCGTCGTGCACCCGGACCTGCCGTTCGTCGGCAACGAGGCCGAAGTCGAGGCGGGTTTCTTCGATGCGCTGCTGTTCGACCAGGCCAACCGGCATACCCTGTTCGCCTTGCCGCGCGCGAACATCGATCCCGTCGAATACGCGATCGGCCTGCATGCCTCGGCGCTGGTTCGCGACGGCGGCACCTTGCAGGTCGGCATCGGTGCGCTGTCCGACGCGCTCGTGCATGCGCTGCTGCTGCGCCAGCGCGACAACGCCGCCTATCGTACCGCGCTGGCGGCGATCGGTGCGCAGGTGGGCGAGGGCACGCCGGCTGCGCGTCTCGGCAGTCTCGACGGTTTCGCCACCGGTCTCTACGGCGCGAGCGAAATGGTCATGGACGGTTTCATGCATCTGGCCCGTGCCGGCATCCTCAGGCGCCGCGTCTACGACGACCACGCGCTGGAACAGGCGCTCGAGGACGGCAGCATCGACGACGTGCTGCATGCGCACGCCGCCGATGCGCTGTATGCGTGCGGTGCGCTCGGGCCATTCATCGACAAGGCGGAACTGGCGCGCCTGATCCGCTTCGGCCTGCTGCCGGAAGGCACGCAGCTCGGATTCACCGCCTTGCAACTTCCCGACGGCGGCAGCCTGCCGCTGGACCTGGGCAATGCCGATGCGCGCACGCAGTGGAACCGCGCGCTTGCCGGGCGAACGCTGCGCGAGGGGTATTACCTGCGCGGCGCGTTCTATCTCGGCTCGAAGGAGTTCTACGCCTGGCTGCGCGGTCTCGACGGCGCGGACTTCGACGGCTTGTCGATGACGCGAGTCTCCGATATCAACCAGCTCTACGGCGGGCGCGAGTCGCTCGACGCCCTGCAGCGCCGCGACGCGCGCTTCTTCAACACCTGCATGATGGCGACGCTGCTCGGCGCGGCCACTTCGGATGCGCTCGAGAACGGCCAGGTCGTCAGCGGCGTCGGCGGCCAGTACAACTTCGTCGCGATGGCGCACGCGCTCGCGGGCGGGCGCTCGATCCTGCTCCTGCGCGCCACCCGCGAGCACCGCGGCAGGACCGAGTCGAACATTCTCTGGAACTACGGCCACACCACCATTCCGCGTCACCTGCGCGACATCTATGTGACCGAATACGGCAGCGCCGACCTGCGCGGCAAGTCGGACGAGGACTGCATCCTCGCCATGCTCGCGATCGCCGACGCGCGCTTCCAGGACGGCCTCGTCGCCCAGGCCAAGGCCGCGGGCAAGCTGCGCCACGATTTCGAGATTCCGCCTGCATGGCGCGGAAATACCGGGAAAAACATCGCTTCCGCATTGAGGCAGGGAGAACTCGCGTCGCAGTTTCCGGCCTTTCCGTTCGGCAGCGATTTCAGTCCGGCCGAGCTGCGTCTGTTGCCGGCCCTGGCCAGGCTCAAGGCGCTGTCCGCGAGCAAGCCGAAGCTGGCATTTTTTTTGCTAAAGTCCTACTTGCGTCCCTCGCGCGTTGCCGATGGCGAACCGTTGATGGCGCGGCTGAACCTGAACCACCCGACGACATTTGCCGGGAAACTGACCCGCCGACTGGTGCTTGCCGCGCTGGCGGGATGAAATTGAGGTTGTCATGAGTATCCTCGCCGCCTATGCCCGCTTGAAATCGAGGATTCCGCTGCGTTCCGCTCCGCCGCAGAGTTCGCTCGTTTGCGATCCGTCGCGGCTGCAGGCCTGGCTCGCCGGGCTCCCGCTCGCGAACCGCAGCTTTGCCCTCATGCGCATGGAGGAAGCCCTGCGCGAACTGAACGCCGCGGCGATCCTGTCGCAGCAGCGCCTTGCCATGCTTGAAATGCTCGAGCAGGTCGCCGCAGCACTCGTCGACGACGGGGGCAACGAGGTGCGCGAGTTCTTTCCGATGTCCGCCGAGCGCATGGACAAGGTGCAACATCTGGCCGGTATCGAATACGAATTCGCACTTGCCTATGCCGAGATCATCTGCGATCTGTGCGCGCCGGCGGGCAGGATACCGCTGCTGCGTGGCGGCATGGCCGCAAGGGTGCTCGTGCGCGCCTGCCAGCATCAAGCGGCGCAATTGTGGCAGGCAAGCCGGACGCACAGTGCGCCGCCTGCAGGCGCCTGGCAGGGAATGCACGACCTGTTCCGCTACGCCGCCGAGGCGGGATACGCGGATCGCGAGGCCGTGCTCGCGGGCGGTGGCAGGGCGAGTCCGCGTTCGATCTATATCCAGGCGCTGCTGCACGCATTCGCCAAGCCGAACCAGTTTACCCAGGCGCAGAACAGGCAACTGTATTCGTCCCTGCCGGTGCTCGCGTCGTGGTGCGACGTGTCGCCGGGGCACGCCACTGCGGGCACGATCGCAGTGCATACCGGGAGCGACCAGTCGCCGCCGCGCGGCGTGAACGGCGATGCAGGCGAGCGCTGGATGCTCGACATCGGCGCCTTGGTGGCCCAGTTCGACGCGGCGCTGGCGCGCGACGAGCGCGAGATCGTGATGCGCGCGCGCCGCGGCGGCGAGGAAGCGAAGCTCGACGGCGAGATCGTCGCGGTGCTCAGACGCGTCTGGTGCGAACGTACCGAGCGCGGATTTCCGCGCAACGCCGACAGCGCCGTGCTCGAAACGGAGATCGGCTTGTCGGGGTTGCACTACATCCTTTCCGGCAACCAGGATTTCGAGGCCGTGCTGCCGCTGACCGACGCATCGTCGACGCCCACGGCGAGCTGGGCGCAGCGTCCGCCGGGACTCGCGACGCCCCGACGTGCCCGCGCCGAGGCGGTAGACCGCAGTCGCCAGGGGTACCGCCTGCACTGGGCTGCCGGTGAGGACGCGCGCGTGCGCGTCGGCGAGTTGATCGCGCTCGCGCCCGTCGCCGCGCGCGGCAAGCCCGAATGGAGCTTCGGCGCGCTGCGCTGGTTGCGTGCCGACGCAGAAGCCGGAATCGAGGCTGGCATCGAGCTTTTGCCCACGCCTCCCGTCGCCGTGGCCGTGTATCCGTTCGATGCGGGCGGCACGCCGCGTGCGCCGGTGCGCGGCCTCCTCGTCGAGCCCGACGGGGTCGAAGCGAGTATTTTCGTGCCGAAGCCGTTCGCACGCGACGCGGTGGCGCTGGAGGTGCTGCGCATCGACGGCGGTTCCTCCGACGCGATGACCCGGCCCGTGCGCGTGGCGAAATTCGACCTGCGCGACGCGGGGCTGTATCAACGGATCCAGCTGTCCGGCGAGGCGCTGGAGCGCATCGCGCAGGCGTGATTCGGCCCGGTGGGCGCATTGCTGCCCGGCGCGATCGCGCCGGATTCACGTGCATTCGCTAAAATCCACGGGTACAGGCCGCGCGTCGGCCGATCGAATGTCCAACCGTGCGGCCCGATTGCAGATGAGCGAATCCTTCCAATCCCAACTTGCGCGAGTCGGCACCCAGCCGCGGCGCAGCGCCGTTGCCGTCGCCGTCGGCAACGTGCACGTCGGCGGCTCGACGCCTGTCGTCGTCCAGTCGATGACGAACACCGACACGGCCGACGTCGTCGCGACGACGAAGCAGGTCGCCGAGCTGGCGCGCGCGGGTTCCGAACTCGTGCGCATCACGGTGAACACGCCCGAAGCCGCGGCCGCGGTGCCGAAGATTCGCGAGCGCCTCGACATGCAGGGCGTCGGCGTGCCGCTGATCGGCGATTTCCACTACAACGGCCATCAGCTGCTCGCCGGCGAGCCGGCCTGCGCCGAGGCGCTGGCGAAGTACCGCATCAATCCGGGCAACGTCGGCTTCGGCAAGAAGCGCGATGTGCAATTTTCCACAATTATAGAATTTGCGCTGAAGTACGCGAAGCCCGTGCGCATCGGCGCGAACTGGGGTTCGCTCGACCAGAGCATGGTCGCCGCGCTGATGGACGAGAACCATGCACGCACCGAGCCCTGGGACGCGGCGCACGTCGCGCGCGAGGCGCTGATCCGCTCCGCGCTCGATTCGGCCGCGCGCGCCGAGGAGATCGGCATGGCGCGCGGGCGCATCATCCTCTCGTGCAAGGTCTCCGGCGTGCAGGAACTGATTGCCGTCTATCGCGACCTCGCCGCGCGCTGCGACTACGCGTTGCACCTCGGTCTGACCGAGGCCGGCATGGGCTCGAAGGGCATCGTCGCATCAAGCGCCGCGCTCGCCGTGTTGCTGCAGGAAGGCATCGGCGACACGATCCGCATTTCGCTGACGCCCGAGCCGAACGAGTCGCGCACGCGCGAGGTGATCGTTGCCCAGGAACTCTTGCAGACCATGGGCCTGCGCGCATTCACGCCGCTCGTCACCGCCTGCCCAGGTTGCGGGCGCACGACCAGCGTGTTCTTCCAGGAGCTGGCCAAGACCGTGCAGGAACACGTGCGCGCGAAGATGCCCGAGTGGCGCGTCAAGTACGACGGCGTCGAGAACCTCACGCTCGCGGTGATGGGCTGCGTGGTCAACGGCCCGGGCGAATCCAAGCACGCGAACATCGGCATCTCGCTGCCCGGCACGGGCGAGGCGCCCGCGGCGCCGGTGTTCATCGACGGGCAGAAGGCGATGACCCTGCGCGGCGAAGGCATCGCGCAGGAATTCGTCGGCATCGTCGAAAACTACATCGCGACGCGCTTCGCCCAGCGCGCCGCGTGAGCGATCACTGCTCGAACTGCACGCTGTCTTTGGTTTCGCAGCGCGGCACGGGCTTGTTCTCGGTCTGCAGCGAACGTACGAGCCAGCATTCGTCGTAAACCGAGCAGTAGCAGACCTCGATCGTGGTGCGTGGCGCCGCGGTCTGGAACGCCCTGGCGCGCTCGGGCGTGTTCGGCTTGACCATTTCCACCACGGTTTCGCGATTCGTGCTCGGCGGCAGCACGATGCCGTTGAGCGAGGAGGTCTGGCCGTGGAATTCCTGGTCGGGCGCGATCTTCGCGAACACCTCCTTCCAGTCGCGATAGGGCTGGCCGTCGACGAGCACGCGCACCGATTCGATCTTCGCCGGGCCGACGCCGTTGTTGTCGACGCGCCAGGCGAACGCTTCGCGGCCCGGAGTCGAGTCCTCGTTCTTGCCGATCGTGACGTAGGGCCACACGCTCGCGCGCGCCTGCGTCTGCATCAGCTCGGTCTGCGCCTGCATGAGGCGAGTCTGATAGGCCGAGGTGACCAGCGCGAGCAGGCTGAAGGCCAGCGCCGCGAAGCTGCCGATCTCGCTGAAACGAACGCGCGTTGCGGCTTGCCGCAGCTGCGCGCCGATGCCGGTTTCCTCGTTGTCCATGCTGCAGGTCCCGAATGTGATGCGCGAAATGTAACCGAAGCGGAGCGCCGGCGGATGCGCGAACCCGCTATCAGGCGGACTGCCCCGATCCGCTCGGCGCGAGTTCGGGCGCGGTCATCGCGCGTTGCGCGAGCTTGGCCTCGCGATGCGCGATGTAGAGGTTCGCCGCGATGATGATCGCCGCGCCGGCCAGCGTGCCGGTGTCGACCGACTGGGCGAAGATGAACCACGCGCATATCGACACGACCGGCAACTGCAGGTAGTTCAGCGGCGCGAGCGCGGACACCTCGCCCATGTGATAGGCGCGCGTCATCGTGATCTGGCCGGCGGTGCCGAGCAGGCCGACGAGCGCGGCGAGCAGCCAGCCGGTCGCGTCGGGCCGGGTCCAGGTCGCGAGCGCGAGCGGCAGCGTGACCACGCCCATGATCGCGGTCATGTAGATCACGATCGCGTCGGCCGGTTCGCTGCGCGAGAGGAACTTGATGCTGATGTAGGCCGACGCGGCGGCCATCGCCCCGCCGAGCGCGACGAGCATGTCGACGGAGAAATGCAGGCTGCCGGGACGCATGATGACGAGCACGCCGACGAAGCCGACCGCGACCGCTGTCCAGCGCCGTGCGCGCACGATCTCGCCGAGCAGGAACACCGCGCCGATCGTGACGAACAGCGGGGTCGAGAACGAGATCGCGATCGCCTGCGCGAGCGGCAGGTGGGCGAGCGCCCAGAACGAGGCGAGCATCGACACCGCGCCGAGTCCGCCGCGCAACAGGTAGAGGTGGAAGTGGTTCGTGCGCAGCAGGGCTAGGCCGCGGCCGTGCAGCAGCGGCAAGGCGAACAGCAGGCCGAACGCACTGCGGAAGAAGCCCATCTCGAACGCGTGCAGGCCGCGCTCGGTGCCCAGGCGCATGACGATCGCCATGAGGCCGAACAGGACGGCGCTTGCCGCCATCAGCGCGTAGGCGTGGAGCGGAGAGCGTTTCAGCAAGTGAATTCGACCGCGCTGACGGAGAGGGCGGCCACTGCGCCGGCGGCGCCACGACCCGCACCGGCGAGCGTCGCCGGCGGAAACACACGAATCGGGGTCCATTTGCGCAGCAAGGCCATAGGGTGTTCGATGCGTGTCGGGGAAAACGCGCGGTTTCGCGCCAGCCGGGAAAATTATCGCATGTCGGGGGAAGAGACCCGGACCGATTCGTTTGCATGACAGGGGGCCAAAATCATCGCGGCCGATGCTGCGCAGGTGCGGCGCGAAGCAGGGCATGGTCGCGCGTTTCGCATTCGAGCGCGCAATGCGCGATCCGTCGCGGCAGGCGATCTCTGATATTTTACCCAGCCACGACGGGTGCCAGCGGGGGATTTCATGCGTATTCGGGTCGGAATGGCCGCGCTCGCCGCGGTGCTTCTGTGCGTGCATGCCGTCACGTTCGCCGCGGCCGCGCCCGCGCAGCCGGACGGCGAAGTCACGCCGGCGCCACCGCGGCACGAGGGCGAAGGCCCGTATCCGCAGCTGATCCTGCGCGGCGTGACCGTGATCAACGGCACCGGCAGCCCGGCGTTCGGGCCGGCCGACGTCGTGATCGAGCACAACCGCATCGTCAAGGTACAGTCGGTCGGCAATCCGGGCGCGACTATCGATGCGGACAAACGGCCGAAGCTCGCCGCGGGCGGGCGCGAGATCGACTTGACCGGGCACTACGTCATCCCGGCATCATCGACATGCACGGCCACATCGGCGGCGCCGAGCAGGGCACGCCGGCGGAATACGTCTACAAGCTCTGGCTCGGCAACGGCATCACCACGGTGCGCGAGCCCGGTTGCATGAACGGCGTCGACTGGTGCGTGAGTGAGGCGAGGCGCAGCGCGGCGAACACGATCACCGCGCCGCGCATCTTTGCCTACGCCGCGTTCGGCTTCAAGGAGCGCACGCCGATGACGCGGCCCGAGCAGGCACGCGAATGGGTGCGCGAGATGAAGGCCCGCGGCATCGTCGGGATGAAATGCTTCGGCTATCGCCCGGACGTGCTCGAAGCCGCATTCGCGGAATTGAAGAAGCAGGGCATGCGCAGCGCCTGTCACCATGCACAGCTCGACGTGGCGCGCGTCAACGTGCTGACCACGGCGCGCTGGGGCCTGACCTCGATGGAACACTGGTACGGCCTGCCCGAGGCGCTGTTCGACGACCGCACCGTGCAGGACTATCCGCCGGCGTACAACTACAACAACGAGGCCGACCGCTTCGGCCAGGCCGGGCGCCTGTGGGCGCAGGCCGCGACCAGGGGCAGCGACAAGTACGAGGCGGTGATCGGCGAACTGCTCAAGCTCGACTTCACGATCGACCCGACCTTCACGATCTACAACGCCGCGCGCGACCTCATGCGCGCGCGCCGTGCCGACTGGCACGAGGAGTACACGCTGCCGTCGCTGTGGGATTTCTACACGCCGAACCGCGACCACCACGGCAGCTTCTTCTTCGACTGGGGCACGGAGGACGAAGTCGCCTGGCGCGGCAACTACGCGCGCTGGATGGCCTTCGTCAACGACTACAAGAACCGTGGTGGCCGCGTCACGGTCGGCTCCGACTCGGGCTTCATCTATCAGCTCTACGGCTTCGGCACGATCCAGGAACTGGAACTCTTGCGCGAGGCCGGCTTCCATCCGCTCGAGGTGATCCGCTCGGCGACGCTGTACGGCGCGCAGGCGCTCGGCGAGGAGCAGCGGCTCGGCTCGATCGAGCCCGGCAAGTTCGCCGATCTCGTCGTGCTCAAGGAAAATCCGCTGGCGAATTTGAAAGTGCTCTACGGCACCGGCCACATTCGCTTGGGCGACGACGGCAAGGTGCATCGCGTCGGCGGCGTCGAGTACACGATCAAGGACGGCATCGTGTTCGATGCGAAGCAGTTGCTCGCCGATGTGCGCAGGATGGTCGCCGACGAGAAGGCGAAGCGCCACATCGAACGCCTGCCGCAGCCGTGAGCGGATTCGCATTTCCGCTCGTCGTTCCCGCAAGCTTCTGGCGGGAACCCAGCGACTTTTCCTAGAATCGGCAGCATGACCGAACCGTTCATCGTCGCCATCCCCGCGCGCTACGCGTCGACGCGCCTGCCGGGCAAGCCGCTGTTGCCGCTCGCGGGCGAGCCGATGATCCGCCACGTCGTGCGCCGCGCGCAGGCGGCTGCTGCCGCGCAGGTCGTCGTCGCGACCGACGATGCGCGCATCGCCGCCGCGCTCGACGGTTCCGGCGCGGTGATCGCGATGACGCGCGCCGACCATGCCTCCGGCAGCGATCGCCTCGCCGAATGCGCGGCCTTGCTCGGCTGGCCGGACGACGCGATCGTGGTCAACCTGCAGGGCGACGAGCCGCTCGCGCCCGCGAGCGGAATCCGCGCGGTCGCCGCGGCGCTGGCGCAGGACGTGGCGCCGATGGCGACCCTGGCGACGCCGATCGCTTCCGCCGAAGAATTGTTCGATCCCAATTGCGTCAAGGTCGTGCGCAAACGCGACGGCACGGCGCTGTACTTCAGTCGCGCGCCGCTGCCCTGGGCGCGCGATGCGTTCGCCGGCGCGGCGGATGCGCGGCCCCAACTTCCGCGCGGCGGCGAATTCCTCCGCCATATCGGCATCTACGCCTACCGCGCGGGTTTCCTGCGCCGCTTCGCCGGGCTGGCGCCGACCGCGCTCGAGCGCATCGAGTCGCTGGAGCAGCTGCGCGCGCTCGAGCACGGCTTCCCGATCAACGTGCGCATCGCGCCCGAACCGTTTCCGCCGGGCGTGGACACGGCCAGGGATCTCGCGCACGCGGAAACGCTGCTGCGCGATACGCCGGATTCCCGCAGCGACGCGACGTGAGCGAGCATCCTCGCGACTGTTTCGCGGCCGAGCATCGCCGCATGCGCGCCGTTGCCTTGCGTACTCCACGGTGAATTGCGCCGCAAGGGCGTTTCGGGCTTACTATCGGGCGCAGGCATCGTGCTGCGAATCGAATGTCCGGATCGAAACAGATGATCGGAAAAGTGGACGAACGGCAGGGATGGTCATTGCGACGGGCGGAGTCTGGCGGCCTCGCGCCCGCAGACATGGCGAGGTATTGAACGATGCCGTTTGTCGACGCCGAAACGGCTGCCAAAAACAAATACGATGTCATCGTCGTCGGCTCGGGCGCCGGCGGCGGGCAGGCGGCGTACACGCTGACGATGAGTGGTGCGCGCGTGCTTATGCTCGAGGCGGGCCGCAACTACGACCCCGGGCGCGAGACCGCGATGTTCCAGACGCCCGACATGGCGCCGCTGCGCGGCACCGGCACACCGGAAAAACCGTTCGGTTTCTACGATGCGACCGTCGACGGCGGCTGGCAGGTTCCCGGCGAACCGTACACGCAGGCGAGCACGGACAAATCGCAGCGTTTCGAGTGGTGGCGCGCGCGCATGCTCGGCGGGCGCACGAACCATTGGGGCCGCATCTCGCTGCGCAACGGGCCCTACGATTTCAAGCCGCGCTCGCGCGACGGCCTCGGCTTCGACTGGCCGATCGCCTACGCGGACTTGGCGCCGTACTACGACAAGGTCGAGATGCTCGTCGGCGTCTACGGCTCGAACGAAGGGCTGGAAAACACGCCGGATTCTCCCGAAGGCTGCCTGCTGCCGCCGCCGAAACCGATCGTCAGCGACCTGCTCGTGCAGAAGCACGGCAGCAAGCTCGGGCTGCCGACGGTGGCGTGTCACCGCGCCGTGCTCACGCGGCCGCTCGACTGGAAGAACGCGCCGGCCAGGCTGCATCCGGGCAACGCCGCCGCGCAGCAGATCATCGCGCGCGACATGCGCCGGCGCTCGCCATGCTTCTGGGCGACGCCGTGCGGGCAAGGCTGCTCGATCCGCGCGAACTACCAGTCGACGACGGTGCATCTGCCGCCGGCGCTGGAGACCGGCAAGCTCGACATCGTTTGCGACGCGATGGTGGCCGAGGTGATGCTGGCAGCGGACGGCCGTGCCTCGGGCGTGCGTTTCGTCGACAAACACTCGGGCAAATCGCGTGAGGCGCGCGCACGCGTCGTCGTGCTCGCGGCGAGCGCGTGCGAGACCGCGCGCATCCTGCTCAACTCGAAATCGGCGCAATTCCCGCAGGGGCTGGCCAATGCTAGCGGCAAGGTCGGCAAGTACATCATGGACACGGTCGGCAGCGATCTCGACGGCCAGATTCCGCTGCTCGAGAACCTGCCGCCGCACAACGAGGAAGGCGCATCCGGCCTGCACATGTACGTTCCGTGGTGGCAGTACCAGGAGCAGAAGGCCGGCAAACTCGGCTTCGCGCGCGGCTATCACATCGAGTTCACCGGCGGGCGCAGGATGCCGGGATTCGGCACGGCGGCCGGTCTCGAATGGCTCACTGGCGGAAGCTACGGCCGCAAGTTCAAGCAGGACGCGCGCCGCTACTACGGCTCGTTCATCGGTTTCTCCGGCCGCGGCGAGATGATTCCGAACGAGCAATCGTTCTGCGAGATCGATCCGCAGGTGAAGGACAAGTGGGGCATTCCCGTGCTGCGCTTCCACTGGCAGTGGTCCGAGCATGAGATCCGCCAGGCGCGGCACATGCAGAAGACGTTCGCCGACCTGATCGAGGCCATGGGCGGCCGCGTGCGCGGCAAGGCGCAGCTCGACGGCGACGGTGCGATTCACCCCGGCGGCAACATCATCCACGAGGTCGGCGGCGCGCTGATGGGCGACGATCCGCGCGCTTCCGTGGTCGACAAGTGGTGCCAGGCGTGGGACGTGAAGAACCTGTTCCTCGCCGACGGTTCGGTGTTCCCGTCGAACGCCGACAAGAATCCGACCTTGACGATCATGGCGAACGCGTGGCGCGTCGCCGACCGGATTCTCGAGCGCATGCAGCGCAAGGAGCTGTGATGGACCGTCGAGCCTCGCTGAAATGGGTACTCACCGCGGCCGCGACGCTGCCGCTCGGCCGGTTCGTGCCGCTCGCCGCGGCGAAGGACGCGGGCGAAGCGAAGCCGTACGGCGCCGACCCGAAACTGCTCGAAATCCATCATCCGGGCGAACTGTGGCCGTTGACGCTGACGCCGGAGCAGCGCAGGACCGCGACGGCGCTGTGCGACACGATCATTCCGGCCGACGGTTCTTCGCCGGGCGCGTCGGCCGTCGGGGTCGTCGATTTCATCGACGAATGGATCAGCGCGCCCTACGAGAAACAGCGCGCCGATCGCAAGATCGTGCTCGACGGCCTCGCGTGGGTCGATGCCGAAGCCGGGCGGCGATTCGCGAAACCGCTGGCGGCGCTCGGCGAGGACCAGCGCCACGGGATTTGCGACGACATCTGCTACGCACCCAGGGCGAAGGCGGAGTTCGCCGAAGCGGCGAAATTCTTCGCCCGCTTCCGCGACCTCACCGCGGGCGGTTTCTACACGACGCCGCAGGGGCGCAAGGACCTGCAATACGTCGGCAACGTGCCGTTGAAACAGTTCGACGGGCCGCCGCTGGAAGTGCTGAAGAAAGTCGGTCTCGCTTGAATCGGTGGCGAAGGAACATGGCGCGAAAACTGCGAATGGGTTTGATCGGCGGCGGCCCCGGATCGTTCATCGGGCGCATCCACCGCATCGCGGCGGAACTCGACGGCGAAGCGCGCCTCGTCTGCGGCGCATTCAGCAGTTCGCCCGAGCGTTCGCGCGAGGCGGGCGAGGGCTATCACCTGCCCGCCGCGCGCGCGTACCCGGGTTACGCGGCGATGATCGAGGCCGAGAAAGCGCTGCCGGCCGACGAGCGCATGGATTTTGCGGTGATCGCGACGCCGAACCACCTGCATTTCGACCCGGCGCGGCGCTGTCTCGAAAACGGTTTCCACGTCGTCGTCGACAAGCCGATGTGTTTCTCGCTCGACGAAGCGCGCGAGCTGAAGGCCATCGTTGCGCGCAGCCGTCGTCTGCTCGCCGTCACCTACACGTACAGCGGCTACCCCATGGTCAAGCAGGCGCGCGCCCTCGTTGCGGCGGGGCGCATCGGTGCGGTGCGAAAGATCTACGTCGAATATCCGCAGGGCTGGCTGGCCACCGGTCTCGAACAGGCCGGGCAGAAGCAGGCGGACTGGCGCACCGATCCGGCGCGCTCCGGCGCGGGCGGCGCGATCGGCGACATCGGCACGCACGCGGCGCAGCTGGCCGAATACGTGAGCGGCCTGCGCATCGCGCAGATCGATGCGTCGTTGAACACGGTCGTGGCGGGGCGCCGGCTCGACGACGATGCCGCGATGCTGCTGCGCTTCGAAAACGGTGCGAGCGGCGTGCTGTTCGCGACCCAGGTCGCGGCGGGCGAGGAGAACAACATCCGCATCCGCGTCTACGGCGAGCGCGGCGGCGTCGAATGGCAGCAGGCCGATGCGAATTCGCTGGTCCTGCGCATGATCGACGCGCCGGTGCAGGTGTTGCGCACGGGCTCGGGCTATCTCGATCCGATCGCCGCGGCGAACGCGCGCACGCCGCCCGGCCATCCCGAGGGCTATCTCGAAGCGTTCGCGAACATCTACGCCGCGTTCTACCAGGCGCTGCGCGACCACGAACGCGACCCCGGCATCGATGTCCGCGACTACGATTTCCCGAACGTCGACGACGGCCTGCACGGCATGGCCTTCGTCGACACCGTCGTCCGTTCCGCGCAATCCGACCGGAAGTGGACCCCTTTTGCATGAAGACGATCCGATGAAGACGATCAAAGGCCCCGCCATCTTCCTGGCCCAGTTCATGGGCGACAAGGCGCCGTTCGACACGCTCGAAGGCGTGTGCAAATGGATGGCGTCGATCGGTTACCGCGGCGTGCAGATCCCGAGCTGGGATGCGCGCTGCATCGACCTCGGACGCGCCGCCGAAAGCAGGACGTATTGCGACGAAATCAAGGGCATCGTCGAAGCCTGCGGCCTGAAGATCACCGAGTTGTCGACGCACCTGCAGGGGCAGCTCGTCGCCGTGCATCCGGCTTACGATGCGCTGTTCGATGGCTTTGCGCCGGAGTCCACGCGCGGCAATCCGCGCAAGCGCAGCGAGTGGGCCGTCGACCAGCTTCGCCTGGCCGCGCGCGCGAGCGAAAACCTCGGCCTCAATGCCCACGCCACGTTTTCGGGCGCGCTGCTCTGGCACACGTTCTATCCGTGGCCGCA
>JAFEFQ010000026.1 GCA_018240505.1 Pseudomonadota bacterium
TCTTGCGCAGTTGCTCGCGGTCGCGCAGTTCGAGTTCGCGGCCGTCGACGCGGATCAGTTGGCGGTCGCAAAAGCGGCGCAGCACGCGGCTGACCGTTTCCGAGGCGAGGCGCAGGTGGTTGGCGATGTCGCCGCGCGGCATGACGAGGCGGTAGCGCGTCGGCGAAAAGCCGCGGCTCGCATAGCGCTTGGCGAGGTCGAGCAGGAACGCGGCCATGCGCTCTTCGGCGGTGTGGTCGCCGGCCAGCGCGGTGGCCTTGCCGATGTCGGCGCTGAGCAGGCGGAACAGGGTCTGCTGCACGTCGGGAATCTTCGCCGCGAGCGTGGTCAGCGCGGCGAACGAGAAGCGGCAGACGTAGACCGTGTCGAGCGCGACCGCGTCGCAGGGATATTTGTCGGGATGGATCGCGTTGAGGCCGATCATCTCGCCGGGCAGGTGGAAGCCGAGCACCTGTTCGTGGCCCTCGTCGTCGACGAGGCAGGTTTTGACCACGCCGCCGCGCACGGCGAAGATCGCGCCGAAGCGTTCGCCGCGGCGGAAGACGTGTTCGCCCGTGCGATACGGGCCGACGTGCTCGACGAGCACGTGCAGTTCCTGCAGCGCGCTCTTGTCGACGCCGGCCGGCAGGCAGACCGAGCCGAACGCGCAGGTCGAACAGAAGTGGATTTCGTCGCCGTCGTCGGCGATCGGGTTCAATGCGGCGATGCGGCCGTCACGGTCGATCCGGTTCATCCTTTCCTCGTTGCGGCGAACGCGAGTTCACACCGCCCGAGAATAGCGTACTTCGGTCGCATCGACTCGTTGCAGGTGCGCGTCGAAGCACATCGCGATATTGCGCAGCAGGAAGCGGCCGCGCGGGCTGACGACGAGGCGGTCCGGCTCGATTTCGATCAGCCCGTCGCGTGCGAGCGCACGCAGGCGCGCGAGGTCGGCGGCGAAATACGCGGCGAAATCGATGCGATGCCGCGCCTCGAACGCGGCGATGTCGAGCTGGCCATGGCACATCAGCTGCTGGATCACGTCGGCGCGGATGAGATCGTCGTCGTCGAGTTCGATGCCGCGCGCGACCGGCAGGCGGCCCGCGTCGAGCGCGGCGTAGTAGCCCGGCAGGTCGCGCGCGTTCTGGCTGAAGCTCGCGCCGACGTGCGAGATCGAACTGACGCCGAGGCCGATCAGGTCGCAGTCGGCGCAGGTCGAGTAGCCCTGGAAATTGCGCTGCAGCGTACCCGCGTCCTGCGCGCGCGCGAGGTCGTCGCCGGGTCGCGCGAAGTGGTCCATGCCGATGTAGCGGTAGCCGGCCGCGGTGAGCGTCTCGACGGTGAGCGCGAGCAGGTCGAGGCGCGCCGCCGCGTCGGGCAGGTCGGCGGCGAGGATGCGGCGCTGCGCCTTGAAGCGTTCGGGCAGGTGCGCGTAGGCGTAGGTGGCGACGCGGTCGGGTGCGAGCGCGATGACCTGCTCGAGCGTGCGGCGGAAATTCTGCGGCGTCTGTTTCGGCAGGCCGTAGATCAGGTCGACGCTGGTGGAGCGGAAGCCGCTTTGCTTCGCCGCGGCTAGCACGGCGCGCGTCTGTTCGACCGACTGGATGCGATTGATCGCGGCCTGCACCGCCGGATCGAAATCCTGGATGCCGACCGAGACGCGGTTGAAGCCGTGCGCGCCGAGCATGCGCACGTAGTCCGGGCCGCACCAGCGCGGATCGAGCTCGATGCCGAATTCGCGCTCGGCATCAACGCTGAAGGAGAAATGCCGCGCGAGCGATTCGAGCAGCTCGGCCATCTGCGTCGCGTCGAGGAAATTCGGCGTGCCGCCGCCGAAGTGCAGTTGCACGAGCGGGCGGTCGCGGTCGAACAGCGGCGCCACGAGTTCGATCTCGCGATACAGGCGGGCGAGGTAGACGTCGGCCTTCGAGCGGTCGCGCGTGATCACGCGCGTGCAGCCGCAGTAGAAGCACGGGCTCGTGCAGAACGGCACGTGCACGTAGAGCGAGAGGGGGCGCGGGATCGGGTCCTGGTTCGAGGCGCGCGCGACGGCGCGAAACGCATCCTCGCCGAAGCCGTCGCGGAAGTTCGGCGCGGTCGGGTACGAGGTGTAGCGCGGCCCCGGCACGTCGTGGCGGGCGATCAGATCGGCGTCGAACAAGGCCGTGGCAGTGGATGTGGTCATGCCGCCATCGTGCGGTCTGCAGTGATGGCGGGCATTGACCCAGGTCAAGCAGGCAGCATCAGTGCGTCGATGGCGCGCAATCGAACGGCAGCCACGCGTGCAGCCAGTGCGCGCCGGGCAGCCACGGCCCGGCGACGGTGAGCGCGGCGCCCGCGAGCAGGACGATGCCGGCGGCGCGGCGCGCGCCCGGCAGGCGCGCCCAGCCGGCGAAGCGTTGCGCGCCGAGCGCGGCGGCGAACAGCGCCGGCGCGGTGCCGAGGCCGAACGCGGCCATTGTCATTGCGGCGTCGAGCGCGTCGAGGCGCATCGCGGCGATCAGCAGCACGGTGTAGACGAAGCCGCACGGCATCCAGCCCCAGATCATGCCGAACGCGAGCGCGCGCGGCAGGCTCGTCACCGGCAGCAGGCGGCGGCCGAGCGGCGCGAGCTTCTGCCACAGGCGCTGGCCGATGCCGAAACCGGGATCGCGCACGCGGCCGAAGGCGACGAGCGCGCCGAGCAGCAGCACGAAGGCGGCGACGGCGCGCAGCGCGGTGCGCACGGCATCGAGGTCGAGCAGCGCGACAAAGCCGCCGAGCACGCCGCCGGCGAGCAGGCCCGCGAGCGTGTACGAGGCGATGCGGCCGAGCTGGTAGGCGGCGAGCAGCGACGCGCGCGGGCGGCCGTCGGCGCGTTTCGCGGTGGCGAGGCCGAGCGCGGCGGTGATGCCGCCGCACATGACCAGGCAGTGGCCGCTCGCGGCGAGGCCGAGCAGCAGCGCGGCGGCGAGGGTGAGGCCGCCGCTCACGGTTCGTGATCCGGTGGTTGCGATGGTTGCTGCGGCTGTGGCGCCTTGTCGGGATTGTCGAGCAGCGGCAGCAGGCTCGGCGTGTCCATGTCGTCGAACTGGTCGTGGTCGACGGCCCAGAAGAAGGCGATGCCGGCGGCGATCAGCAGCAGGATCGACACGGGAATCAGCGCGAGCAGGATGTTCACGCGACGGCCTCGCGTTCGAATCGCGCGGCGCGATGGCCGCGCTCGGCGCGGCGGCCGATGCGCAGCGCGTTGAGCACGACGACGAGCGAACTGACCGACATGCCGATGGCCGCCAGCCACGGCGGCACGAAGCCGAGCGCGCCGAACGGCACGACGCAGAGGTTGTAGCACAGCGCCCAGCGCTGGTTCTGGCGCAGGATGCGCATCGTCTCCACCGCGATCGTGCGCGCCTGCGCGATTGCATCGAGATGCTCGCCGCGCAGCACGATGTCGCTCGATGCCTGGGCGAGATCGGCGCCGGCGGCCAGCGCGATCGACACATCGGCGCCGGCCAGCACCGGCGCGTCGTTGATGCCGTCGCCGACCGCGATCACGCGCGCGCCTTGCGCGCGCAGCGCGGCCAGCCGCGCGAGCTTGTCGGCCGGGCGCTGGCGCGCGTGCCAGTTCTCGATGCCGAGCCGCGCGGCGACGGCAGCGACCTTGGCCGGAGCATCGCCGCTGGCGATTTCGACCTCGATGCCTGCCTCGCGCAGCGCGGCGACCGCAGCGGCCGCATCGGCGCGCAGGCGTTCGGATAGATGGAACGCGGCGATCACGCCGTCCGCGTCGGCGAGCACGATCGCATCGTCGTATTCCGGCGCGGTGGTGCCGAGCGCGAAGTCGGCGCGCCCCAGGCGCACGTCGCGGCCGCCGATGCGGCCTTCGAGGCCGCTGCCGGCGACTTCGCGCAGTTCATCGATCGTCGGCGCCTGTATGTCGCCGGCCGCCTCGGCCAGCGCGCGCGAAGCGGGATGACGACTGCCGCGCGCGAGCGCCGCGGCGAGCGCGAGTGCATCGGCGCGCGAGCCCGCGCGCACGAGGTCGATGCGTTCGAGCGCGAGCAGCGGCAGGGTCAGCGTGCCGGTCTTGTCGAACACGATGTGCGTTGCGCTCGCGAGCGCCTCGATCGCGTCGGCGCGTACGACGAGAACGCCGCGGCGCGCGAGCACGGCCAGCGCGCGCGTCAGCGCGGCCGGCACCGCGAGCGCGAACGCGCACGGGCAGGAGACGACGAGCACGGCCAGCGTCGCGGTGAACGCGCGCGCAGGGTCGATGAAGCTCCAGCCAATCGCGGTCAGCGCGGCGAGCGTGAGCACGCGTGCGACGAACCCGGCGGCGGCGCGCTCGCCGGTCCGGGCGAGGCGCGGGCGTTCGCTCTGCGCGCGCGCGACCAGCGCGACGATGCCGGCGAGCACGGTGCCGGCGCCGACCTCGCGCACGCGCAGGCGCGCCGGCCCCTGTACGACGAGGCTGCCGGCGACGAGCGCGTCGCCGGGATTTTTCGCCACGGGCGCGGATTCGCCCGACAGCAGCGCCTCGTCGACGCGGCAGCGCGCGCTCTCGAGCACGCCGTCGGCCGGCATCGCGGCGCCTTCGGCGACGTGGACGAGGTCGCCCGGCGCGAGCGCGCTCGCGGCGACGCGTTCGAGCGTGCCGTCCGCGCGCACGCGCTCGGCGAACATCGGCATCAGGCGCGCGAGCGCGTCGCCGAGATCGCCGGCGCGATGGCGCGCGCGCATTTCCAGATAGCGGCCGACGAGCAGGAAGAACACGAACATGCTGACCGAATCGAAATAGACTTCGCCGCCGCCGCGCAGCGCTTCGACGAGGCTGGCGAGGTAGATCAGCGCGATCGCGAGCGCGACCGGCACGTCCATGCCGAGCCTGCGCGCTTTCAGCGAGCGCACGGCGCCGGCGAAAAACGGCCGCGCCGAATAGAACACGACCGGCGTCGCCACGAGCAGGCCGAGCCAGCGGAACAGGTCGCGCGTGGTCGCGTCCATCGAGGCGAACGCGCCGAGGTAGAGCGCGCTCGCGTACATCATCGCCTGCATCGCGCCGAAGCCGGCGACGACCAGGCGCTTGAGCGCGTCGCGCGATTCGCGCCGGCGCGAATCGTCGAGCGCGGCGACGTCGAGCGGCAGGCCGCGATAGCCGGTGCGCGCGAGCGCATCGAGGGTCGCGGGCAGGCTGCAGCGCGCCGGATTCCACGCGATGCGCGCGCGCTGCGCGGCGGCGTTGACCTGGACGCGGGTGACGCCGGGCACGGCGCCGAGTGCGCGCTCGATCAGCCAGACGCAGGCGCTGCAACGGATGCCTTCGACGAGCAGGATCGTCTCGCACTCGCCGTCGCCGAGTTCGCGCACGACGTGGCGGGCGAGGTCGGCGCGCAGCCAGGTTGCGTTGTCGTCGGCGCCGGCGGCGGGGCGCAGCGCGGGTTCGCTGCGCAGGCGGTAGTAGTCGGCGAGGCCGAGATGTTCGATCCACTCGGCCGCGGCGCGGCAGCCTTGGCAGCAGAACGCGCGTTGCGTGCCGCCGATCATGGCGTGCGGTGCATCGGCCGCCGGCAGCGGCTCGCCGCAATGCCAGCAGCCGCCGCAGTCCATCAGTCCTTCTCCTTCGGCGGCGGCCGCGATACCGGCACCTTGAACACCTGCTCGCCGACGCCGGGCAGCGGTTCGTCGGCATGGCGCGCGCCGAGCACGATCATCGAGATGCAGCCGGCGACGACCGCCGCGAACAGCACGATCGCCAGCCAGACCACGCCTTGGCGATACCACTGCCCACGCGCATGCGGCCCGGTGCTCATGCGCCCGCTCTCAGCGCGCGGCCGTTTCCGCGCTGGCGTGCGACTGGGCGTAGATCCACGCGGTGATCAGGCGCACTTCGCGCTCGCTGAGGCGCTGGCGCCACGCGGGCATCGTGCCGGTGCGGCCTTCCTTGATCGTCTGTTCGATCGTGGCGAGGTCGCCGCCATAGAGGCGTTTCGCGAAGGTCAGGTTCGGCGCGCCGAGCGCGGGATTGCCCTTGCCCTCGGGTCCGTGGCAGGCCGAGCAGACGCCGAACTGCGGCTTGCCTTCGGCCGCGAGCGCGGGCGAGTGCGGCGAGTCGGACAGGCTCAGCACGTAGTTGGCGAGGCCCTCGATGTTCTGCGCGCTCATCGATGCGCCGAACGGAGGCATCGTGCCGGTGCGGCCGTCGAGGATCGTCTTCACGATCGTCTCGGGCGTGCCGCCCCAGAGCCAGTCCGCGTCGGTCAGGTCAGGCGCGCCGACGGCATGGCCGCCGCGGCCGTCGATGCCGTGGCAGGCAGCGCAGTTGTCGACGAACAGGCGCTGGCCCATGCGCGTCGCCTCGGGCGCGGCTGCGAGCTGCTCGATGCTGCGGCCGTCGAGGGCCTTCAGTACCGGGTCGAGTTTCGCGTCGTTCGCTGCCTTGTCCGCAGCGAGCTGGCTGTGTGCGCTCCAGCCGATCGTGCCCTGGTAGGCGCCGAAGCCCGGATACAGGACGAGGTAGCCGATCGCGACGGCAAACGCGGACGCGGAGAGGATCACCCACCACAGCGGCAGCCGGCGCACGCCTTCGCGCAGCACGCCGTGCGCCCAGACGTGACCGCT
This sequence comes from Pseudomonadota bacterium, assembly GCA_018240505.1. Lineage (GTDB taxonomy): Bacteria > Pseudomonadota > Gammaproteobacteria > Xanthomonadales > Rhodanobacteraceae > Rudaea. Next base: position 6,577 of record JAFEFQ010000026.1, read on the forward strand.
GGTGCCGTCGGGCTGGACCGGAATCTTGACGAACTGGCCCCAGACGAACAGGAACAGCGTGATGCTCAGGTTGAGCACGATCAGGAACATGATCCAGCCGGACCAGAAGGCGCTCATGGCTTGTCTCCGTCGTCTTCCATAGGCAGGCGCGCGAGCGCGTCGAATTTGTCTTTGTGGCCGCTGTGCCACAGCCAGATCCACGTGGCGATGAAGGTCAGCGTCATCAGCACGATCAGTGCGCCCACGAAATGGCCCCAGAGGTCGTTCATGGCGAGCCGTCCTCGGCCGGCTTCTGTGCTGCCGGGTTGGTCGGCTCGTTGGCGATGCCGAGGCCTTGCAGGTAGGCGACGAGCGCCTCCATTTCGGTATGGCCCTTCACCGCCGCAGGAGCCTTGGCGATGTCGTCGTCGGTGTACGGATCGCCGAGCATGCGCAGCACCTTCATCTTCTGCGCGATCTCGTCGGGGTCGACCCAGGCCTGCGACAGCCACGGATAGTCGGGCATGTTCGACTCGGGCGCGACCGCGCGCGGATTGCGCAGGTGGACCATCTGCCATTCATCGCTGTACTTGCCGCCGACGCGCGCGAGATCCGGCCCGGTGCGCTTGGAACCCCACTGGTGCGGACGGTCGTAGACCGATTCCTCGGCGGTCGAATAGTGGCCGTAGCGCTGGGTCTCGGCGCGCAGCGCGCGGATCATCTGCGTGTGGCAGAGGTAGCAGCCCTCGCGCACGTAGATGTCCCTGCCGGCGAGGCGCAGCGCGTCGTAGGGCTTGACGCCCTCGGCCGCCTTGACCTCGTGAGCGCGCATGAACAGCGGCGTGATCTCGGCAAGGCCGCCGATCGAGACCATGATCGCGGTCAGGATGCCGAGCAGGCCGGCATGCTTCTCGATCGCTTCGAAATACTTGTATCCACCAGCCATCGTCGTTTCTCCTCAACCTGCGGCCGGCAGCGGCGCCGGCATCTGGTGCGGCTCGGGTTCGGGAATCGGCACCGGAATCGGCTTGATGATCTTGGCGCGCGCGTCGGCGGCCGTGTACCAGAGATTCCACGCCATCACCCACATGCCGAGCCAGATCAGCACGCCGCCGAACCAGCGCAGGACGTACAGCGGCTTGATCGCGAGCAGGCTGTCGATGAACGGATAGGTCAGCGAACCGTCGGGGTTGGTCGCACGCCACATCAGGCCTTCGGTGACGCCGGCGATCCACATCGCGATGATGTAGACCAGCGTGCCGGACACGTGCAGCCAGAAATGCACGTTCATCCCGCGCTTCGAATACATCGCCGGCTGGCCCAGCGCGCGCGGCGCCATCGCGTAGAGCGAGCCGATCGTGATCATCGCGACCCAGCCGAGCGAGCCGGAGTGGACGTGGGCGATGGTCCAGTCGGTGTAGTGCGACAGCGAGTTCACCGTCTTGATCGCCATCATCGAGCCTTCGAACGTCGCCGCCGCGTAGAACACGAGGGCGATGACCATGAACTTGGCTGCCGGGTCTTCCTTGAGCCGGTGCCATGAGCCATTGAAGGTCAACAGGCCGTTCGCGGCCGAGCCCCAGCTCGGCATCAGCAGGATCAGCGAGAACGCCATGCCGACTGACTGCACCCAGTCTGGCAGCGCGGTGTAGAGCAGGTGGTGCGAGCCGGCCCACATGTAGACCGAGATCAGCGCCCAGAAATTGACGATCGAGAAGCGGTAGCTCCACAGCGGCTGCTGCGCCTGGCGCGGCACGAAGTAGTACATCATGCCGAGGAAGCCCGCGGTCAGGAAGAACGCCACCGCGTTGTGGCCGTACCACCACTGCACCATCGCATCGACCACGCCCGAATAGATCGGGTACGACTTGAACAGCGACACCGGTATCGCGAGGTTGTTGACGATGTGCAGCAGGCCGACCGCGATGATGAAGGCGCCGTAGTACCAGTTCGCCACGTAGATGTGCTGGATGCGCCGGCGCGCGAGCGTGGTGAAGAAGACCACGCCGAACGACACCCAGACGACGGCGATGAGGATGTCGATGAACCACTCCGGTTCCGCGTATTCCTTGCTCTGGGTGATGCCGAGCGGCATCGTCACCATCGCCAGCACGCAGATCAGCTGCCAGCCCCAGAACGTGAACTCGGCGAGCTTGCCGAGCGCGAGGCGGACATGGCCGGTGCGCTGCACGACGTAATAGCAGGTGCCCATCAGCGCCGATCCGCCGAAGGCGAAGATCACGCCGAAGGTGTGGGCCGGGCGCAGGCGGCTGAAAGTCAGCCACGGGATGTCGAGGTTCAGCGCCGGCCACGCGAGCTCGGCCGCGGCGTACATGCCGGCGAGCATGCCGATGATGCCCCATACCGCCGAGGCCAGCAGGAACAGGCGTACGACGTGGTCGTTGTAGGTTTCGGTGTTGGGCATGGGCATTCCCCTCGCATGGTGGTGCTGATGGATCGTCATCGTCATGTGCATCCGCTCGGGCGCGTGCAGCCGCATCCTGGAGGCACGCGATTCCCTGCTGCCGGCACACAGCGTCGGTCCGCCCGAATTATCCACGCCGTCAGCACAGATTGAAATTGATTCATGTCAATTTGGCCAGCGTTTTTCGCCGGGACCGTACCGTGTTGTGCAGGACGCCCCGATCCCGGCGCGAAGGACGTCATCGCCGCCATCAGCTATGTTAATGTTCGCGATCCACTGCGACGCTTCCGCGGATTCCCGTCGCCGCACATTTCCTTCGCGACTGCCTGAAAACGTATCGATGAATTTCCTTGTCTGGACGAGTTCGCCCGCATCGGGCCTGACCGGCGCGGTGCGCGTGCCTGGCGACAAGTCGATTTCGCATCGCGCGGTGATGTTCGCCTCGCTCGCCGACGGCACCTCGCGCATCAGCGGATTCCTCGAAGGCGAAGACACGCGCGCGACCGCGCGCGCGTTCGCGCAGATGGGCGTGCGCATCGACACGACCAGCGCGAGCGAGCGCGTCGTGCACGGCGTCGGCATCGATGGTTTGACGGCGCCCGCCGCGGCTATCGACTGCGGCAACGCCGGCACGGGCATGCGCCTGCTGGCGGGGCTGCTCGCGGGACAGGCGTTCGACACGATCTTGATCGGCGACGAATCGTTGTCGAAGCGGCCGATGCGGCGCGTGATCGATCCGCTCGCGCGCATGGGAGCGAAGATCGACTCCGGCGAAGGCGGCCTGCCGCCGCTGCGCATCCACGGTGGCGCCACATTGCGCGGCATCGATTACACCCTGCCCGTGGCCAGCGCGCAGGTGAAGTCGGCGTTGCTGCTGGCCGGACTGTACGCGCAGGGTGAAACCCGGGTGCACGAGCCGCATCCGACGCGCGACTACACCGAGCGCATGCTGCGCGCCTTCGGCTGGCCGATCGAGTTCTCCGCAGGCCATGCCAGGCTGAGCGGAGGTCACCGCCTGCGTGCCACCGATGTCGTCGTGCCGGCGGACTTTTCCTCGGCCGCGTTCTTCCTCGTCGCCGCGAGCATCTTGCCCGGATCCGAATTGACCCTGCGCGACGTCGGCATGAATCCGCGCCGCACCGGCTTGCTGCAGGCGTTGCGCCTGATGGGCGCCGACATCCGCGAAACGAATGCGCGCGAGGCGGGTGGCGAGGCGATCGCCGATCTCGTCGTGCGTCACGCGCCGCTGCACGGCATCGCCGTACCGGTCGAACTCGTGCCCGACATGATCGACGAATTCCCCGCGTTGTTCGTTGCCGCCGCCGCGGCGAAAGGCACGACGCGCGTGAGCGGTGCGGCCGAGTTGCGCGTCAAGGAGTCCGACCGCATCGCGGTGATGGCGAAAGGCTTGCGTGCGCTCGGCGCGCGTATCGAGGAAACGCCGGATGGCGCGATCATCGAGGGCGGTGCATTGCATGCGGGCGAAGCCGACAGCACCGGCGATCATCGCTGCGCGATGAGCTTCTGCGTCGCCGGCCTAGTCGCCGACGGCCCCGTGCGCGTGCTCGACTGTGCGAACGTCGCGACTTCGTTCCCCGGATTCCTCGACCTCGCCCGAGCCTGCGGATTCGCGCTGGCCTGAGCGAACATGTGATTCCGGTCGCGGTTTCAGGCCTGTGCACCGGCTTGTAAAGCGGTCGGACGCGCGGTACCTTGAAGTCACGGAGCCTCGGGGGAGGGGACCATGATCCGCATCGTGATGGTGGACGACCATGCCTTGGTGCGCGCCGGCCTGCGCATGATTCTCGAGAAGCAGTCCGACATCGAAGTTGTCGGCGAAGCTGACGACGGCGAAGCCGGCCTGCAACTGATCCGCAAGCTCAAGCCCGACCTCGCGCTCGTCGACCTGCACATGCCCAACGTCAACGGCATCGAAGTGACCGAGCGCGTGCGCCGCGGCAAGCTCGCCACGCGCATCGTGATCCTGACCATGGCCAGCGATGCGCCGTTTCCGCGGCGCCTGCTCGAAGCGGGCGCGAGCGGCTATCTGACCAAGGGCTGCCCGGCCGACGAGCTGGTCAAGGCGATCCGCCAGATCGCCGACGGGCGCCGCTATCTCAGCGCCGATGTCGCGCAGCAACTGGCGCTGGGCAATGCGTTCGGTGACGGCGAATCGCCGTTCGAGGAGTTGTCCACGCGCGAACTCGAAGTCGCGATGATGCTGGCGCAAGGCATGGCCGCGAAGCAGATCGGCGATCGCCTGAAACTCAGCGAGAAGACCGTGGCGACCTACAAGTACCGCCTGTTCGAGAAACTCGCGATAGACAACGTCGTGACCCTGGCGCATCTCGCGACCGCGCACGGCTTGATGGACAAGCCGCGGCGCGGAGCCGCGCGATAGAGAACCTCCGCACAAGCTGCTGCGCTCGCCCCGATTCAATCCAAAATCGGGCGCGCTGGCGGAAACGGACGAAAAAACGCCCCGCGCTGCGGGGCGTTTCCTTGTGGCGTGACTCAGGGGGCTGCGGGCGGTTCCGGTTGCGGCGCCTTGCCTTCGGCAACCGGCTCCGCCGGCTTCGTCGGCGGCGCATCGCGCAGTTCGGCCAACGCACGCTCGATGTGCACGTGCAGCGGTACCACTTCCTTCACTGCGACGAGATCGTTGAAGTTCGCCGGCGCCGTCGGCTGCGGCACCTTGGGGGCCGCGGGCGGCGGCAGCGGAGCGGCAACCGCGACCGCGGGCTTTTCCGCGACGGGCGCGAACGGCAGTTCGTTGTTGGTTGGCGGCGCGGCGACCGGCGCTGCCGCCGTCGCCGGTTTGTCGGCGGCGGGTTTCTCGGCCGGCGGCACGGCCGGCGCGGGAGCGATCGGCAACACCTGCTGAGCGGGTTCGGCGGCAACCGCGACTGGTGGCGCGACGATCGCGGCGTGGCGCTGCAGCGGAGTTTCCACTGCTGCAGCCGGGCCCGACGGAACGGCCTGCGGTGCAGGTGCCGTCGCGTTGTCCGTTGCGCGGGCGACGGCCGCGACCGCGGTTTCGGCCGCGACCGGCTTGCCCTGGGGCACGACGGCCGGGGCATCGTCTTCGTCGTCGAAGTCGAGCACGATATCGCTGCCGGCGACGGCGGCGCCGGCGATCGTGCTGGCGTTGGCGTTGGCCTCGACTTCACCCTCGCCACGGCGGCGACGGCGGCCGCCGCGACGTCCGCGACGACGCGAGCGCGTGGCTTCGCCCTCGGCAGAAGTCTGGGCGGCATTCGCTTCCGTTGGCTTCTGCACGGACGTCGCCGTCACCGCTTCCGCGGCTACCGCAACGATCGGCTTCTCGCTCAACGCCTCGTTCGGCACGGCGGCGGAAACCGGACGGGCCTCGCGTTCGACCGGTGCCGTTGTTGCGGCGGCGGCGACCGGCGCGGCATTGCGCGATGGCGGCGGCGGAGTGGGGCGTTCCGGCCTGCGGTTCTGTTGCTGGTTCTGCTGTTGCGGGCGGCCTTCGTTGCGCGCGGGACGGTTGTCCTGGCGCTGCTCGCGGCGACCCTCGTTGCGGCCGCGTTGCTGGCCCTGCTGGCCGCGCGGAGCGTCGCCGCGGCCACCGCGCTGTTGCTGGCGCGCGTCGTTGCCGCGTTGCTCACGCTGGCGCGGATTGTTCGCGGACTTGCGTTCCTCGGCGGCCGGCGCGGGAGCCGGCGCGGGCGCGCCGGCGAACAGCGCGGCGATGCGGGCGAAGAAACCGGGCGATTTCTTTGCCGGCGAAGTCGCTGCGACCACCGGGGCAGCCGGCGCCTCGACTTCGGCGCGCACCGGTGCGGGATTCGCCGGCACGATGCCCGACACGGCGGGCTTCTCGGGCTCCTCGCCCGGCTTGGCCACCTGCGGCGGCGGCGCGGAGACGACCGGGGTCAGGCGCTCGTAGCTCGGCTTGGTGTCGCTGCCGAGTTCGCTGCCCTTGATGCGCTGGATCTCGAAGTGCGGGGTTTCCAGCTTGTCGTCGGCGACGACGATGATCGGCACGTCATGGCGCTGCTCGATCTCGACGAGGTGCTTGCGCTTCTCGTTGAGCAGGAAGTTGGCGATCGCCGGCGGCGCCTGCACGAGCACCTGGCCGGTCTTCTCCTTCATCGCCTGCTCTTCGACCAGGCGCAGCACCGACAGCGACAGCGACTCGACGCCGCGGATGCGGCCGTGGCCTTCGCAGCGCGGGCAGACGATCTGGGTCGACTCGCCGAGCGAGGGGCGCAGGCGCTGGCGCGACATTTCGAGCAGGCCGAAGCGCGAGATGCGGCCGACCTGGACGCGCGCGCGGTCGTAGCGCAGCGCATCCTTGAGCTTCTCCTCGACGTCGCGCTGGTGGCGCGGGTTTTCCATGTCGATGAAGTCGATGACGATAAGGCCACCCGCGTCGCGCAGACGCAGCTGGCGCGCGACTTCGACCGCGGCCTCGAGGTTGGTGTTGAACGCCGTCTCCTCGATGTCCGAGCCCTTGGTCGCCTTCGACGAGTTGACGTCGATCGCGGTCAAGGCTTCGGTCTGGTCGACGACGATCGAGCCGCCGGACGGCAGGCGCACGTTGCGCTCGAACGCGTTCTCGATCTGCGTCTCGATCTGGTAGCGCGAGAACAGCGGCACCGTTTCCTGGTACAGCTTGAGCTTGCGCAGGTTGTTCGGCATCACCTGCTGGACGAACTCGCGCGCATCGCCGTACAGCTCGGGGCTGTCGATCAGGATCTCGCCGATGTCGTTGCGCAGGTAGTCGCGCAGTGCGCGGATGATGAGCTTGGATTCCTGGTAGATCAGGAACGGGGCGGGGCGACTCGCGCCCGCGTCGGAAATCGCCTTCCACACCTGCAAGAGATAGTCCAGGTCCCATTGCAGCTCTTCCGCGTCGCGGCCGACGCCGGCGGTGCGGATGATCAGGCCCATTTCGTCGGGCAGGTTGAGCTTGTCGAGTTCTTCCTTGAGGTTCGCGCGGTCGTCGCCCTCGATGCGCCGCGACACGCCGCCGGCACGCGGGTTGTTCGGCATCAGCACGAGATAACGGCCGGCCAGTGAGATGAACGTGGTCAACGCAGCACCCTTGTTGCCGCGCTCTTCCTTCTCGACCTGGACCAGCAGTTCCTGGCCTTCCTTGAGCAGTTCGCGAATGCCGGCGCGGTTGTGGTCGACGCCGGGCTGGAAATACTCGCGCGAGACTTCCTTCATCGGCAGGAAGCCGTGGCGTTCGGCGCCGTATTCGATGAAGCAGGCTTCGAGGGAGGGTTCTACGCGGGTGATGCGGCCCTTGTAGATATTGGCTTTTTTCTGCTCTTTGGAGGGGGTCTCGATGTCGAGATCGTAGAGCGACTGGCCATCGACGATGGCCACGCGCAACTCTTCACGCTGAGTTGCGTTGATCAGCATACGCTTCATTTTTTACATCCTTAACGCGCTCTACCGCTTACGCGTCGCAACGCCTGCGCGCCAGCTCGATAACGATGGCAGCGACGGCGTCGCGTCGACCGTGGGCTTGGGTACGCGTCCACGGGAGCGCTTCATGCCGGCGCACATTTTTTCCAAGTGCGCCAGGCGTTCAACATAGCCCTTGCTGTACTGCCGCAAACCCCCGAAGGTCTTGTCGACTATCGGGCAATTCTCGACTCGAACGGTTACGATTCCTGCTTGCGGCGGGATGGGCTCCACTGGAGGCCCGCATCCGCGCACGAAGGGCGTAGCTGAACGAGTGCGTCATAGCGGCCGG
>JAFEFQ010000270.1 GCA_018240505.1 Pseudomonadota bacterium
CGCCTTTCCTCATGGCCGCGCTGCAGGTGAACTGGCTCGCGCTGGCGAGCCGCTTTGCCGCCAACGAGGTGAAGCCGATCGACGTGCCGGGCCTGTGCCCGCTGTGCGGCAGCCTGCCGGTGTCCAGCATCGTCGCCACGCAGACGCCGTATCAGGGTTACCGTTACCTGCACTGCGCCTTGTGCGCCTGCGAATGGCATATGGTGCGCGTGCAGTGCAGCCAGTGCGGCGCGGCCGGCAAGGACATCGCCTATCGGTCGCTCGCCAGCGCGACCGCCGCCGGCGATGCCGCGATCGCCGCCGCGGTGCGTGCGGAGACCTGCGAGCATTGCCACAGCTACCGCAAGATCCTCTATCAGGAAAAAGATCCCGGCGTCGAGCCGGTGGCCGACGATCTTGCCAGCATCGCGCTCGATCTGCTGCTCGCCGAAGCGGGCTACGCGCGCGCGAGCGGCAACCCGTTGCTCTGGCAACCCGCGCAAGGCTGAACGCGATGGATACGCGGGCCGCCAGCGCAAGCGATCTGCCCTCGCTCGACCGCCTGCTCAACGCGCCAGCCATCGCGCCGCTGCTCGAACGTCACGGCCGCAGTCAGGTGGTCGCCGCGCTGCGCGGCGAACTCGAGCGCTTGCGCGGCCTCGCGCTGGCCGGTGAGATCGAGCGCAATTCGCTGGCTGCGGAGACGATAGCGCGCAGCGTCGAGGCGCGTCTCGATGTCGCCGCGCAGCCGCGCTTGCGCGGCGTGTTCAACCTGACCGGCACCGTGCTGCACACCAACCTCGGTCGCGCGCTGCTGCCCGAGGAAGCGATGCATGCGATCGCGCGTGCGGCGACCGCGCCGGTCAATCTCGAATTCGACCTCGCCGCGGGCAGCCGCGGCGACCGCGACGCGCTCGTCGAGTCGCTGATTTGCGAGCTGACCGGCGCCGAAGCCGCGACCGTGGTCAACAACAACGCCGCGGCCGTGCTGCTTCTGCTCAACACGCTCGCGAACCGACGTGAAGTGATCGTGTCGCGCGGCGAACTCGTCGAGATCGGCGGCGCATTCCGCATTCCCGACGTGATGCGCAGCGCCGGCGCGAAGCTGGTCGAGGTCGGCACGACCAACCGCACGCATGCGCACGACTACGCCGACGCGATCGGCGCGCGCAGCGCGCTCGTGATGAAGGTGCACGCGAGCAACTACGCGATCAGCGGCTTCACCGCGAGCGTCGACACCGCCGGACTCGCCGCGATCGCGCACGCGCGCGGGCTGCCGCTCGCGGTCGATCTCGGCAGTGGCAGCCTGGTCGATTTCGCCGCATTCGGATTGCCGCGCGAGCCGGTCGTGCGCGACGTGCTCGCCGCCGGCGCCGACCTCGTCGCGTTCAGCGGCGACAAGCTGCTCGGTGGCCCGCAGGCCGGCATTCTCGCCGGCCGCGTCGAGCTGATCGCGAAATTGAAGAAAAATCCGCTCAAGCGCGCGTTGCGCGCCGGCAAGCTCACGCTCGCCGCGCTCGAAGCCGTGCTCGCGCTCTATCGCGCGCCGGAATTTCTGGCCGAAAGGTTGCCGACGCTGCGCCTGCTGACCCGACCCATCGCCGCGATCGAGGCGCAGGCGCAGCGCCTGCTGCCGGTCGCGCAGGGCGCACTCGACGAGCGCTTCGACGTGGCCCTCGCGGCCATGCACAGCCAGATCGGCAGCGGTGCACTGCCGGTCGATCGGCTGGCCAGCTTCGGCTTCGCGATTCGGGTGCGAAAGGGATTGCGCGGCGGTCTCGACCGACTCGACGCATCGCTGCGACATTTGCCGAGGCCGATCCTCGGACGCATCGCCGACAAGACGCTGTGGTTCGACCTGCGCTGCCTCGACGAGCGCGACGAAGCCGAATTCGCCGCGCAGTGGAGCTCGCTGCGGGCATGATCGTCGGCACCGCGGGACACATCGACCACGGCAAGACCACGCTCGTGCGCGCGTTGACCGGCGTCGACACGGACCGCTTGAAGGAAGAGAAAGCGCGCGGCATTTCGATCGAACTCGGCTATGCCTACGTGCCGGTCGAAGGCGCCACGGGCGCGGGCGACGGCGTGCTCGGCTTCGTCGACGTGCCCGGTCACGAGCGTTTTGTGCACACGATGGTCGCCGGCGCCGGCGGCATCGATTTCGCGCTGCTCGTCGTCGCCGCCGACGACGGCGTGATGCCGCAGACGCGCGAACACCTCGCGATCCTCGACCTGCTCGGCGTCACTCGCGGCGCGGTCGCGCTGACCAAGATCGACCGTGTCGACGCGGCGCGCATCGATGTGGTGCAGGGCGAGATCGAAGCGCTGCTCGAATCCAGCGCGCTGTTCGGGTCGCCGATCTTCGGCATCAATGCGCAGCAACCCGACAGCGCCGGCGTCCGGCTGCTGCGAAACCATCTGCACCAGACTGCCGCCGCATCCGCACAGCACGACATGGACGGATTGTTCCGCCTCGCCGTCGATCGTGTTTTCAGCCTGCCGGGACATGGCACGATCGCGGCCGGCACGGTGCATGCGGGCTGCGTGCAGGTCGGCGATGCGGTCACGATCATGCCGAAGGGACTGACCGCACGCGTGCGCGCCATCCATGCGCAGAATCGCGAGGCGCAGGTGGGCAGGGCGGGGCAACGCTGCGCGCTCAACCTGGCCGGCATCGACCGCAGCGAGCTCGCGCGTGGCGACTGGATCGCCGATGCGCGCGTATTCGTGCCGACGACCCGCGTCGACGTGCGCCTGCGCCTGCTTGCCGGCACGGCGGCGCTGCGCAGCGGCGCGCCGTTGCATGCCCACCTCGGCACCGCGCACCGCGTCGCGCACGTCGTCCTGCTCGATGCCGAGCGGCTCGCTGCGGGAGGCTCGGCGCACGCGCAGCTCGTGTTCGATGCGCCGATCTGCGCGACGCCGGGCGATCGCCTGATCCTGCGCGATGCCCGGGCGGCGCAGACGATCGGCGGCGGCGTGGTGCTCGATCCCGGCGCGCCCGAGCGCCGCCGCCGCAGCCCGGCGCGGCTCGCCTGGCTCGCGGCAATCGAGCGCATGCTGGCCGGGGAGGGCATCGTGCCGTTGCTCGACCAGGCGCCGCACGGCATCGCGCTCGAGCAACTCGCGCGCCTGTGTTCCCGCGCGGCGGAGCGGATCGCCTTGCCCGAATCGGTGCTGCGCATCGAGACCGCGCAGGGCGCCTGGATTTTCCTCGCGACGCACTGGCAGGCGCTGCGTACGCGTGCATTGGCGGCGCTGCAGGTCTTCCACGCGGAACAGCCCGACGAACCCGGCATCGACGGCGGGCGCTGGCGCCGGCGCGTCGCGCCGACGCTGGCCGATGCGCCCTGGCGCGCGCTGGCCGACGCGCTCATCGCCGAACACGCCGTGGCGCGCAGCGGGCCGTGGCTGCACCTGCCGCAGCATCGCGTCGAACTCAGTGAAGACGAAGCGCGCCTGCTGCAGCGCCTGTTGCCGCCGATCGTCGCCGGCCGCTTCGATCCGCCCTGGGTACGCGACCTCGCCGGCACGCTTGGCGCGGACGAGGACGCGGTGCGCAGGACATTGCGCAAGGCCGCCGCACGCGGCGACGTGCACCAGATCGTGCGCGACCTGTTCTATGCGAACGAGCGCGTGGCGGAGCTGGCCGCGATCCTGGGCGAGCTGGCGCGGCGCCACGGCAGGATCGAAGCGGCGGCGTATCGCGATGCGCTCGGCCTCGGGCGCAAGCGCACGGTGCAGCTGTTGGAGTTCTTCGACCGCGTTGGCTACACTCGACGCGTGCGCGACGCGCATGTGTTGCGCGGCGATGGCGGGTGGATTTTGTAAGCCGCCTCTCGGGCTGCGGCTGGAGAAGAGGGTTGAGGGGCGGTTTTCCGAGAAACGAAACCTTGCGCAAGAGGTTTCCCCCTCACTCTTTGCTCTCTCCCCGCGAGCGGTGGAGAGAGGAACGTGAGGCTTCGCGCGACAACGTTGTCAATGGGAAGAGGAAGGCATTCGCATCCGGCGATGCGGCCGGGCTTCAAACCCGGTAGGGGGCGGCCATCGCTCCCTGGTAGGTTCGACTCCTGCTACCTTCCGCCCCCCTATATACAAACCGCCGTTTCCGCTGCGCGGAAACGGCGACCTTTTATCTTTGCTGGTAGATATTCGTTCTTCAAGCGCAAAACGAATTCCGCGCATGACCGACACCGCATCCCCCGCCCCCGTTCCCCGCCTCACCTCACTCGCGCACGGCGGCGGCTGCGGCTGCAAGATCGCGCCCGGGGTGCTCGCGAATCTGCTCCAGGGCTTCGGCGCCGGACCGCGTCCGCCCGAACTCCTGGTCGGCACGGAGACCTCCGACGATGCCGCGGTCTACCAGCTCAACGACGGGCAGGCCATCGTCGCGACGACGGATTTCTTCATGCCGATCGTCGACGATCCGTTCGACTTCGGCCGCATCGCCGCGACCAACGCGCTGTCGGACATCTACGCGATGGGCGCGCGGCCGCTGTTTGCGCTCGCACTCGTCGGCATGCCGATCAACGTGCTGCCACACACGGTGATCCGCGAGATCCTGCGCGGCGGCGAGGCGGTCTGCGCCGATGCCGGGATCCCGATCGCCGGCGGCCACAGCATCGATTCGGTCGAGCCGATCTACGGGCTCGCCGTCACCGGCGTCGTCGATCCGCGGCAGATCAAGCGCAACAGCGGTGCGCGCGCGGGCGACGCGCTCGTGCTCGGCAAGCCGCTCGGCGTCGGCATCTACTCGGCCGCGTTCAAGAAGGGGCTGCTCGACGAGACCGGCTATCGCGAGCTGATCGCGACGACGACGCGGCTCAACCGGCCCGGCATCGAACTGGCTTCCGTGCACGGCGTCCACGCGCTGACCGACGTGACCGGCTTCGGCCTGCTCGGCCATCTGCTCGAAGTCTGCCGCGGCGGCGGTCTCGCCGCCCGCATCGACGCGCACGCCATCCCGTTGTTGCCGCAGGCGCTGGCGCTGGCCGAAGCCGGCGTGGTCACCGGCGCGTCGTCGCGCAACTGGCAGGCCTGCGGCGGCGACGTCGAGCTTTCCCCCGCGCTGGCGCCGGCCTACCGCTCGTTGCTGACCGATCCGCAGACCAGCGGCGGCCTGCTCGTCGCCTGTGCGCAGGATGCGGTCGCGACGGTCCTCGACGTGTTCGCGCGCGGCGGTTTCGCCGACGCCGCGGTCATCGGCACGATGATTTCCGGCGCGCCGCGCGTGCACGCCTGATCGGGCCGTGAGGCTATTCCCGCGGTGAATAGCTGGGCGCGGCTTTTCTATTATGCGCGCGCCACGCCGACGCCTAGACTGGCGCCACGTGTTCTGTCGCGGAATCCGCCGTGCCGTCTTCGCCATCCCTGTTGCGCCACTATATCGACGGCGAGTTCGTCGCGAGCGAGAAGAAATTTGCGAACGTTTCGCCCGTCGATGGCCGCCTGCTCGGCGAGGTCTGCGAGGCAGGCCGCGACGAGGTGAATCTTGCCGTGGCCGCGGCACAGACGGCGCAAGCCGGCGCGTGGGGCCGCGCGAGCGCGGGCGAACGCGCCGATGCGTTGCTGCGTATCGCGGCCGGCATCGAGCGGCGGTTCGAGGATTTCGTCGCCGCCGAAGTGGCCGATACCGGCCGATCGGTGAAGCAGGCAAGGTCGCTGGATATTGCGCGAGGTGTGCAGAATTTCCGCACGTTCGCCGAGTTGATCCGCCAGGCGGGCGGCGAGTTTTACGAAATGCGCGCGGTCGACGGCAATGACGTCTTCAGCTACACCGTGCGCAAGCCGCACGGCGTCGTCGCGGTGATTTCGCCGTGGAACCTGCCACTGCTGCTGCTGACCTGGAAAGTCGCGCCGGCGCTGGCCTGCGGCAATTCCGTCGTCGCCAAGCCGTCGGAGGAAACGCCGTCTAGCGCGACGTTGCTGGCCGAAGTGATCCACGAGGCGGGATTGCCGAAGGGTGCGTTCAACCTCGTGCACGGATTCGGTCCCGAGTCGGCCGGCGAGTTCCTGACGCGCCATACCGGCGTCGATGCGATCACGTTCACCGGCGAGTCGCGCACCGGCGAGACGATCATGCGCGCGGCGGCGGCAGGCGTGCGCGAGGTGTCGTTCGAGCTCGGCGGCAAGAACGCCGCCGTGGTCTTCGCCGATGCGGATTTCGACAAGGCCGTCGCCGGCGTGCTGCGTTCGAGTTTCACCAATTCGGGCCAGGTCTGCCTGTGCTCCGAGCGCGTCTACGTCGAACGGCCGATCTTTCAGAGTTTCGTTGCTGCGCTGAAGGAGGGAGCCGAGAAACTCAAGACCGGTTATCCGGACGAAGACGGCGTCGACATGGGCCCGCTGATCTCGCGCACGCACCGCGACAAGGTGCTCGACTACTTCGCGCTGGCGCGCGCCGAAGGCGCGACCGTGGTCAGCGGTGGTGGCGTGCCGCGCTTCGGCGATGCGCGCGACGGCGGCGCCTGGGTGCAGCCGACGATCTGGACCGGCCTCGACGATGGCGCGCGCTGCGTGCGCGAGGAAGTGTTCGGCCCGGTCTGCCACGTCGCGCCGTTCGATGCCGAGGACGAAGTCGTGCGCCGGGTCAACGATTCCGAGTACGGTCTCTGCGCGGCGTTGTGGACGCGCGACCTCAAGCGCGCGCACACGATTTCGCGGCGCTTCCGCGTCGGCATGGTCTGGGTCAACACCTGGTTTCTGCGCGACCTGCGCACGCCGTTCGGCGGCGTGGGGCTGTCGGGCATCGGCCGCGAGGGCGGCCGGCATTCGCTCGACTTCTATTCCGAACTGACCACCGTCTGCGTCAATCCCTGAAGGCCCGCCATGAACGCGACCCAAGCAACCACGGTACCCGGCAAGGCGCAGCCGCGCGGACGCTTTCCGCACATCAAGCGCGCCGGCGACTTCCTGTTCGTCTCCGGCACGAGTTCGCGCCGCGCCGACAATTCGATCGCCGGCGCCGACGTCGACGCGCTGGGCACGGCCAGGCTCGACATCCGCGAGCAGACGCGCGCGGTGATCGAGAACATCCGCGACATCCTCGCCAGCGAAAACGCGATGCTCGACGACATCGTCGAGATCTCGACGTTCCTCGTCGACATGGGCGACTTCGGCGGCTACAACGAAGTCTATGCGCAGTATTTCGACGAGAACGGCCCGGCGCGCACGACAGTCGCCGTGCACCAGCTGCCGCATCCACTCTTGCGCATCGAGATCAAGGCAGTGGTCTACGCCCCGGATTCGCCATGAAGATCGACATGCACTCGCATTTCTTTCCGCGCATCGCGCGCGACGAGGCCGCGCGCCTGTGTCCGCAGCGCGCGCCCTGGCTGCACACCGCAGGGCGCAGCGGCCAGATCATGGTCGGCGAGAAGGCGTTCCGTCCCGTCGACGACGTGTTGTGGGATTCGTCGCGCCGCACCGATTATCTGGACGAGCAGGGCGTCGACGTGCAGGTGATGTGCGCGACGCCGGTGATGTTCGGCTACGAGCTGCCGGTCGAACGCGCACTGCCCTGGGCGCAGCGCATGAACGACAGTGCGATCGAGATGACCGCGCCGGCGCCGGAGCGGCTCAAGGTGCTGGCGCAGGTGCCGCTGCAGGACCTCGATGCCGCCTGCCGCGAGGCCAGTCGCGCCAAGGCCTGCGGGCATGTCGGCGTGCAGATCGGCAATCACGTCGGCAACCTCGATCTCGACCACGACGATCTCGTCGCGTTCCTGACTCACTGCGCGCGCGAAGACATTCCCGTGCTCGTGCACCCCTGGGACATGATGGGCCGTGAGCGCATGAAGAAGTGGATGCTGCCGTGGCTCGTGGCGATGCCGGCGGAGACGCAACTCGGCATTCTTTCGCTGATCCTCTCCGGCGCGTTCGAGCGCCTGCCGTCGAACCTGCGCCTGTGCTTCGCCCATGGCGGCGGCGGCTTCGCCTTCCTGCTCGGCCGCGTCGACAATGCCTGGCGCCATCGCGACATCGTGCGCGAGGACTGCCCGCAACTGCCGTCGAGCTACGTCAAGCGCTTTTACGTCGATTCGGCGGTGTTCGATCCGCGCGCGCTGCAACTGCTCGTCGACGTGATGGGCGCGGATCGCGTGATGCTCGGCTCCGACGCGCCGTTCCCGCTCGGCGAGCAGGACATCGGCGCGGGCGTGCTCGGACATGCGGCGCTGACCGACACCGACAAGCAGCGTATCTGCGCGGACAATGCGCGTGCGTTCTTCGGCATCTAGGGAACCTCTGCGCAAGCTACTACGCTCGACATTTCGCGCGCCGGCGGTGCTCGGAATCCTCACATACTCTGTGTATGCTCCGGTTCCTGCGCTCCGGCGACGCGCGAACTGTCTTCGCTCGCTACGCTTGCGCAGAGGTTCCTTGGGCCGGCTTCGAATCGTCGAAATCGCGCACGTGCTCGCGGCTTGCGGCGCGCAGGCATTCGCGCAGCATCAGCGCGGCCGGCGTCGGCTCGCGTGTGGCCGAATGAAAGCAGCCGATGTCGCCGAAGGGGAGCAGGCCGCCGAGATCGAATTCACTGAGCAGGCCCGCTTCGGCGAAGTTGCGGATCGCCTCGCGCGGCATCAGCGCGATCGTACGCTGATCCTGCATCAGGGTGATGTTGGTCAGGATCGACAGCGATTCGACGACGTTGTCCGGAACCGGCAGGCCGGCCTCGGCGAACAACGCATCGGCGGTGCGGCGCAGGAACGAATCGCGCGTCGGCAGCACCCACGGGTAGTCGTGCAGGTCGGCGAACTCCACGCGTTTCTTCTTGTGCATCGGGTGGCGTGCGCCGGCTACGACGCAAAGCGCTTCGCGATAGAGCGGCTCGACCTTGAGCAGCGGCGATTCGTTGCGGAAGTTCCAGTCATCCGGCACGCGGCCGACGACGAGATCGAGTTCGCCGTCGGCGAGCGCGGGAAAGAGCTGGTCCATCTGGCCCACGCGCAACGACAGCAGCACTTTCGGCGCCTTCTGCTTGAGCAGTTGCGCCGCGCGCGGCAACAGCCAGGCCGATGCCGAGATCAGCGTGCCGACGATGACATGGCCCGCGCTGCCTTCGAGGAAGGCGTTGACCTCATCGGTCAACAGGCGCAGATCGGCGATGAACGATTTCGAGCGCTGCAGGATGCGCTCGCCCAGCGGCGTTGCGGTGACCCCCCGATTGCCGCGCACGAGCAGCGGCGCGCCGAAATACGCTTCGAGCTCGTGGATGACCTTGGTCACCGACGGCTGGGTCAGGTTGAGCGCCTGCGCCGCCCGCAGGATCGAGCCGTTCTCGAGCACCTGTGCGTAGACGATGAGCTGATAGAACTTCAGCTTGCGGGCGATCGAGAGCGTTGTGAACTTCATGGGACGTCGGCCAGCGGCGTCAGGTGCGCGGCAACGTCTGCATCGACGGCCGTCCAGTCGACCTGATCGAGCGACTCCTTTCCGCGCGTGGCGCGGACGAGGATGCCGTGCTGGATCTCGCTGCGCGCGAGCGCAACCGAATAGGGCACACGCATGAAACTGACCATCGCGTAGTGCGGCACGAACACGCCGGGATGGCGCTGCTGCAGGTGCAGTTCGAGCTCGCGTTGCAGGCGGTAGTCGGCATCGTCGACGCGATCGCGCATCTCCAGGTAATTTTCCAGCGCCATCTGCTGGATCGCGCGCGCGTTCGGCTTGCGCTCGGCTTCGAACGCGGCGAAGGCATCGGCGAGATCGGCATGCGCATCGAGATGCGCGGCGAGCGCGGCGCAATCCTCGAACGCGCAGTTCATGCCCTGGCCGTGGAACGGCACCATCGCGTGCGCGGCGTCGCCGATCACGAGCGCGCGACGGTCGAGATGCCAGCGCTCGAGATGCAGCGTGGCCAGCGTACTCGCGGGGTTCCGCGCCCAGTCGCGTTCGAGCTCGGGAATCAGCGGCAGCGTGTCGGGGAAGTCGCGCTCGAAAAACGCGCGCGCCTGCTGCGGCGTGCGGATCGTGTCGAAGCCAGGATTTTGGACCGTCGCGCCACCCAAGTTCGGCATGAACAGCGTGACGGTGAAGGTCTTCTCGTCGTTGGGCAGCGCGATGCACATGTAGTTGCCGCGCGGCCAGATGTGCAGCGCGTTCGGTTCCATGCGGAAACCGCCGTCGGGCGCGGGCGGGATCTCGAGTTCCTTGTAGCCGTGATCGAGGAAGTCGACGCGTTCGCCGAGGTCGAGCACCTTGCCGATCGCGCCACGCAGCGCGGAGCCGGCGCCGTCGCTGCCGATCAGCGCGCGGAACGGGACGTCGAACGAGCGCCGGTCGCGGTCGTCCACGAAACGGGCGATCCGGCGTTCGAAATCGACGTGATCGAGGCGGCGGTCGAAATGCAGCCTGGCGCCGGCCTGCTCGGCGAGATCGAGCAGGGTGATGTTGAGTTCGCCGCGGTGCACCGACCAGATCACTTCCGAGTCGTCGCGGCCGTAGCGCTGCAGGTTCACTTCGCCGTGCAGCGGGTGCACCATGCGTCCGCGCATCATGACGGCCTGGGCCATCACCGCCTCGTCGGCATCCGCGAGGCGCAGCGGATGGCGGCCGCGCTCGGCGAGCGCGAGATTGATCGAACGGCCGCCCTGGTAGCCGGCGATGCGCGGATCGCCGCGCTTCTCGTAGACCTCGACCTGCCAGCCGCGCAGCGCGAGCAGGCGCGCGAGCAGGGCGCCGGCGAGGCCGGCGCCGACCAAGGTTATCCGGCGCTCAGCGGCCATCGCGCCAGGCCTCCACGGCTTCGACGAAGCCGAGCACGTCGGCGTACCGGTTGTACAGCGGCGTCGGCGAAATGCGGATCACGTCGGGTTCGCGCCAGTCGCCGATAATGCCCTGCGCACCGAGATACTCGAACAGTTCGCGACCACGTGCGCGTCCGCCGTGCACGCGCAACGAAAGCTGGCAGCCGCGGCGTTCTGGCTCGGCCGGCGTCGCGATCGAGAGCACGTCGGCGAAGCGCGCGCGGATCAGGCTTTCGAGATATCCCGTGAGTCTCAGCGATTTCTCGCGCAGCGCCGCCATGCCGACGGTGTCGAACAGTTCCAGCGAGGCGCGAAGCGGCGCGAGGCCGAGGATCGGCGGATTGCTGAGCTGCCAGCCGTCGGCGCCGGCGGTCGGCACGAATTGCGGCCCCATGCGGAAGCGCGTTTCCTTCTCGTGCCCCCACCAGCCGGCGAAACGCGGCCGCTCGCTGCGCGCGTGGCGCGCGTGGACGAAGGCGCCGGCCACCGCGCCGGGGCCCGAGTTCATGTACTTGTAGTGGCACCACACGGCGAAGTCGGCATCGATGTCGTGCAGGCGCAGCGGCAGGTTGCCGGCGGCGTGGGCGAGGTCGAAGCCGGCGATCGCGCCCTGCGCGTGTGCGAGCCGCGCGATTTCGGCGAGGTCGAAGGCCTGCCCGCTGCGGTATTGCACGCCGGGCCAGAGTACGAGCGCGAGGCGCAGGCCGTGGCGTTCGATCGCATCGGCTATGGCGGCCATCGAGAACGTGCCGTCGGCCTGGTCCGGTGCGAGTTCGATCAGGTCCGTCGCCGGGTCGAAACCGTGGAAGCGCACCTGCGATTCGAGCGCGTAGCGGTCGGATGGGAACGCGCCGGCTTCCATCAGGATCGCCGGCCGTTCGCGCGTCGGCCGGTAGAAGCTGACCATGAGCAGATGCAGGTTCGCGGTCAGCGAATTCATCGCGACGACTTCGAGCGGTTCGGCCCCGACGACGCGCGCGAGCGGATCGCGCACGAGTTCGTGATAGGGCATCCACTGCGCCTGTCCGGTGAAATGGCCTTCGACGGCTTCGTGCGCCCATTTGTCCAGCACTTCCTCGACATGCGCGCGTGCGCCGCGCGGCTGCAGGCCGAGCGAGTTGCCGCAGAAATAGAGCTGGTCGTGGTTGCCGTGCCGGGGGATCAGGAATTTCGCGCGCAGCGCGCGCAGCGGATCGGCAGCGTCGAAGGCTTCGGCCTGGAGGCGGGCGTCTTGGTTCTGCATCGCGAAGGACTGTGGCGAGCGGTCCGGCAATGATAATGTCTGCGGACACTTTTGCTTCAGTGAATTCATCGCGAAGTATTCCGTTCGCGAATACCGCCGGCGCGCAACATCGAGCGCCGTAGGTTTTTCGAGGTGCCCGAAGGAGAAACATGCTGGCCGCCATCCGCCGCCTGCCGCGTACCGTCTGGTTGCTTGGCCTGATCAGCCTGGTCAACGACAGCGCGAGCGACATGATCTATCCGCTGGTGCCGCTGTACTTGACCAGCGTGCTGATGGCCGGGCCGAAAGCGCTGGGCCTGATCGAGGGCATCGCCGAGGCCATGGCCAGCCTGCTCAAGCTCGCCGCGGGCGTGCTCGCCGACCGCAGCCGCAAGACAAAGTCGTGGGTGGTTGCCGGATACGCGATTGCCGGCATCGCGCGACCGATGATCGCGTTCGCGTCGAGCTGGTTCGGCGTGCTCGTCTGCCGCTTCGCCGATCGCATCGGCAAGGGCCTGCGCAGCGCGCCGCGCGACGCGATGCTCGTGCACAGCGTCGCCGCGGACCAGCGCGGGCTCGCGTTCGGCCTGCATCGCGCGATGGACAATGCCGGCGCAGTGGTCGGCCCGCTCGCCGCCGCGGCGCTGCTCGCGCTCGGCATGCCGCTGCGTCACGTGCTGTTCGCGGCCATCGTGCCGGCCGTAATCGTGCTGTTGCTCGCGCTGGCGATCAGGGAGCCGCAGGTCGAGCGTTCGCCGAACCCGCCGCGTTTCAGCTGGAACCTGCGCGAGTTCCCGCCACGCTTCCGCCGCTATCTGATCGTGCTCGCGCTGTTCATGCTCGGCAACTCGTCGAACATGTTCCTGCTGCTGCGCGCGAAGGACCTGGGCCTCGGCGAAACGCAGGTGCCGATGATCTGGGCGCTGGTTTCTCTCGTCGCCGCGCTGCTGTCGACGCCGCTGTCCGGCCTGTCGGACCGCTTCGACCGGCGCAAGCTTATCGTGGCGGGGTGGACGATCTATGCGGCGCTGTACATGGCCTTTGGCCTGATGCCGGCGATGACCTGGCTGCTGTGGCCGATGTTCGCGGCCTACGGCGTGTTCCTTGCCGCGACCGAGGGGGCGGAGAAGGCGCTGGTTGCCGACATGGTGCCACGCGCGCAGGCCGGCACGGCGTTCGGCTGGTACAACCTCGTCGTCGGCCTGGCGCTGTTGCCGGCGTCGCTGCTGTTCGGCTGGCTCTGGTCGGAAGCCTCGCCGCCGATCGCGTTCGCATTCGGCTCGGCTTGTGCGCTCGCCGCGGCACTGCTGCTGCGTTTCTGGGTCGGGGCGGACGAACCCGTGTCGAACGCCTGAGCTTGTTGCGCAGCCGCTTGCGGGCGCAAGACGCGGAGCGTAGCGTCACGGCTCCATTCGCAAGGGGAGGATGACGTGCGTTACATCATCGCGGCGCTGCTCGGCGCCATCGTGGTTTTTCTCTGGGGATTCGTCGCGCACATGGTGTTGCCGATCGGCGAGATGGGCATGCGCAAGCCGGCGAACGAGGATGTCGTCTTGCGATCCATCGCTGCGGGCCTGCCGCAGCAGGGCATCTACCTGCTGCCGCACATCGATCCGGAAAAGATGGGCGACAAGGCCAGCGTCGATGCCTGGGAGGCCAAGGCCGGGCAGAACCGGTTCGCCTTCGTCGCGGTCGGGCCGACGATCGCGCATCCGACCGACATGAGCGGCAACCTGGTCAAGCAGCTCATCGGCAGCTATCTCGGCGCGCTGATCGTCGCGATCGTGCTCGCTGCGACGAGTTGGGGGTTCGGCCAGCGCGTGCTGGCCAGCCTCGGTTTTGGCGTGTTCGGCTGGCTGACGAATATCGTGCCGTTGTGGAACTGGTATCGCTTCCCGGACGATTTCAACATCGGCAACCTGATCGAGCAGGGCGTCGGCTGGCTGCTGGCCGGCGTCGTCATCGCCTGGTGGTTGGGGCGGAGCAAATAGTTATGATGTAGTTTGCAAGTGTCGATTCGTAAGTGTCCGCAAGCAAGAACTCGAAGCAGCGAACTGACACATTTGGAAAAAGGGCCGACTGATAGTCGGCCCTTTTGCTGTTTGAGCCGATGGAATTCAAGGCATCGGCTATGCCTGTTAAGTGCAATTCGATGAATTCATGAGCACGTGAATGCCGCCTTTGCAAGATATCTCGGTTGTGCCTGCGCAAACTGATGAGCCCCCGGAATCCACGCCATCCAGGAACACGTGCCCGTTACTTCCACAAGTCACCTGAGTTCCAGAAGGTGTGATGGCCGGGCGTGCCATGCTCGGCTTGCGCAGATCGGAGGATGCCGAATCGGTTCCGTCAATTGCTGCGCTTGTTTGCCCATTAGAAGACGATGGTGCACGTAGGGGCTGTGATGTTACTACGCTGTCGGCAGATATTTCTGTTTGACCTGTTTTCGTGTCGTACCGGACGTGGGCTTGGTTTAGATACAGAGGTGCTTCATTACCTGCTTGGCTTGTAATCACAGCACCGCGCATATCAATTGCGACGAATGTTGTATCTCTTGAAGCCTGAAAAGAGGTGGCATCTGCTGCTTGAATGAGATGGCCATCATTGGTAGTAATTTTCAAGTCGGAATAGTGGATTAGCTGACCGCCGCCCTCCTTATCCGAAAATTGCTGAAGGTTGACGGAGCCAGCAGCGAGATCGTGGGCAGCGCTCCCATGTTGGGGAAGCATGGCCAATAAACAGGTTGCCACGACTACAAGAGATTTCATGTCAATACTCCTTGTAAATTGAAAACCACCACCCTTCGCGTTCGACTCTCACCGAATGCTCAAGTTGACTTAACTATCAGGCTACTGGGTCTGCGTCAAGCTGAAATGTCCTGGCTACGTTGCTGCAAAATCGAGGGCGCGGGATAATTCGCGCCCTTTTGTCGCTCCCGAAATTTCTCCCATGCTCGATCCAGTCCTGCTCCGCGGCCAGCTCGATAGCGTCGCCGAACGCCTTGCCACACGCGGCTATGCTTTACCGAAGGCGCAGATCGAGGCTCTCGAAGCGTCGCGCAAGTCTGTGCAGGTGCATACGCAGGAGTTGCAGAACAAGCGCAACACCTTGTCGAAGGCGATCGGCATCGCCAAGGCCAAAGGCGAGGATACCGCGGCGCTGATGACCGAAGTCGCCGGCATCGGCGATCAGCTCAAGGCGAACGAGGCCAGGCTTGCCGAAGTGCAGGCGGAACTGGCGAAGATCACGCTCGGCATTCCGAACCTGCCCGACGCCTCGGTGCCGGTCGGCAAGGACGAGACCGAGAACGCGGAGATCAAGAAATGGGGTGAGCCGCGCACGTTTGATTTCACGGTGAAGGATCACGTCGATCTTGGCGCGCGCCACGGCTGGCTCGACGGCGATGCGGGCGCGAAGCTGTCCGGTGCGCGTTTCACCGTGCTGCGCGGCGACCTCGCGCGCCTGCATCGCGCGCTGGCGCAGTTCATGCTTGATCTGCATGCGGGCGAGCACGGCTATCTCGAATGCAATGTGCCGCTGCTGGTCAAGCCGGAGACGATGCAGGGTACCGGGCAGTTGCCGAAGTTCGCCGAGGACTTGTTTTTGGTTGACGGCGAACCGAAGCGATATCTGATTCCTACCGCCGAAGTGTCATTGACGAACATCGTCGCCGACGAAATCGTCGAGGCGGAAAAGCTGCCGCTGCGCATGACCGCGCACTCGCAATGCTTCCGCGCCGAAGCCGGATCGGCCGGCCGCGACACGCGCGGCTATATCCGCCAGCATCAGTTCGAGAAGGTAGAACTGGTGACGATCGCGGCGCCCGCGCAAAGCGCCGAGGAGCACGAGCGCATGACGCGCTGCGCCGAAGTCGTGCTCGAAAAACTCGAACTGCCGTATCGCAAGGTGCTGCTGTGCACGGGCGACATGGGCTTCGCGGCGACGAAAACCTACGACCTCGAAGTCTGGCTGCCATCGCAGAACACCTACCGCGAGATTTCGTCGTGCTCGAACTGCGGCGACTTCCAGGCGCGGCGCATGCAGGCGCGCTGGCGCAATCCCCAAGGAGAAAAAAGCGGCGGCAAGCCCGAGCTCGTGCATACGCTCAACGGCTCGGGCGTGGCGGTCGGCCGCGCGCTGGTCGCGGTCATGGAGAACTACCAGAACGCCGACGGTTCGATCACGGTGCCGGAGGTGCTGCGTCCGTACATGCGCGGTGCGGCCAGCATTTCCTGAGCGCCGCGTCGCAGCGATGAAAAAAAGCCCCGCGGTTGCGGGGCTTTTTTCTGGTCGGCGATGAAGTTGGCGGTTACGCGGCGGCGCGTTCTCGTGCATCGAGTTTGCCGAACACCTTGAAGCGCTGTGCATCGTCCATGAAGGCCTTCTCACCGAACGATTTCTCGTTCGAACCGAACGGCATCTGCGCGCGCAGCTTCCACGACGTCGGGATGTCCCAGCGCGCCGCGGCTTCCGCGTCGGCCAGCGGGTTGTAGTGCTGCAGGCTCGCACCGATGTCGGCATTGGCGAGCGCGGTCCACACGGCGAACTGGGCCATGCCGCTGGCCTGTTCCGACCAGATCGGGAAGTTGTCGGCGTACAGCGCGAACTTCTCCTGCAGGCCCTTGACCACGTCCTGGTCCTCGTAGAACAGCACGGTGCCGGCGCCGGCGGCGAAGCTGTCGATCTTGGCCTTGGTCGGGGCGAACGCCTCGGCCGGGACGATCTTGCGCAGGGCCGATTCGACCAGGCCCCAGAATTCACGGCTCTCGTCGCCGTACAGGATCACGGCACGCGAGCTCTGCGAATTGAACGAAGACGGTGTCAGGCGGACCGCGGCTTCGATCAGCGCGGTGGTCTCCTTCTCGGAAATCGGCAGTGTGGGGCCGAGCGCATACTGGCTGCGGCGTTTCTGGATCGACTGGATCAGCGGATTGTTCATGGCGTTCTCCGGATTTGCTGGAAGGCATCGGTCCGGTCGGGACGGCGCGGGTGGGCGATGCGACGGAGAGAATGTAATACCGCACGTGGAAGGTGATAAGCTGGCAAAAAACGGCTATAGCGTTCCGTTTCTGGAACGATGGGATGGGCAATGCAGGATCTGAACGATCTTTACTACTTTTCAATCGTGGTCGAAAAAGGCGGCTTTGCCGCGGCGGGGCGTGCCCTCGACATTCCCAAGTCGCGGCTCAGCCGGCGCATCGCCCAACTCGAGGAACGCCTCGGCGTACGGCTGCTGCAGCGCTCGACGCGGCGCTTCGCCGTCACCGACGCGGGCCAGCGCTTCTATCGCCACTGCCAGAGCGTGATCGCCGAGGCGCAGGCCGCCGAGGACGCGGTCGCCCAGCTCACGACCGAGCCGCGCGGCATCGTGCGCATCAGTTGCCCGGTGTCGATCACGCAGAACGTGATGACCGGGATCCTGCCGGAGTTCTGCGAGAAGTATCCACAGGTGCGCATCCTGATGCTGTCGACCAACCGGCGCGTCGACCTGATCAACGAAGGCATCGACATCGCGATCCGCGTGCGCTTCAAGCTCGACACCGACGCCGACCTCGTGCTGCGCACGTTCGGGCGCAGCTCCTCGTTTCTCGTCGCCAGTCCCGGCTATCTGCGCGAGAAGGGCAGGCCGCAGCACCCGCAGGATCTGACGAATTACGACACGATCAGCATTGCCGAGCTGGAGAACCAGTCGTGGGAATTCTCGAAGGACGACGGCACGACGTTTCGGCTCGACCATTCCCCGCGCGTGATGTGCGGCGACTTTCCGCTCGTGCTCGCCGCGGCGTCGCGCGGGCTTGGCGTGGCGTTGCTGCCGGAGAGCGTGTGCACGCGCGCGGTGGCGACGGGTGAACTCGAAGTCGTGTTGCCGGAATGGAGCCCGCCCGAAGGCATCGTTCATTGCGTGTTTCCGTCGCGGCGCGGCCTGCTGCCGGCCGTGCGCGCGCTGATCGACTGGTTGGCCGAGAAGATGCCCGTGGCGGCGCAGACACAGGTGCCGGGAATTTGAGGCACAGGCGAAAATGAAAACGCCCCGCAAGGGGCCGTTTTTTTTCTGGCGGAGAGGGTGGGATTGTTCGGCCCATCCACGGACCTCACCCTTCGCGCTGCGCACTGCGGGGCCAGCCTGCGGCTGTCCAAATTTGTTCCGGACAAATTTGTCGAACCCGAGTCGGTTCGTCCACCCGTCCTCGCCATCAGAAACGAAAAACGGCCCGCGAGGGGCCGTTTTTCATTTCTGGCGGAGAGGGTGGGATTCGAACCCACGGTGCGCTATGAACGCACGCCTGATTTCGAGTCAGGTACAATCGACCACTCTGCCACCTCTCCGGTGACTTGGTTTCGATTTGAATCGAAGGGCGCGCATGATACGAGCCGCGGCGACAACTTACAACCGGTTGACGTCGAAGTAGCCGCATTTTTGGCGCTCGAGGTCAGTTGTTGCCACCCAGCGCACCCATGTGTTGGCGGTAGTGGCGCAATTCCTCGATCGAATCGCGGATGTCGGACAACGCCGTGTGCTTCGAGTCCTTGCTGAAACCCTTGTACACTTCGGGCGCCCAGCGTCGCGCCAGTTCCTTGACCGTCGATACGTCGAGGTTGCGATAGTGGAAGAACCGCTCCAGCCGCGGCATCAGGCGATGCAGGAAACGGCGGTCCTGGCAGATCGAATTGCCGCACATTGGCGACTTGCCGGCGGGTACCCAGCGTGTGAGGAAATCCATCGTCAACGCTTCGGCCCGCGCCAGGTCGACATTCGAGTCGAGCACGCGCTGCCAGAGGCCCGACTTGCCATGCTGGTTGCGGTTCCAGTCATCCATCGCCTCCAGTGAGGCGAGCGGATGGACGATGGCTATTTCTGGCCCTTCCTCCAATATATTCAGCAACTTATCAGTTATTATTACTGCGATTTCGAGAATAGAGTCCTGGCCGGTATCAAGGCCGGTCATCTCCAGATCGATCCAGATCAGATTGTCTTCGTGTAGCTGCGCCACAGTCATATTCACGTCGCACCAATGCAAACCCGAACGATAGCATTCCCGCCACGATCCACGTAGCCGGTGCGGGTGGAGAATGATGACTTATACTCCGCGTCCGCAACCGGAGAGGTGGCCGAGCGGTTTAAGGCAGCAGTCTTGAAAACTGCCGTGGATGCAAGTCCACCGTGGGTTCGAATCCCACCCTCTCCGCCAGAAATGAAAAACGGCCCCTCGCGGGCCGTTTTGCTTTTCTGATGGGGAGGGTTGGTGGACGAACCCACCCGGTTCGACAAAATCGCCGGGAGCGATTTTGGACAGCCGCAGGCTGGCCCCGGAGCGCGCAGCGCGGAGGGGTGAGGCTCAGGACGAGCCGAACAATCCCACCCCATCACGCTTCGATACAAACCGCTTTGTTTCGGAAGGTTCGGCAAAGAAGTGCCGTCAGCTAGAATCCACCTTTCCGCCATCACCTCACTCCCATGTCCGAACTCCTCACCCCCATCTCCTACGGCGAACTGATCGACAAGATCACCATCCTCGAAATCAAGGCCGTGCACATCCGTGATGCCGCCAAGCTCGCGAACGTGCGCACCGAACTGGATCTGCTCAACGCGACCTGGGCCGCGCATCCGGCTTCCGCCACCGACATTTCCGCAGAGCGTGCCCAGTTGAAAGCCGTGAACGAGGCGCTGTGGAAAATCGAGGACGACATCCGCCTCAAGGAAAAGGCGCAGGCCTTCGACGCCGAATTCATCGAACTGGCGCGCGCGGTCTATATCCGCAACGACGAACGCGCGGCGGTGAAGAAGACGATCAACCTCAAGCTCGGCTCGAAGCTCGTCGAAGAGAAGTCGTACCAGGATTACCGCGCCTGAGCGTAGGGGCGCGATTCATCGCGCCCGCCTTCCAGCCTGAAAGCGAGCGCGGGTTCGATCGAATTCGATCGCTTTCACGCGCGACGCGCGAAAGCCGAACCCCTACGCGCGCTGTGTCGCGAACGCCTCGAAGCGCTCGATCACCGCCCCGGTTTCGATCAGTTCCATCACGCCGGGATACTCGATTTTTGTCCCCCACGGCAGTTCCGCCGCGGACTTGCCCTTGTACTTGCGTGCGGCGGCATCGTAGCGGTCGACGCACCAGCGGCGATCGGAGTACGGGCCGGAACGGTTCGGATTGCTCGCCGCATGCAGGCCGAGCACCTTGGTTCCGACCGCATTGGCCATGTGCATCGGTCCCGAATCGGGTGTCAGCACGAGCAGCGCACGCCGGCACAGGGCGAGGAATTGCTTGAGCGTGTCGCGGCCGATCAGGTCGATCGGCTTGCTCGCGCACTTCGCGGCGACGGCGTCGCCGAACTCGCGCTCGTATGCGCTCGGGCCGCCGCAGAGCGCGACGCGCCAGCCCTGCGCCGCGGCATGGTCGATCACGGCCGCGTAGCGTTCCGGCAGCCAGTTGCGCACCACGTGGCTCGA
>JAFEFQ010000271.1 GCA_018240505.1 Pseudomonadota bacterium
TCGTCCGAGAGAGCCGCCTACTATACAACCAATTTCGTATCCGTCAACACCTTTTTGAAAATTTTTCGAAAAGTTTTGCCGGCGTTCGGCCCCTCGATCTCGCCAGCGGCGGCACCAATCGAAGGGGGGCGAATCATACATCCGATTTCCGATTCGTCAACACCCGCAAAGCAACTTTCTTTGCTTCGCCTCGCCGACGCCCCGAAGGATCGCTCTTTGCCGCACCGCACCGTTTCCGGCCGCACGACGAAGGGCCGCGAATCCTAGCGGCACGAGAGTCGTTTTGGAAGCGGCGGATGCGAATTTTTTTCGTTTTGCGCTGCGTCAGGTGGGCGCCCATCACGACCCGCGACCGGGCAAGTTGCCGCGAGATCCGCACTGACGGTGCCGTCGCCATGAAGCTGACCCGGTCCGCAGGGCGCTCTCGCCCGGCCAGCGCTTGCTGCCGTTACGCGACGATCGGGTTACGGCAGGGTGACGCGCGCCTCGACCGTCAGGCCATGCTGCGCCTCGTGCGCGCGTATAGCGCGCATGCCCTCGCTCCAGTCCGGCGACGGCACGACCCGGAATCCGCGTTTTGCGTAGAACGGGGCGTTCCACGACACGTCGCGGAAGGTCGACAGCGTCAACCGCGGCAATCCCGCGCGCACGGCCCATTCCGCGACGCGCTCGATCAGCTTCGTGCCGATGCCGCGCCGGCCATGTTCGGGCAACACGTCCATCTCCTCGATATACGCGCGGCCTTCGCGCTCGGAAACGAGCAGAAATCCGACCATCTCGCCCGCGTGCGTACATGCGACCCAGGCTTGGCCGCGCTGCACGAGATGCTGGAGTCGCCCGGTCGGGAAAGACGCATCCAGCGATTCGTCGATCAGACCCAGGCCGTAGGGCATGCGGCCGGCGACGTCCTCTATTTCCTGCAATCGAGGAATGTCGCCGATCCGCGCCGGACGCAAGCCGTACAAGCACTCCGGTTCTGCTTCGACGCACGCCTCGTCACCACGCCGCCCGGCATTCATTGCGCCGCTCCGGTCAGCCGCTTGACGTACGCCATGCTTGCGAAACCGACCGGGTGATCGGCGACGCGCGCTGTTTCGATGTAGCCCAGGCGCGAGTAGAACCCCGGGGCCTGGAATTCGTGTGTGGCCAACAGAATCAATCGGCACTGTTTCGCTCGCGCATGCCGCTCGACGGCGCGCAGAAGCGCGGCGCCGATTCCCTTTCTGCGGACGGACTGCGCGACCCACAGATACGAAACATAGCAGCAGCCGCCCCATGTATAGCCGCAGGTTCCTGCTTCAATCGCCCCGGAAACGGTCTTGTCGAGCGCCGAGAACGACTCTCCATCGTCGTAGCCGGTTGCGGCGGCGTTGTATTCGTATATGCGCTGTACCAGAAAGGCCTCGACCTCCGGAGCGTCGCCCGTGCGTATCGTGAACATTTCCTCATCCCGGTAGAACTCAAGCAGTTCCCGGGCAATGACGAGCGACCGCGCGATTCCTTACAGAAGCACGCCAAACGGCATCGAAACGGCGCGTCGCAGATTGGGCGAACGCATGACCGTTGATTCACTCTTTTCCGATTTTCCGCATCTTCGGCAGCGCTGCGGCAAACCCTACGCCTGCGCGACGAGGCGAACGCGCGCGAATGCGCGTTTGCCGATCTGCAGCAGATGCTCGCCGCCCGCGGCGAGCGTGCGCTCACGGTCCTCGACCACGGCGCCGTCGATGCGCACCGCCTTCTCGTTGAGCTTGCGCGTGAGTTCGGAATTGCTAGCCGCGAGCTTGGCCGCGACGAACAGCGGTGCGATGCGGATGCCCTCCGCCGGCACGACGACGTCCTGCAGCGGCAGGTCGACGTCGACGCGCTGCTCGCGCACGAGCGCATTCCACTGCTCGATCGCGCGCTCGGCCTCGGCTGCGCCCTGGAAGCGCGTCGCGAGTTCGCGAGCGAGCGCGAGCTTGGCGTCGCGCGGATGCAGCTGGCCGCCCGCGACGTCGCGCTTCATCGCTTCGATGTCGGCGGCAGAACGATCCAGGCTCAACAGTTCGTACCAGCGCCACATCAGCTCGTCGCCGATCTTCATCGTCTTGTTGACGATGTCGATCGCCGGCTCGTTGATGCCGATGTAGTTGCCGAGCGATTTCGACATCTTGTGCACGCCGTCGAGGCCTTCAAGCAGCGGCATAGTCAGCACAATCTGCGGCGGCTGGCCGGCCTCTTCCTGCAGCTGGCGGCCGACGAGCAGGTTGAACTTCTGGTCGGTGCCGCCAAGCTCGACGTCGCACTCGAGCGCGACCGAGTCGTAGCCCTGTACGAGCGGATAGAGGAATTCGTGGATCGCAATCGGCTGACCGCCCTTGTAGCGCTTGGCGAAATCGTCGCGTTCGAGCATGCGCGCGACGGTGTGCTTGGCGGCGAGCTTGATCATGCCGGCCGCGTCCATCCTGCCGAACCATTCGGAGTTGAAGCGCACCTCGGTCCTGTCGCGGTCGAGCACCTTGAACACTTGGTCGGCGTAGGTCTTCGCGTTCGCCTCGATGTCCTCGCGGCTGAGCGGCTTGCGCGTGGCGTTCTTGCCGGTCGGGTCGCCGATCATGCCGGTGAAGTCGCCGATGAGGAAGATGACCTGATGGCCGAGGTCCTGGAACTGGCGCATCTTGTTCAGCAGCACGGTGTGGCCGAGATGCAGGTCCGGCGCAGTCGGATCGAAGCCAGCCTTGATCCGCAGCGGCCGGCCGAGCTTGAGCCGTTCGGCGAGATCCTCGCGCTTGATGATTTCCTCGGCACCGCGGCCGATCAGGTCCAGGGCCGCTTGCAGTTCTGCTGACATCGTCGTTTCCACCCGCCTTTCGTGCAAAGCATACTTGTAGAAATCATCCGATCCGTTCAGTTTGCGTCAGATCGAAGTTAAAAAAACATTATTCGAGAAACCTACCAGAACCCTTTGAAAAACAAAGGATTGACGCAGGGTTTTCGACTGGATATGGTACGGCCTGTTTTGTCGGAAACCGGCCGTGAACCTGAACAAAAACTACTCCGGCGCTCAGCGCACATCCAACTCCTGCGCCACGCGAATCGCCCCGCGGAACGGCGATGCCGACAAGTCCGGCAATGCAGCAAAGTGGACTTTTATACAAAATCTCGCGAAGGCGCCGCTGTCGTGGCGGCGTCGCCACGTCGTCCTCGCTGGCGCGATCGTCGCGGTACTCGTCGCCGCCGGCACGACGATCCCGACCTGGGCGCTCGCGATGCGCGACTCGGGTCATGCGCCGCGCACGATGCTCGACCTTCCTCTGCCGACATTATCGCCGGAAGATGCGGCCTTGTCTGCGGCGATCGACGCGGCGAACAGCGATCCGCTCGCCAACGACGGCGCCTGGCTGGTGGTCAAGGTCAAGTCGGGCCAGACGCTCGCCGACATCTTCCAGCAGCAAGGCCTCAACGCCTCCGATCTCGCGCGCCTGCTCGACGACCCCGACAACACGCGCTGCCTGCGCAGCATCCATCCGGGCGACGAATTCGCCTTCCTGCGCAACGACGATGGCTCGCTGCGTGCGGTGCGCTTCGACCGCGACGACCGCACGCGCGTGGTCGCGAGCTTCGGCGCCGACGGTATCAAGCAGACCGAACTCGACCGCAACATCGAGCGCCGCACCCACGTCGCCCACGGCAGCATCGACTCCTCGCTGTTCGGCGCGGGCGAAGCGGCCGGCATGAGCGACGCGATGGTGCTGCAGCTCGCCAACGCATTCGGTTACGACATCGACTTCGCCCAGGACCTGCGCACGGGCGACAGCTTCACCGTTCTCTACGACGACGTGTATCGCGAGGGCGAGCGCCTGCGCGACGGCGACATCATCGCCGCGACCTTCGTCAACAAGGGCAAGCGCTACTCCGCATTCCGCTTCACCAACAGTGCCGGCGAGACCAGCTACTACAGTGGCGAAGGCCGGCCGCTGAAGAAGACGTTCCTGCGCACGCCGCTCGATTTCTCGCGCATCACTTCGTACTTCTCGGTCGCGCGCATGCATCCGATCCTCGGCACGATGCGCGCGCACAAGGGCGTCGACTACGCCGCGCCGCAAGGCACGCCGATCCGCTCCGCCGGCGACGGCAGGATCGCGTTTCGCGGCTGGCAGCCGGGCTACGGCAACGTCGTCATCGTCCAGCACAACCCACACACGACGACGCTGTACGGACACATGTCGCGCCTCGGCGGCTACCAGGTCGGCCAGCATGTCGCGCAAGGCGCAACGATCGGCTACGTCGGCATGACCGGCCTCGCCACCGGGCCGCACCTGCACTACGAATTCCGCGTCGACGGCCAGCACCGCAATCCGCTGACCGTGACGACGCTGCCGCCGGAGCCGCTGCCGGGCGTCGAACTCGCGCGCTTCCGCAGCCAGACCCAGCCGATGCTCGCGCGGCTCAACAAGCTCGAGGCCACGCAGCTCGCTTCGACAAAGTAGCGCTTCCCGAGCGAAGAAAAAATCTACCACGAAGACACGGAGATCACGGAGTAAGAGCCACGGAGAAAAGCACAAGATTCTTTGTTACTTTGTCTCCGTGATCTTCGTGTCTTCGTGGTGAATCTTCCGCTTCTGCGTTTGATCGTGCGCCCAACTCTGATAACGACATGGCCTCGGTGTACCTCGGCCTGATCTCCGGCACCAGCGCCGACGGCATCGACGTCGCGCTGGCCTCGTTCACTCGCAAACCGAAGCTGCTCGCGAGCCTGATCCATCCCTACCCGGAAGATCTGCGTCGGCGCATCCTCGCGCTCGCACAGGGCGACGGGAGCATCGCGCTCGACGAACTTGGCGCGCTCGACGTCGAAATTGCGCGTACGTTTGCCGCCGCCGCGAACACGCTGCTGCAGCGCGAAGGCATCGATGCAACGCGGATCCGTGCCCTCGGCTCGCATGGCCAGACCGTGCGCCACCGCCCGCTGGGTGCGGCGCCGTACACGCTGCAACTCGGCGATCCAAACGTCATCGCCGAACTGACCGGCGTCACGACCGTCGCCGATTTCCGTCGCCGCGACATCGCCGCGGGCGGCCACGGCGCGCCGCTCGCGCCGGCGTTCCACGCAGCGATGCTGGCGAAAGACAAGAACACACCGTCCAGGGGCAGCCGCGTCGTACTCAACCTGGGCGGCATCGCCAACATCACGATTCTTTCCGACGACGAAAAAAAACCGCTGCGCGGCTTCGACACCGGGCCCGCGAGCTGCCTGTTGGACGCCTGGATCGCCAAACATCAGGATCAGCCCTACGACAAGGGCGGCGCCTTCGCCGCCTCCGGCCACGTCGACGAGACCCTGCTAAACCGCCTGTTGTCCGAGCCCTATTTCGCCGAGCCGCCGCCGAAAAGCACCGGCCGCGAAGTATTCCATCTGACCTGGCTCGCCGAACACCTGCGTGGCCTCGCGATCGCGACGAAACACGTGCAGGCGACGCTGGTCGCGCTGTCGGCGCTGTCGATCGCCGCCGCGATCCGCACGCACGCACGCGACGCAAGAGAGGTCTGGGCCTGCGGCGGCGGCGTGCACAATCCCGTGTTGATGGCCGCGATCGCGGCGGCGCTCGCACCGATTCCCGTCGCCAGCGTCGCCGAGCTCGGCATCGACCCTGATTTCGTCGAAGCGATGACCTTTGCCTGGCTCGCGCGCGAGCGCCTCGAGAACCGCGCCGCGCCGAACGTGCATACCGTCACCGGTGCACGCGGGCCGCGTGTTCTCGGCGGTGTTTATTGCGCAGGCAGCTAAGCCGTCGACGATTTCGCATCGAGCCGCGCGAATTGCCCATCCAGCGCGAACAGCAGCAGCAAGCCCGGCACCGCGCAGGCGAGGCTCACGGCGAAATAGACGATCCAGCCGTAGTCCGCCGCGATCCAACCGGCGATCGGGCCGACGAAGATGCGCGCGGCCGAATCGAGTGCGCTGAACAGCGCGTACTGCGTCGCACTGAATCGTTTGTCGCACAGGGCCATCAGCAGCGCGACGAAAGCGCCAGTACCCAGACCCGAAGTGAAATTCTCCGCCGCCACCGCCGTCACCAGTGCCGGGTAACCCTGCCAGCCGAGCGCGATGGCGAAGAATCCCAGCGCGCCCAAGCCTTGCAGCACGCCGAAAATCCACAGCGCGCGGCGCAACGACCAGCGCTCGAGCAGCAGGCCTCCGGCGAAGGCACCGACGACGGTCGCGGCAAGTCCGAACACCTTGTTGACCCAGCCGACGTCGCTCAGCGCATAGCCCGCACCGCGCAGTAAGAAAGTGCTGGACAGGCTCAACGCGAACGCATTGCCGAGCTTGTACACGAGGATCAGCGCGAGCCACTGCAGCGCTTGGGTCCGCGCGAAGAATTCGCGCAACGGCTCGACGTAGGCTTTCAGAAGGGAGTGTGCGGACTCCTCGGCCACGCGCCGCTCCGGCGCGATCAGCGTGCCGACAATGCCGATGGCCATGAAGGCCGCCATCGCCAGATACGCGTGGCGGAACCCGTAGTGACCGGCAAGGATCAGCGCGAAGCCGCCCGAGACGACCATCGCGATGCGATAGCCGCCGACGCCGAGCGCGGCGCCGAGGCCGCGATCCTGCGGCAGGAGCTGATCGGCGCGATAGGCGTCGACCGCAATGTCCTGCGTCGCCGACAACGTCGCCAGCACGATTGCCAGCAGGGCGATGGCGGGCAGCGAGGTTTGCGGCGACAGGCCCGCGATCAGCACGAGCGCACCGACGATGCCGAACTGCGTCCACAGCATCCAGCCGCGACGCCCACCCAGAACCGGCAGCGAATAGCGATCGATCAACGGCGCCCAGAGAAACTTGAACACGTAGGCGAGTGCGACAAGCTTGATCGCGCCGATGGTCTTGAGGCTCAGGCCACTGACCGCGCACCAGGCTTCGAGCGTCGAGAACGACAGCGCGACCGGCAACCCGGACCCGAATCCGAGCAGGGTGATTGCGCTGAGCGTGCGCTTGCGCTGCGCGCCTGCCGACGCCTCGGTGTTGGGAGGCCCGTCCGTCACCGGTACTCGACCAGCATCGGCGCGTGGTCGGAGAAGCGCGGCGCAGGCGTGATCTCGCAGCCTTTCACCTTCTTGCCCATGCCCGGCGTGACGATCTGGTAGTCGATGCGCCAACCGACGTTGTTCGCGCGCGCGCCGCCGCGGTTGGACCACCAGGTGTATTCGACCGTATCGGGCTTGGCCACGCGGAACGCGTCGTGCCAGCCGTTTTTCGGCGGCGTACTCAACCCGTCGCCGTGCGCGTCCGCGATCAGGCCGTTGAGCCAGGCGCGCTCGGGCGGCAGGCAGCCGGAATTCTTCTGGTTCGAGGTCCAGTTCTTGATGTCGTTTTTCGCGCGCACGATGTTCCAGTCGCCGCACAGTACGTAGTCGCGGCCGGACTTGAGCCATTCGTCGAAAACCGCCTTGAGCCAGTTCATGACTTCGAACTTGAAACCCTGCCGCTCCTCGCCCGACGTGCCGGACGGAATGTAGAACGACACGACGCTGAGCTTGCCGTAGCGCGCCTCCATGTAGCGGCCTTCGTCGTCGAACGGCGCCCAGCCGAGCGTGGTGCGCACTTCGTCGGGCTCGCGCTTCGAATAGATCGCCACGCCCGAATAGCCCTTCTTCGTTGTCGCATCGCGGTAGAAACAATGATGCCCGTCCGGACGGAACATCGGATCGGTGAGCTGATCCTCCTGCGCCTTGGTTTCCTGCAGACAGACCACGTCGGCGTCCTGTTTCTTCAACCACTCGAAGAAACCCTTGTTCGCGGCGGAACGAATGCCGTTGGCATTGAAGGTGATGATGCGCATTGAGTGAGCGGTGAGCGGTGAGCGGTGAGCGGTGAGCGGTGAGCGGTGAGCGGTGAGCGGTGAGCGGTGAGCGGTGAGCGGAACAAGAGTAGCTGATTTTCCTCGGCTTCACCGGCAGGTTGCACGAATGCCCGGCAAACGATGAGCGAACCTGCTGCTAACATCCGCTCACCGCTCATCGCTCACCGCTGACATGCTCCCTCATCAACGCGCCTTCCTCGATCTCGCCCTCGCCAAGAACGCGTTGCGCTTCGGCGAATTCACACTCAAGTCGGGGCGGGCGAGCCCGTATTTCTTCAACGCGGGGATGATCGCGTCGGGCGCGGCCCTGGCCACGCTCGGGCGCGCCTACGCGCAGGCGGCGCTCGACTCGGGCATCGGCTTCGACATGTTGTTCGGGCCAGCCTACAAGGGCATCTCGCTGGCGACCGCGACGTCGATCGCGCTTGCGGATATGGCAAAACGGGATGTGCCGGTCGCGTTCAACCGCAAGGAAGCCAAGGCGCACGGCGAAGGTGGCGTAGTGATCGGCGCGCCGCTCGCCGGGCGCGTGTTGATCGTCGACGACGTAATAACGGCGGGCACGGCGATCCGCGAATCGCTCGCGTTGATCGCCGCGCACGGCGCAACGCCTGCCGGCATCCTGATCGCGCTCGATCGTCAGGAGCGTGGCCGGGGTGCGTTGTCGGCGGTACAGGAAGTCGAGCGCGAGTTCGGCGTGCCGGTGATCGCGATCGCGCGCCTCGTCGAGCTGTTTGCGCTGATCGCGGCACGGCCGGATCTGGCCGCGCATCGCGAACGGATGGAAGCGTACCGGCAAGCCTATGCCGCCGCTGAATGATGCGGTGGCGAGCACTTTCTGCGAGTCCGCGATCGTTTATGCTTTGCAAAAATCAGGGATATTTCATGCGCTCCAGCACTTTCCTCGCTTTGACGCTCGGCCTCGCGGCCGTTGCCTCGCAATACGCCCGCGCCGATGACAAAGGTTTGCACAACCGCTATCGCTGGACCGACGCGCATGGCGTCGTTCAGTACGGCGACGTGCCGACCGCCGAAGCGCTGCAGGCCGGCTACGATGTGGTCGACGCGCGCGGCATCGTGGTCAGGCACGTCGACCGGGTCAAGAACGCAGACGAGAAAAAAGCCGACGCGGCGGCGGCCGATGCATCCGCGCGCGAAAAGCAGCGCGTCGAGGAGATCGCCCAGGCCGATCGACAGTTGTTGCGGGCCTACCCTTCCGAACAAGCATTGATCGCCGCGCAGAAAGGGCGCGTCGTCGCGATCGACCAGGACCTCGCCAACGTCAAGATCAGCGAGGCCAACCAGGAAAAGAGTCTGGCCGAGCAGCTCGCTTACGCTTCCACGTTCGAACGCGACGGCAAGCCGGTACCGGCGCCGGTCAAGCAGCAGATCGAGGTGCTGAGCAAGAACGTCGCCGCGCAGAAGAAATACACCGCGGACAAACTCGCGGAGCGCGCGCAATCGGAACAGAAGGCACAAGATGAACTCGCCCACTACCGCGAACTGCGTGCAGCGCAGCAGAAAGCTGGCGCAGACTAGCCATCGGACCGTCGCGCCGGGATTTTTGCGTATCGATTCCGGGCACGACGAGTCGAACGGCGGCGCCACGAAGCCCGCCTGCTAGGGAACCTCTGCACAAGCTACTGCGCTCGACATTTCGCGCGCCGGCGGTGCTCGGACTGCGAAGGCAGGATGCCGAAGCGAACATTCGCGCAGCGAATGGCCCGCAGGGCGGGCCGTGGATGCGGCGAGTCATCCTCACATACTTCTGTGTATGCTCCGGTTCCTGCGCTCCGGCGACGCGCGAACTGCCTTCGCTCGCTACGTTTGTGCAGAGGTTCCCTAGAACGGCAGCTTCAGTTTCGGATTGATCGCGAGCAGCTGGGCGCGGAACAGGTTCTGCACGCGTTTTAGCGCCTCCATGTTTTCCGCATCGAACCGCAGCACCAGCACGGGCGTCGTGTTCGAGGCGCGCACGAGGCCCCAGCCGTCCGGCCAGTCGGCGCGCAGGCCGTCGAGCAGGTTGATCGCGGCGCCTTCGAATTTCGCTTCCTGCTTGAAGCGTTCGATGAACTTGTAGTGCTCGCCCTCGGCAAGCTCGATCTTGAGCTCGGGCGTCGAAACGCTGTTCGGCAGCGATTCGAACACCGCCTGCGGCAGGCGCTGCTGCGCATCGCCGGAGAGGATCTCGAGCAGGCGCGCCGCGGCGTACAGGCCATCATCGAATCCGTACCAGCGCTCCTTGAAGAAGAAATGGCCGCTCATCTCTCCGGCCAGCGCCGCGCCGGTCTCGCGCATCTTGCCCTTGATCAGGGAATGCCCTGTGCGCCACATCAGCGGCTTGCCGCCGGCCGCTTCGATCACCGGCGCGAGCTTGCCGGTGCATTTCACGTCATAGATGATCGTCGCGCCCGGATTGCGCGAGAGCACGTCCTGGGCGAACAGCATCAGTGTGCGGTCGGGGAATATTACTTCTCCGGACGGAATCACCACGCCGAGGCGATCGCCGTCGCCGTCGAACGCGATGCCGAGATCGGCCTTGACCTGCTTGACCGTCAGAATGAGGTCTTCGAGGTTGTGCAAGTCGGACGGATCGGGATGGTGGTTCGGGAAATTGCCGTCGACCTCGCAGAACAGCGGGATGACATCGGCGCCGAGACGTTCGAACAGCTGCGGCGCAATCGCGCCCGGAATACCGTTGCCGCAATCGATGACGACCTTGAGCGGCCGATGCAAGCGCACATCGCCGGCGATGCGTTCGATGTAGTCGCCGCCCAGGTCGCGTTTGTCGAGCAAGCCAACGCCACTGGCGAAGTCCCTGTCGGCGATGCGCCGGTAGAGCTTCTGGATAGCGTCCTCGGCCAAGGTCTCTCCGCCGAGCACGATCTTGAAGCCGTTGTAGTCGGGCGGGTTGTGGCTGCCGGTGACCATCACGCCGGAGCCGAGATTCAGATGTTGGGTGGCGAAATACAGTACCGGCGTCGGCGCAGCTCCGATGTCGGTCACGTTCACACCGGTGGCGCGCAGGCCCTCGATCAACGCCGCAGCCAGGCTCGGTCCAGACAGGCGCCCGTCGCGGCCGACCGCGATCGTCTTCAGCCCGCGGCTCGCCATTTCGCTGCCGATCGCACGACCGATCAGGCGCGCAACGTCTGCGTTCAAGGTCTTGCCCAGCACGCCGCGGATATCGTAGGCCCGGAATATGCTGCGACTGACGTGAACGTCCTGATCCTCGACAGGAGCAGGTTTGGAGGGCGCGGCGGGGGCTGGGGACATCGAAACGGGTTCCTCGGCAACATCTTCCGCCGTGGTCGGGCTTGGTCCTTGTCTGCGCAGTCGCAACGACTCGAACGCCGCGCGCCAGCCAACCAGACGAGCGTGGAACATTATTCCGCCTACAGCCCATGCCAGCAAGGCGAGCAGGCCGAGCAAGAGCAAGCTGTGCGGCATGAAGATCAGCGACGAAGGCCGCGTGATGCAGACACGAAACAGGCTGTTCGCCACCGGTTTGCCGACGTTGTCGAATGCGTTTTCACCCGAAGCGCCAATCGCGGCCAGCAGCAGACCGTCCCTGCCTTCGCCCTGACGCAGTTCGAATCCCGCGTTCCCCGACTTGCGAAATGCCGTCAGCAACGGCTCCAGCGGTAGTGCGATCCAGGCATAGGCCAGCAATTTGCCGTCGTGGGTCACCGGCAACGCGAACGCCAGCAGACGTCTGCCGCCTTCGCCTGCCACCGATTGCGCGGGAGCGGGCTCGCGTGTGCGACTGGCCTGCACGAGCATGGCCGAGCGTGCATATCCCGTCTTGGCGAAGTCCGACACCAGCACGTCCGCGATGTCGGCACGGGAAAAGTCGATGGTGACGATCTCGGGCACGGCCTGCTTCATCGCCAGCATGGCCGGCGCGCGTCCGCTTTCCCAGGACTCGGCCAGAGGCAGCGCGACCGCATCGTTCGCCAGCGCCTGTTGCAGCCGCGATCGCGTATCGGTTACGAACTGGCCGAGTGCGCGGACATCGTCGTCACGTGTGGCCTCGACCTGCGCCGTGGCGTCCTGTTCCCCGTGGACGAGCCAGGCTTGCCAAACGAAGAAGGTGCCGAGAATCGAGAGCAGCAGCGCGCCGACCAGCAGCACGTAGCGGCCGAAGCCGGCGTTTTCCGCGTTGTCGTAGTGTTCGCGCTTCGCGCTCGCAGTGGCAGCTCTCGCCGCAGGCGCGGCTGCCGCGCCTTCGAGCTCGGCGTCGGGCAATTGGTCAGGTTTCGTTCTCGCAAGCCAGCTCGCCACGTTCGATTTCCCCCTTTTTCGTTCCGGGGCGACGGCCGTGGGTTACACGCTGCCGGAATGGCCGAATCCGCCGACGCCGCGTGCGCTGGCATCGAACTCTTCGACTACACGAAATCGCGCATGCGCAATCGGTAAAAAAACCAACTGCGCGATGCGTTCCCCTGGCGCGATGGTATACGCAGCCGCGGCGCGATTCCAGCATGAAATCATCAGCGGTCCCTGGTAGTCCGCGTCGATCAGGCCGACGAGGTTGCCGAGCACGAGACCGTGCTTGTGACCCAGCCCCGACCTCGGCAGGATGACTGCGCAGTAGTTCACATCTCCGATATGGATCGCGATGCCGGTCGGGACCAGCGCGCTCGCGCCTGGCCCGAGCGTGAGCGGCGCGTCGAGTGCGGCGCGCAAATCCATGCCCGCCGAACCTGACGTAGCAGGCGTGGGCAGCGGAATTTCCTTGCCGAGGCGAGCATCGAGAATTTTCAGTTCGACCTCGATCACTTGGCGCGCGCCCTCGTGCGACCAGAGGCACGGGCCGGCAGCCGTTTGCGAACGGAGGCTTTCCCACTCCCGATTTCCGACTCCCGATTCGCGTATTTCTCTGCAATGCGTGCGACGAGCTGGCGCGCGAGCGCAAGCTTGTCGGCGCGCGCAAGGCGCTCGGCGCCGTCGCGCGAGATCAGCAGGATCTCGTTCTGACAGGCGTCGAATCCTTCGCCTTCGCCGACCTTGTTCGCCGCGATCAGGTCGAGCTTCTTGCGCTCGAGCTTGGCGCGCGCGTAGCCCTCGATGTTCTGCGTTTCCGCAGCGAAGCCGACGACATAGGGTCGCGGCTTCAGCGCGGCGACGGCGGCGAGGATGTCGGGATTCTCGTTCAGGCTCAACGTCAACGCACCACCGGTCTTTTTCAGTTTATGCGCGGCGACTTCGTGCGGACGAAAGTCGCCGACCGCCGCGGCACCGACGTAGATGTCGCTGTGCGGTGCGCGCGCCAGTACCGCCTCGCGCATGTCGCGCGCGCTGCGCACGTCGACGCGCGCGACGCCCGCAGGCGTCGGCAGATGCACGGGGCCGGCGACGAGTTCGACGCGCGCGCCCTGCTCCATCGCGGCCTGGGCGACGGCGAAACCCATGCGCCCCGAGCTGCGGTTGCCGATGAAGCGCACCGGATCAATGTCTTCATAGGTCGGTCCGGCACTGACCAGCACGCGCTTGCCGGTCAGCGCCTTCGGGCCGTGCAGCGCGCCGAGTTCGGCGATGATCTCGTGTGGCTCGAGCAGCCGGCCGAGGCCGGATTCCGGCTCAGCCATGCGGCCTTCGCCGGGGCCGAGGAACACCGCGCCGCGGCCGCGCAGTGTGGCGACGTTGGCTTGGGTAGCCGCGTGCGCCCACATGCGCAGGTTCATCGCCGGCGCGATCGCGAGCGGCGCGTCGCTGGCGAGGCAAAGGGTGCTGAGCAGGTCGTCGGCGAAACCGTGTGCGAGCCGCGCGACCAGGTCGGCGCTGGCCGGCGCGATGACGATGCGCTGCGCCCAGTGCGCGAGTTCGAGATGGCCCATCGCGGCTTCCGCGGCCTCGTCCCACAGGCCCGAGCGCACCGGCTGTCCCGACAGCGCCTGGAAGGTCAGCGGCGTGACGAAGCGCGCCGCGTTTTCGGTCAGCACGACGCGCACCTCGGCGCCCGCATCGCGCAGCCGGCGCACGAGCTCGCAGGCCTTGTAGGCCGCGATGCCGCCCGAAACGCCGAGCAATACGCGCAAGCCGGCAAGTCCGTTTCGAGCCTCAAATTGAGCCATGTAGGAAATCCGACGACAACGATATGCGCTTATAGCTTACCGGAATTTGCATCCACCCCGGCTGCGTCCGCGCGGCATATCGA
The DNA here is from genome assembly GCA_018240505.1 of Pseudomonadota bacterium. Taxonomy (GTDB): domain Bacteria; phylum Pseudomonadota; class Gammaproteobacteria; order Xanthomonadales; family Rhodanobacteraceae; genus Rudaea. Next base: position 14,011 of record JAFEFQ010000271.1, read on the forward strand.
TTGAAACTTTCGCCATGACGATCCTCGACTGGCCCAGCGCGGAGCGCCCGCGCGAAAAACTGCTCGCGCGCGGCGCGGCGGCGCTGTCGGATGCGGAACTGCTCGCGATCTTCCTCGGCAGCGGCCGGCGCGGACAGACCGCGGTCGACCTCGGACGCGAACTGCTCGCGCGCGACGGCGGACTGAAGACGCTGCTCGAGCTCGAGCCGGCCGCGCTCGCGGCCTTGCCCGGACTCGGCGCGGCCAAGGCATGCCGGCTGCATGCCGCGCTCGAACTCGGAAGGCGCTATCTCGCCGTCGATCTCGAGCGCCCGCATGCGCTGACCAACCCGCATGCCTGCGCGGAGTTCATGCGCGCGAAACTCGCGGGCTATCCGTTCGAGGTGTTCGCCTGCCTTTACCTCGACAACCGCAATCGCATGATCGCGTTCGAGGAACTGTTTCGCGGCTCGATCAACGGCGCCAGCGTGCACCTGCGCGAAGTCGTGCGCCGCTGCCTGGCGCACAACGCGGCGGCGGCGATCTTCGCCCACAACCACCCCTCGGGCGTCGCCGAACCGAGCCAGGCCGATCGTGAGGTCACCGTCGAGTTGCAACGCGCGCTGCGCATGGTCGACGTGCGTGTGCTCGACCATCTGGTCGTTGGCTCCGGCAGGGCTACGTCGCTCGCACAGCTGGGCTGGCTGTAGCACGCGCCGGCGCGTATTCGTCGAAAACGACGGTGCGACGTTCCGTGTGCACCGGCCGTTTTCCGGTCGTCCCGAAAGGACGTCAGCGAGTGGAAACGCAGGCGTCGGTACGTCCTTGTCGGCCATCCCTGCAGCCTTGTCGCGCCGTGCGCATCCCGCACGCCACGCCCCGTTCCTGAGCCTTGTTGCGACGCCTGACGAGCGCAGGCTACGCGTGCTTTGTTGCCGAATTCTTACGTTGCGACAAGCGCTTAAGCGGTGGATTTATACACAATGCAGCATTCGCCGCATTTGCAACGTTTTACACTCGTGTTACGATCGCAAGACAGCGAATAAAGCGATAAAAATCATGCTCTTGCGATAAAATTTGCCAGGCAGATCCAGCTGAACGCGCGCCTAACCGATTTTCCCGCCGCATGCAAGCGACCTGCTATACACAAAGTTATCCACAACCCACCTGCGGTCTTTCCGGGAGCGCAGGCGCGCGCTGCACAAACGCCCGTTTCGGCGGTCTACCGGTCCCGATTTTCGCCACCGCATGGTTCCGCCGCCGCAACCCCTGCAACCCCGGTGGCGGCTTCTTTTTCGCTTCCCGGGTGGCGCATCCGGCATAGAATCGGCCCGTCCTCCTGAAACCCGCGCCCCGATCGCATGAGCCACGCAGCTTCCCGGAGCGGCATCCTCGTCGCCGGCTCCGCCAACCTCGACTTCGTCGTGCGCGCCGCGCACGTACCCGCGCCGGGCGAGACCGTGCTCGGGCGCGAGTTCGCCACGTTTCCCGGCGGCAAGGGCGCGAACCAGGCCGTCGCCTGCGCGCGCGCCGGCGGCGCGCCGACACGCATGCTGCTAGCGCTCGGCGACGATCCCTATGCCCTGCCGCTCGAAGCCTCGCTGCGCGACGCCGGCGTCGAGCTGCACATCGTGCGCACGCGCGATGCCGCCACCGGCACCGCCTTCATCTGCCTCGCCGACGATGCGGAGAACGCGATCACCGTCGCGCCGGGCGCGAACAACGCGCTGCGCGCCGAGCATCTGCCTGCGCTCGACGGCGTGAGCCATCTGCTGCTGCAGCTCGAAACCCCGATCGACGCGGTGACCGCGTATGCCGTCAACGCGCGCGCGGCGGGCGTGACAGTCGTGCTCAACGCCGCGCCGGCGCGCGAGCTGCCGACCGCACTGCTCGACGCGCTCGACGTGCTGATCGTCAACGAAGGCGAACTCGCGGCGATCACCGGCGTGCGCGGCGATATCGCCGCGGCGCTGACGCACCTGACCGTGCCCTGCGTGATCGTCACGCTCGGCGCACGCGGCGCCTGCGCGCGTGCGCAAGGCAAGTTCCATCTGCAGGCCGCCTATCGCGTCAGTCCGCTCGATACGACCGGCGCGGGCGACACGTTCTGCGGCGCGTTCACCGCGGCGTCGAGCCTCGGCTTCGACCTGGCACCGGCGCTGGCGCACGCAAGCGCCGCGGGCGCGCTCGCGACCACGCGCCTCGGCGCGCAGACCGGCGTACCCAGCCACGCCGAAGTCGAGAACCTCCTGCGCGCCCAGGCCGCGACGGTGAACAACACCGCCGCATTGCGCGAACTCGCCGCGTACTGCGGCCTGCCCGAACACCGCTGACCGCCCATCATGAACCCGGCCGACGAAGACCCGCCGGGCAAGCCGCACTTGCCGTTCGCCGCGCCGCACTTCGACCAGGACTCGCGGGCGGTGCTCGGCGCGCTGGACGGCGCGGGGAAGAAAACCGCCTGACCGGGGCCAACAGCGGCCATCGCATCAGAACCGCTCCGAATCCTGCGCAAGCGTCCAGATCGGACCGGTCAGGCCATGGCGCCGGAATATCTCGGCAGCCTCGCGCACCGACCACTTCGTCCAGTCGGCATCGGCGTGGCGTGCATACCATTCGGCGGCGAAGGTCCAGACTTGCTCGATGGGGCGGACATCCCCTCTGGCAATGCCGCGCGACCTGCACCACTCTTCCACCTGCGATTCGTTGCGGAACATCAGCATGACCGAGCAGGTGTAGATCACGTTGTCCCACGCCTTGCGCATGGGTATCGGGAAATGGACGACATAGTCGGTGTCGATCAACTTCCCGTTCTCGATGCGGATCGTCGCGTGATCGTCCAGCGCCCCGATCCGTGTCTCGATAGTGGCCGTTCCGCCGGCCAGGTGGGCCAGACCCAGCGAACACCAGGCGCAGTTCCCCCACCATGCGCACGCGCCGGACCGGACCACGCAGGTGGTGGGCGCCGCAGAGAACGGGTGCGCCACCCAGATCTCGTCGGAGTTCGGGTGCAGCACCACACCATGGTAGTCCGCCAAAGCCCTCAGGCCGGTGCGAGCCTGCGTTTCGTCGCAGCGGAACTGCGCGGCGATCTCACGCACGGTGGGAGGGCGCTGGTTCTTGAGGAAGAAAGAAATGATGGCTTCGTGCAGGCTGGAGTGGTTCATGACGGGGGGTCGTAGTCCTGTTGTCGACACTGGACTGGTCAATGGCTGACGGCACAGTCAATGGGTCAGGCCGCGGTCGCCTTGGCGCCGTCCGCCGGTCGCACGGTCAAACATTGGCTCACGACGCCGAGGGGGCCTTGAATGTCGTGGATCACGCTGTGGGTCAGGCCGACGCCGGTGGGACCGAAGCTGACGGCCGTGTCGAACCCGATCCAGGATCCAACGGGTGCGCGCAGCAGATGCGCGGTCAGGTCCAGGTTTGGGAACGCGGCCTGACTGGGCGCCACGCGCGGCGTTGCGCCATTGGCCACGTCGACCAGGCCCATCAGCCTGGCAATCGGACTCACGGTACTGCCTTTCAACAGCGCCATATCCGTGTTGACCCAGAAGATGCATTTCCCGGGGGCCTGCTCGCGCCGCCTGGCCTGCACGCTGCGCACGAAGCCGCCCGGCCATACGCTCGCAAATTCCCATGCCGGCAGATCATCGGGACCCGGAATGGCCGGACAGGGGCTGCCGGCGATGCCGGAACAATCCCGCTCGGCCAACAACCAGGCGCGCAGCACGACGGCCGTGCGCATGCCGTGGACGATGCGTGCCTCGACGAGCTCGATCGTCCTGCCCGGCCTGACGACCTCCAGTTCCACCGCGAACGGCTCCATCGGGAGTACCCCGTGAATGTCGAAGGAGAGTCTGCCGATGGCCAGGTCCTTGCCGCGACGTTTATCCCGGTGCTGCTCGATCAGGTGGGTCAGCAGTCCGAAAGCCGGCGCAATGTGCTGCTCGGCGGGGTTCCAGCCACCGCCCACGTGAACGGTTGGCACGAAATGATGGTCGGCGAGCGGCTCGAAGTACCAGGCCGCGTCGCCTCGAGCGGTATTCATCGCATTCATGACCGGGCACCCGGGGATGAAGCGAAAAGCCTGTGCCTGCCTTGTCCACGCGCTTCCCTAGCACGCGCAGCCCAGGTCCGACCCGTCACGCCCATGCGATCACCTGCGCAAACCCGAATCGCGACACGAATACCGTCACCTTGGTCAGCCGGCATACTGGGCGACGCCGTTGCCGAACGACCAGTTCTCTTTCTTCACCTCGACCAGACTGATGAACACGTCCTCGGGGCGCAAGGCCACGCTCGCATGCAGGCCATCGGCGATCGCCCGGTACAGGGCGCGCTTCTGCTCCAGAGTGCGCCCCTCGTTCCAAGTGATCTGAATCGAGATGAAGTCCTCCGAGCGGGAGACTCCGAGATAGCCGGGGTCAAAGACCAAGCCCGCGGAATCATGTTCCTGGATGACCTGGAATCGGTCGTCGCGGGGCACGCCCACGCCGATCAACGCGTCGTAGACGGCCTGGCCCACGCGCCGGCGGTATTCGGCGGTTTTGCCCTTGCGAAGATCGATGCGAACGAGCGGCATGGCGGGCTCCTTGATTGCTGACAACAGGTCGTAAATGTCTGCATATGCTGTTATCATAATGGAAGCATATGCAGGTAATTTTTGCAACTCTCCATGCGCGGGGATTCGACGTGGCCGCAATCAAAGGCAAAGCAGGAAACGAGCACGGGCCCTGCTACTGCACGGCGCTCAGGAAAGCATCCCGCCGGATGTCCCAGCTCTATGACAGTGCGCTTGCCGCCTGTGACTTGAAGGTCACCCAGCGCGCGATCCTCGCCCAGTTGAAGCGTAGCGGCCGCCTCTCCGTGGGTGCGCTGGCCGAGGTGCTCGTGATGGATTCCGGCGGCCTGGCGCATACCCTGAAACCCCTGCAGCGGGACGGATTCATCGAACTCAAGGCAGACCCTCGCGACCGCCGCAGTCGTATCGTGACGCTCACCGCGTTGGGGCGGAAGAAGCTCAAGCAGAGCGATGCGGCCTGGGCGGCGGCTCAGGTGGGCTTCGAGGCAGCCATCGGTCGCTCCGAATCGACCCGGTTGCGTACCGCGCTGCAGGAACTCACATCCGATCGGTTCGCGGAGACGTTCGATCGCGCACAGCCGGGGACGAACCGGTAGCAATCCGACGGTTTTGCTCTCGGCCGTGTGGCCGAAGAGCTGTCATCGCTGCGTCCTTGGTAAAATTGCGCTCGATTTCCCGGGAGTGACCGGGACTTTTAGGCCAGGTTTAAGACATGTCTGTCGCGGAAAAACGCGTGCAATCCATTGATTTGAATGAGCAAGCCGACGACGGCGCGGCCTGGCGGCTGTGCGTCGCTCCGATGATGGACTGGACCGATCGCCATTGCCGGTTTTTTCATCGCCTGCTCGCGCCGCATGCGCGCCTGTACACCGAGATGGTGACGACCGGCGCGCTGCTGCACGGCGATCGCGCGCGCCATCTCGATTTCGACGCGGCCGAGCATCCGCTCGCGCTGCAGCTCGGCGGGCATGAGCCGGCCGAACTCGCGCAGTGCGCGCGCATCGGCGAGGGCTGGGGTTACGACGAGATCAACCTCAACGTCGGCTGCCCGTCCGACCGCGTGCAGTCGGGACGCTTCGGCGCCTGCCTGATGCGCGAACCGGCGCTGGTCGCCGATTGCGTCGCGGCGATGCGCGCGGCGGTGTCGGTGCCGGTCACGGTGAAATGCCGCATCGGCGTCGACGAGCAGGACGACTACGAGGATCTGCACCGCTTCGTCGAGACGCTGCTCGGCGCCGGGCTGAAAACCCTGATCGTGCACGCGCGCAAGGCCTGGCTGCACGGCCTCTCGCCGAAGGAGAACCGCGAGATTCCGCCGCTCAACTACGAACGCGTGTACCGGCTCAGGCAGGAATTCCAGCAGCTCGCGATCGTGATCAACGGCGGCATCGTCGATGCCGACGCGGCGACGGCGCATTGTGAAACGGTCGATGGCGTCATGCTCGGGCGCGCGGCCTACCACGATCCGTTCGTGCTCGCGCGCTGCGAGCAGGCGCTGTTCGGCACGCCGCTGCCCGAACGCGACGAGATCCTCGACCGCCTGCGTCCGTACATCGAGGCGCAGCTTGCGCACGGCGAAGCGCTCAACCACGTCGCGCGGCATATCCTCGGCCTGTATCACGGCCTGCCCGGCGCACGCGCTTTCCGGCGCACGCTGAGCGAGCGCATGCACCGGCCCGGCGCCGACTTCAGCGTCGTCGAATCGGCCCTGGCCGGCATGAGCGAACATGCGCGGGCCGCCTGACGGCCCGCCGCTTCCAGCCGCAGGCGCAACGGTTCCATGCAACATGCCGACCAGTTCAGGCCCAATTCAATCGAATTTCCCATAGTGGCTGTCCCGGACCACGAATCGCCCGCCCGCCACCGCCGAACCCGTCGCCGCTGCCCGAGATGAAATTCCGTTTTGCCACGATCGTCCTGCTTGCCGCATTCGCGCTCTCGTCGCATGATGCCTTCGCCGCGTCGCTGACCATGCACGAGGCGATCGCCAAGGTGCAGCGCGAGACGGGCGGCAAGGTGCTGTCCGCCGAGACCAAGACCCAAGGCAGGAAGACGATCTACCGGATCAAGCTGCTCACGCGCGGCGGCCAGGTCAAAATCGTCGAAGTCGCGGCGGACCAGTCTTGAATTCAGAAGTGCGGCCATGGATGGCTGCCTTGTGATCTTCGCGGTCACGGACGATCGCAAAAACCAAGGAAATGCCATGCGTGTACTACTGGTCGAAGACGAAGCCCCGCTGCGCGAGACTCTCGCCGCGCGCCTCAAGCGCGACGGTTTTGCCGTCGACACCGCCGCCGACGGCGAGGAAGGCCTGTTCCTCGGCCGCGAAGTGCCGTTCGACGTCGCCATCATCGACCTCGGCCTGCCGAAGAAATCCGGCATGGACCTGGTCAAGGACCTGCGCGACGCCGGGCAAAAGTACCCGATCCTGATCCTGACCGCGCGCTCGAGCTGGCAGGACAAGGTGCAGGGCTTGAAGCACGGCGCCGACGACTACCTGGTCAAGCCGTTCCATGTCGAGGAACTGCTCGCGCGCATCAACGCCCTCGTGCGCCGCGCCTCGGGCTGGACCAAGCCGACGCTGGAATGCGGCCCGATCGTGCTCGACACGACCGCGCAGACCGTGCACGTCGGCGGCAGCCCGGCCGACCTGACCAGCTACGAATACAAGGTGCTCGAATACCTGATGCTGCATGCCGGCGAGCTCGTGTCCAAGGCCGACCTGACCGAACACATCTACCAGCAGGATTTCGACCGCGACTCCAACGTGCTCGAAGTGTTCATCGGCCGCCTGCGGCGCAAGCTCGACCCGGACAACTCGCTCAAACCGATCGAGACCGTGCGCGGGCGCGGCTACCGCTTCGCGATCCCGCGCAGCGAAGGCGCGCACGAGGCCGCTGCGGACGAAACCGCCGCGAAATAAGCCACTTCTTCCCCCTGCATGGCGCGCCGACCTCTTTCCCTGCAAGCGCGCTCGCTGCTCGCCGCCGGCGTCGTGCTGGTGGCGTTCCTCGGCATGACCGGCGTCGCCCTCGATCAGGCGATCTACCAGACCTTGCGCAATACGCTGCACGACCGCCTGCAGGGCTACGCCGAGGCCTACATCGCCAAGTCCGACGTGAGCCGCGCGCGGCGCTGGCTGCCGCCAGAGGTCGATCCCGAACCGTTTCTCAGCCCCGACAGCGGGCTCTACGCGGCCATGGCCGGCCCGGTCGAGGTCGATGGCGTGCGTCGCGACAACTGGCGCTCGCAATCGGCCTACGCCGTTGCCGATCTGCCGCAGTTCGACGCGACGCTCAAGCCGGGCGCCACCGAGTTCACGACGACCCCGATCGACGGCGCCGGCGGAAAAGTATACTTGTACAGCTACGGCCTGTCCTGGCCGGTCGCCGGCAAGGATCCGGTGCTGACGACGATCCACATCGCCGAGGACGCGAAGCACCTGGAAGTGCAACGCAACGTGTTCCGCCGCAGCCTCGTGTTCACCTTCGGCGGTCTTGCGGTCGGCCTGCTGCTGCTGTTGCTCGGCGTCGTGCGCTGGATCCTGCAACCGGCGCGACAGATCGCCATCGAGCTCGGCCGCGTCGAGCGCGGCGAGCAGGAGCAGTTGTCGACCGACTACCCGCTCGAACTCAAGCGCCTCGCCGGCAGCATCAACGACTTCATCGACAGCGAGCGCAACAGTCTGAAGCGCTACCGCAATACCCTCTCCGACCTCGCCCACAGCCTGAAGACGCCGCTCGCCGTCGTACGCAGCCAGCTCGAGTCGGGCGCGGACGGCAAAGAGTTCCGCTGGACCGTGCTCGAGCAGGTCGGGCGCATGGATTCGATCGTCGCCTACCAGCTCTCGCGCGCGGCGACGAGCGGGCATTCGACGTTCGCCGCGCCGATCCTGATCGAGCCGCACGCCGAGGAGATCGTCAGCGGCCTGGAAAAGGTGTATGCGGCGAAAAAGATCCTCTGCGAATTCGATGTCGACCCGAAGGCACAGTTCTACGGTGAGGAAGGCGACCTGCTCGAACTGCTCGGCAACCTGCTCGAAAACGCGTTCAAGTGGACCAGCCATCGCGTGCTGCTGACCGCGCGCGTGATCCCCGGCGTGCCCGGCGCGCGGCGCAACGGCCTCATCTTCATGGTCGAGGACGACGGCCCGGGCATTCCCGCGGACAAGGTCGAGCACCTGCTCCAGCGCGGCGTGCGCGGCGACGAGCGCGTGCAGGGCCACGGCATCGGCCTTGCGATCGTGCAGGACCTGCTCAAGGCCTACCGCGGCAATCTCACCGTGTCGAAATCGGAAAATCTCGGCGGCGCGGCGTTCACGGTGCGCTTCGCACCGGGCTGATCGGCTCCCGCGCGCATGCCGACGCCGGGCGGCATCGACGCCAACCGCGAAATTGGCGCTGCCCGCGACGACCGATGCAACGCATACTGCGCGCTCGTTGTCAGGAGCGCACCATGCCGATTCCCGTCGCCGAAAAGCGCGCCGCCTTCCGCGCCCTGCACGCGCAGGGTTGTTTCGTGCTGCCCAATCCCTGGGACATCGGCGGCGCGCGCCGCCTCGAAAAACTCGGCTTCAAGGCGCTCGCCTCGACCAGCGCCGGCCTCGCCTGGTCGCTAGGCCGCGACGACAACGCGCTGCCTCGAGACGCCGTGCTCGAACATCTGCGCGGCCTGTGTGCGGCGACCGGCCTGCCGGTCAACGCCGACTTCGAGGACGGTTTCGCCGCCGACCCCGACGGCGTTGCCGCGAATGTCGCGCTCGCCGTCGCCACGGGCGTCGCCGGCCTGTCGATCGAAGACCGCGACGGACGCGGCCTGCATTCGCCGGGCCACGCCACCGAACGCATCCGCGCGGCGCGCGCGGCGATCGACGCCAGCGGCGAGGACGTCATGCTCGTCGCGCGCTCGGAAGGATTCCTGCTCGGCCAGCCCGACCTCGACGCGACGATCGCACGCCTCGTCGCCTACGCCGACGCCGGCGCCGACGTGCTCTATGCGCCCGGTGTCGCCGATCCCGAAGCGACCGCGCGCATCGTGCGCGCGGTCGCGCCGAAGCCGGTCAACGTGCTGCTCATGAACCCGCAGATGCGCGTCGCCGACCTTGCCGCGCTCGGCGTGCGCCGCGTCAGCACGGGCGGCGCGCTCGCCGCCGCGGCATGGCGCGGCTTCGATCTCGCCGCGCGCCAGCTGCTCGACAGCGGAACCTTGCCGCCGCGCGGTTAAAGCATTTTCGACTCAGATGCTTACAAACGCGCCCCCTTCCACCCCTTCGGGGCACCTTCCCCCGCTGCGCAGAAGAAGGGAGCAAAGAGTGGCGTTGCATGGCAGGAATCCTTCCCCTGCGCGTAGCGCGGGGGAAGGTGGCGGCAGCCGGAAGGGGGCGCTTTTCGCGTCGATGGTTGACGCGAATTTGCTCTAGTTGCGCGGCACCAGTATCGGCACAGCGCCACTGACCGATACACGCTGATTGACTCTGGTGGCGACGAGCACGAAATCCGGATGCCGGAAGCTCACTCCTACACCGCCGATCTCGGCGAATTCGGGCAATTCCGCAACTCGCACCCCGCCATCGCGACCAATGCGATGGATGCCATCCGTTGCAACGGCGCACAAGTCTGCACCACAGGCTTCCAATGAAAAGAAAGGCACGCTCACTTCTTTCAACCATGCGACAGTAGTCTTATCCGCGCCTACTGGCGTCGCAAAAGTGGCGGAATACACCTGCCGCACGCGATCGCCGCAGATTTCGACTACCCGTCCATGCGACAACATATGGACGAGCCCGACGGCAGCGGCCACACAATTGCGTTGCCACGGTTCGACCGCGATGCCGTTCACCGGATCGACATCCGCAACAATCGGGCCATCGCAGTCCGCATCCGATTGACTGCAGCCGACGGCCGAAACCTTACCCGTTCGGCGGTCAATGCGACTCATGCCGCCGCCCCATTCACCGATATTCAACCCGACGAAGATGGCTTCTGGAGTGACCAGTATCGTCCGCATCGGCGCCTGTCGCAGGGGCGCGGAGAGCGAAACAATAGTTTGCGATCCCGTCCCGAGACTTATCAGACGTCGTGTGGTGAGGACGACCACGTTGTCATCTGCGCCGCTCGCAGCAACAAGTTCATCCCCCTGTGTCGGCAGCTTCGCAAAAGCCGAGAATTTGCCGCCATTGTGTTTGGCGAGCGTCCATTCCCTGCAGTCCGAGGACGAACAGGCGATGATCCAAGGCACGCTTTGGTTGCGCCACAAACCAAGCACTGGCTGCGGCGTGGTAATTTCCTTGCGCTTGCCTTCGCCCTCTTTGATGCTCGATACAGTTCCGGCATCGGAGCGTAGCCAGAGTTTCCCCTCGGCAAAAACAGCCTGGGCAATGAACGATTCTTGATCTGCACGTCGCGGCTGCAGCGCCGCACCGTCGGCAAAGGCGATCGGCACGATTGCAATCCCTACGGCTGCGCAGAGAAAAGAAAACAGATTCACTCTCACTCTCTCTTTATTCGATCAAGGCGCACTGCTGCTCAGAAAATCCAGGCTCGCCTGCAGCATCGCCGCGACGCCGACCGGCAGCGCGCCTTCGTCGAGGAAGAATTTCGGCGAGTGATTCATCGGCGCGGTCGCAGCATCTTGTCCGCTCGGCGTCGCGCCGACGAAGAAGTAGACGGATGGCGCTTTCGCGCCGAGCGCGAAATACGGGAAATCCTCCGACGCGGTCCAGCGCGGCGACTCGATCACCTTGTCCTTGCCGACGGCTTTCTCGAGGCTTTCGCGCACGCGCGCGGTCAGCGCGGGATCATTGTAGTTGACCGGGTTGGTGCTCTCGCTCGACGGAATCTGCGCGTCGACCGTCGCGCCGTTCGCCGCGGCGACGTGCTCGGCCGTGCGCCGCAGGCTGTCCATGATCTGCTTGCGCATGCCTTCGTCGAACGTACGGATCGTGCCGGTCAACTCCGCGCTGTCGGGCACGATGTTGAAGCGCGTGCCGCCGTGGAACGTGCCGAAGGTCAGCACGGCCGGATTCTTGCTGATGTCGAGCTGGCGGCTGACGATGGTCTGCGCGGCGGTGACGATCTCGGCCGCGGTGACGATCGGGTCGATCCCGGCCCAAGGCACGGCGCCGTGCGTCTGCTTGCCGTGCACGATGATGTGGAACGCATCGGAGCTGGCCATCGCGCCGCCCGGACGCACGCCGACGAGGCCGACGTTGAGCGAGCTGACGACGTGCATGCCGAACACGGCATCGGGTTTGAAATCCTTGAACACGTCGTCCTTGACCATCAGTGAAGCGCCGCCTTCCTCGCCCGGAGGCGCACCCTCCTCGGCCGGCTGGAAGACCAGCATGATTTCGCCGGGCAGGTCGCTCTTCATCTTCGCGAAGATCTCGGCCAGTCCGAGCAGCATCGCCGTGTGCGAATCGTGGCCGCAGGCGTGCATGACGCCGACCTCGCGGCCGGCGTACTGCGACTTCACCTTCGAGGCAAACGGCAGGTCGACCTGCTCGGTCACCGGCAGCGCGTCCATGTCGGCGCGGATCGCGAGCCGGCGCCCCGGCTTGCCGCCCTTGAGCACGCCGGTGACGCCGGTGTGGGCGATGCCGGTACGCACGGTGTAGCCGAGCTTCTTCAACTCGTCGGCGACGATCTTTGCCGTGCGCGTTTCGCGGTTGGACAGTTCCGGATGCTGGTGGAAGTCGCGCCGCCACGCGGTCACGTCGGGCAACACGCCTTGCGCGAGCTGCGAGCTGGTTTCCGCCGCGCCCGCGCCGACGCACAAACTCGACAAGGTCAACGCAAGAACAAGACGACGCATGGCTCTCCCTCCAGAAAGGCAATGGACTTCGTGGCTCCTCGCTGCAGCGACGGGCGCAACAACGAGTGGGCCTCAGACTCCGAGCACCAAGTCCTCCGCCTCGACGCGATCGAGACGGATGCGGTTGGCGAACAGCGAGAACGCGAGCGTGCCGGCGAGGCCGTGCGCGTTCTGCACCCATGGCGGAATATACACGGGCGCGGCGATGAAACCCGAATCGAAATACGGCTCGAGCGCGAGCACGTCGTGCAGGGTCATCTTGCCGGCGAACAGGCTGCGGCAGAGCTTGAGCTTGCCGTTTTTCAGCGCCCAGCGGAAGAACGTGTGCACGGACAAGAGGCCGTGCAGGTAGACCGTGTCCTTGGTGAACGCCGCGCCGCCGCCGAGCGGCGCGCCGCGGAACACGCGCATCGCCGAAGTGAAGCTGTCGGTTTCATTCTGCCCGGCATCGAGGAAGAACTTGAACACTTCGATGAAGTCGGCGCCGTTCAAAGCCAGGTCGATCGCGAGGATGCGCAGCGAGATGCGCTTCATGCGGCCGATGTCGATCGCGCCCGACATCAGCTCGGCGAACGTGGCCAGGCCTTCCTGCGTCGCGGTGATGCGCGGCGAGTTGAGCGCGAGCGATTTCAGGTGCGGCTGGCCGCGGCCGTTGAGCGCGGTCAGCGTGTGCACGAACGCCTCGTGCTCGAGCAGCTGGTGGTGGTCGTAGCTGGAAAAGTTCGCGCCGGCGCGCAGGCGGATGCGGGTCGGACCGGCGGCGGCCTTCGCGATCAGGTCGGGATCGAGCTCCACGCCGACCTTGTCGTGGCTGAAGAACGCGCCGATCTCGCGCTGCAATTCGTCGCGCAACTGCGCGGCCGGAATGCTCGCCGCGTTGTCGTCCTCGACCAGCTCGCTGCCGAGTTCGTCGGCGAGCTCGATGAAATGCCGTGCCGCGTCGAGATTGCTGACCGTGCCGCCCGGCAGGCGGTCGCCCGGTCGGCCGAACAGGCGCACGGAATGTTCGGTGATCGCCGGCGTGCCGGCCGCGTCGAGCAACTCCGTCGCGTAGATCCACGACTGCGCCGCGCGGCGCAGATAGTCGCCGACCGGATGCTGCGCGGCCGCGGCGAGAAAAATGTCTTCGAGTTCCTCGCGTGCGGCCGCCTGGTCGGTCTTCGCGTATGCAACGTCCGGCAGCAGCGGATTGCCGCGCCGCCAGCCGTCGAGGAATTGGGCCTGCACCGAGGCCGGCCAGCTCACCGCGCCGAGCAGCTTGATGCCCTTGACCGCCGCGACGAGGCGGCGGTCGAGCTCGCTCAAGCCGTCCAGCAATGCGCCGTCGTCGCCCATGCCGGCGACCTTAGCGCATCGCCGCGGCCTTGCCTACTTGCCGGCAAACGGCGGCATGCCCAGGGCCGCGCGCAACGGATCGAGCAGGCTGGCGTACTTCGCCGCGCGCGCGGTGTCGCGGCGCAGGGGTTCGCGCACCTGTCCGGCGCTGGCCGTGCGCACGACGCGCTCGGTCTCGTGGAAGCGCAGGCAGCGTTCGTCGAACGGCAGGTCGCAGAAGGCCAGCAGCGCGCGGATCTGCGCCTCGCTGTCGGCGACGAGCGCTTCGTAGTCCTGCACATGCGTCTGCGCCGGATGCAGCTCGCGCCATCGCTGCGTCGCGCGATCGAAGTCATGAGAATAGCGCGCGATATCTTCGAGATCGTAGCTGAAAGGCTGGCCGCCGCCGGCGAACAACTGGCGAAAACAGGCGAGCGCGGTTTCCAGCGGATCGCGCCGGCAGATCACCACGCGCGCGCCCGGCAGCATCGCCAGCGCGGCGCCGAGGTATTGCCAGTTGTCCGGCAGCTTGTCGGTGAAGCGCGGACGTTCGCGCCGCCAGCGCGCGGTGCGTTCGAGGTAGCGCGCGCCGAGGCGCTGCCAGTCGGCCGGCGAAGCCGCGGCCACCCACACAGGGAAAGGTTCGCCGCGGCGGCGCGATTCCTCGTCCAGCACCGCGGGCAGGTCGGCCAGTTCGCCCGCGCCGTCGACCTGCGCGTGCGAGGCGAGAATCTGCTCGGTCAGGCTCGAGCCCGCGCGCGGCAGGCTGACGATGAAGATCGCCTCCTCGCCCTGCCCGCCCGCTGCGCCGACCGGCAGCGGCGTGAACGCCGCGAGGATCGCATCGACGCGCGCGCTGAACCGCGCGGCGTCCCACGGACGGTGGCGGCGCACGCTCGCATTGGCGGCGAGATAGGTGTGGAACGCATCGTCGTAGCGAGCGAGATCCTCGTAGCCGCGCGCGAGCGCGAACAGGATGGAATTGCGATCGTCGACGCCGAGGTCGGCGCGCGCGATGCGCTCCATCGCGGCGACATCGTTCGCATCGAAGCGTTGATTCTTGAGATTGGCGAGGCCGAGCCAGGCCTCGGCGGCAGCGTGCTGCGCGAGGATGCGCCGGTACCGCGCCGCCGACTCGGCGAAGCGGCCCGTCACGCGCAAGGCATGGGCGTGCAGGAATTGCGCGCGCAGGTTGTCCGGCGCGAGTTGCGTCGCGCGTTCGAGCACGGGCAGCGCCTCCTCGTTGCGCAGGTCCTCGCACAAGGCCTTGGCGTGGTTGTACCAGAGCGGCGCGAGATCGGGCGCGAGCGTGCAGGCGCGCGCGAACGCGGTCGCGGCGCCGGCCTTGTCGCCGAGACGGCCGAGCGCGTTGCCGAGGCTGTTGTGCGCGAGCGCATCGTCGGGCTGCAGCGCGATCGCTTCGCGCAGGTTCGCCGCCGCCTCGCCATGCCGGCCCTGCATGGCCAGCGCGCTGCCGAGCAGGCGCAGGATCTCCGCATGCCGCGGCGCGAGCGCCATCGCGCCGACCAAGGCGTGCTCGGCGGCGACCGCGTCGTTGCGGCGCAAGGCATCCTTCGCCCTGGCCAGCGCCGTCGTCACCGCGGCGGGCACCGATGCGGAACTCGAGCGAGCCGTCATCAGCGCCGGCCGTACTTGTCGACGAGGCGCTTGCCGAGCGCGCGCGTCTGCACCTTCGCATCGGCCTTGCGTTCGAGTTGCACGACGAACGATTCGTTCGCGCTGCCGAGCTCTTCGCGCAATTTCCGGTAGTTCTCCCAGCGCGCCGGATCGAGCGCGCCCGATTCGAGCGCGGCGCGCACCGCGCAGCCGGGTTCGGCGCCGTGCGCGCAATCGCCGAAGCGGCATTCGAGCGCGAGCGCCTCGATATCGTCGAAGCTCGACGCGGCGAGGTCCTCCTCGCCCGTGAGTTTCAGTTCGCGCATGCCGGGCGTGTCGATCAGGCAGCCGCCGCTCGGCAGCGCGATCAACGCGCGCTGCGTGGTCGTGTGGCGGCCGCGACTGTCGTGCTCGCGCACCGTGCCGGTGGCCTGGCGCTCGCGCCCGAGCAGGGTGTTCGTCAAGGTCGACTTGCCGGCGCCGCTCGAGCCGAGCAGCACGGCGCTGTCGCCGCGGCGCAGATGGCGCAGCAGCGGCGCGACCGCCCTCGCATCCTTGGCGTTGAGCGCATGCACTTCGACGTCCTGCGGCAACTGCGCACGCAACGCGGCGATTTCGGTGTGCCGCGCGGCGTCGGCGACGAGATCGGCCTTGGTCAGCACGATCACCGGCCGCACGCCGCTGCCGGCGATCAGCAGCAGATAGCGCTCGATGCGGCGCGGATTGAAGTCGCCGTCGAGTCCCATGAGCACGAAGGCGGTGTCGATGTTCGTGGCGATGATCTGGCGCGCGTAGCGCTCGCCCGCGGCGGCGCGCGCGAGCACGCTGCGCCGCGGCAGCACTTGCTGGATGACCGCCGGCGTCGCCGCATCGACGAGGACGAAATCGCCGACCGCCGGGCGGGCGTCGGGCGCGGCGCGGCGGCGCAGGAATCGCGGCGCGGGCTGGGCGGGGAATTCCTCCTCGCCGTCGCTGAGCACGTAGCCGTTGCGGTGCTGGACGATCACGCGGGCGAGGCGCCAGCTCTGCGCCGCCCCGTCGGGCAAGGGCGTGTCGTCGCGCCAGCCGATGGCGTGCAAGGCTTGAGGCGGTTTGTCCAGCGATGGCATGCTCGACATTCTAGCCGGGCAACCGAAGAACTGACGAGGACGACAAGTCGCGCATGCGTCTGTGCCTGAACATGATCGTGAAGAACGAGGTCGCGGTCATCGACCGTTGCCTGCGTTCCGTGCTGGCGCACGTCGATTGCTGGGCGATCGCCGACACGGGTTCGACCGACGGCACCCAGGACCGCATCCGGCAGTTACTTGGGCATCTGCCCGGCGAGCTGATCGAACGGCCGTGGGTCGATTTCGCGAGCAACCGCAACGAGGCGCTGGCCCTCGCGCGCCGGCACGGCGACTATGCGCTCATCATCGACGCGGACGACGTGTTCGAGGTCGATGCGGGACGCGGGTTCGGCGGCCTCGACGGGCCCGGCTACGCGCTGGAGATCGTCGACCGGCACACGAACTATTGGCGCGACGCGCTCGTGCGTCTCGACCTGGACTGGGCCTGGGAAGGGGTCGTGCACGAGCACCTGACCTGCGCGCAACTCGCCGGCGTGAGGAAACTCGGCGGCGCGCGCATCCGTCGCATCGGTGGCGGCGCGCGCAGCCAGGGCGATCCGCGCGACAAGTACCGGCGCGACGTCGACGTGCTGCGCCGCGCCCTTGTCGACGAGCCCGGCAACGCACGCCACGTGTTCTATCTCGCGCAAAGCCTGCGCGACGCCGGCCAGCCCGCCGAGGCGATCGACGTCTACCGGCAACGCGTCGACATGGGCGGCTGGGTCGAGGAAGTATACTTTTCCAAGTTCATGATCGCCCGGCTCAGGCAGCAACTGGGGCATCCGTTCGACGAGGTCGTCGCCGCCTATCTCGACGCCCACCGCTTTCGGCCGGCGCGCGCGGAACCGGCGTGCTTTCTCGCCCAATATCTGCGCATGCAGGGGCGACACGCCGAGGCCTGCGACTACGCGCGCATCGCCTGCGCGACGCCTCCGTCCACGGACAGCCTGCGCGTCCATCGTCCCGCCTACGGCTGGCTGGCGCGCTACGAACTGGCCGCCGCGCTTTACGCGTTGCAGGACTATGCCGCCTGCATCGCGGTCTCGCGCGAAATGCTCGCCGATCCGCTGCTTCCGCCCGGCGAAGCGCCGCGCGTGCGCCAGAATATCGCCGCCGCCACGGCCATGGCGGCGCGGCCGGGCTGACCACAGGACGCCGCGGCGCCCGCAAAATGCTTGAATTCGAGCCCTGTTCCGCTAGGATCATTCGTTCAACTTCCGTAAACGCCTCGGAAAGGCCGTGGTTCCCATGTCGATGCAAGGCAAGTCGAGTCGAGTCAGCAGTCCCGTGCGCACCGGTGCGCGTCTGGAAAACGTGCGTTACGAAATCCGCGGCGCGCTCGCCCGCCGCGCACACGAACTCGAAGCCGCCGGGCGCAAGATCGCCAAGCTCAACATCGGCAACCCCTCGGTGTTCGGCTTCACCGTGCCCGATCACGTGCGCCAGGCGATCGAGCGCAATCTCGTCTCGAGCGAGGCCTACTGCCACCAGAAGGGCCTGATCGAGGCGCGCGAGGCGATCGTCGGCCAGCAACATGCGCACGGCATCGCCCAGGCGCATGTCGACCGCATCTTTATCGGCAACGGCGTCAGCGAACTGATCGACCTCGCGCTGCGCGCGCTGCTCAGCGACGGCGACGAAGTGCTGCTGCCGAGCCCCGACTATCCATTGTGGAGCGCCGCGGTCACGCTCAACGGCGGCCGCTGCGTCTACTACAGCTGCCCGGCCGAACGCGGGCACACGCCCGACGCGGCCGAGATCGAGGCGCTGGTCACGCCGCGCACGCGCGCGATCGTGCTGGTCAACCCGAACAATCCGACCGGCGCGATCTATCCGCGCGAATTGCTCGAAGCGATCGTGCGCATCGCCGACCGGCACGGCCTCGTGCTGATGTCGGACGAAATCTACGACGAGATCGTCTACGACCAGGCCGATTTCACGCCGCTCGCGAAGCTCGCCGGCGACGTGCCCTGCCTGACCTTCGACGGCCTGTCGAAGGTGCAGCGTGCCTGCGGCTACCGCGTCGGCTGGCTGTCGATGACCGGCGCGAACGCGGCGATCGAACCGCTCGAAGCCGCGCTCGACCTGCTCGCGTCCCTGCGCCTGTGCGCGAACGTCGCCGGCCAGTACGCGATCGCGCCGTCGCTCGAAGGGCCGCAGACGATCGCCCAGCTCGTCGCGCCGGGCGGACGCCTGTACGAGACGCGCGCCGCCGTGATCGAGGCCTGCGCGGCGAGCCGCTGGCTCGACCTCGTCGCGCCGAAGGGCGCGATGTACGCGTTCCCGAGCGTGCGCGCCGACCGCCTGCCCGGATTCGACGACGAGGCCTTCGCCCTCGACCTGCTCGAAAGCGAGAGCGTGCTGATCGTGCCGGGCCGCGGCTTCAACTGCGTGCCGCGCAACCATTTCCGCATCACCCTGCTGCCGCTGGCGGCGCAGATGCGCGAAGTGTTCGCGCGCATCGAGCGCGTGCTCGAACGCATGGCCGCGACGCAGCAACGCCAGGTGGCGTGACGCTGCGATTGCAGGGGCGCGATTTATCGCGCCCGGTCTTTCACTCAGCCAAGAGCGGGCTCGATGAATCGAGCCCCTACGCACATGAATGCATCTCCGCGCTTCCTCGCCCTCGGCGACTCCTACACGATCGGCGAAGGCGTGGCCGAGGCCGAGCGCTGGCCGGTGCAACTCGCGCAGGCGCTCGGCATCGCCGCGCCTGACATCCTCGCCCGCACCGGCTGGACCACGGACGAACTCGCCGCGGCGATGGCGCAACATGCCTTCGATCCGCCCTACGACCTCGTCACGCTGCTGATCGGCGTCAACAACCAGTATCGCGGCCGCGACCTCGCCAACTACCGCGACGAATTCCGCGCGTTGCTCGAACGCGCGATCGAACTGGCGGGCGGCAGGCCCGGCCGCGTCATCGTCGTCTCGATTCCCGACTGGGGCGTCACGCGCTTCGGCCGTGAAAGCGGCCGCGACGCGGCACAGACCGCGCGCGAGATCGATCGGTACAACACCGCCAATGCGGAAATTTCCCGGTCGGCGCGCGTCCACCACGTTGACGTGACCGCGTTTTCGCGCGAGGACCCCGGCCTCGTCGTCGCCGACGGCCTGCATCCGAGCGGCACCGCCTACCGCCGTTGGAGCGAAGCCATCCTGCCCGTTGCACGGCGTGCGCTCGAGACACGCTGATTCCCAGCCCTCAGCCCTCAGCCCTCAGCCCTCAGCCCTCAGCCCTCAATTCAGTGTCATCACGCTGACTTTCGCGCGAAACAAACTTTTTATACTTTTTGCTTATGCTGCATTCCCGGGCCGACCCCGGGAGACCGCCATGCAGACGCGCCGCTACCGCAGCATCTTCATCTCCGATGTGCATCTGGGCCTGCGCGACTGCCAGGCCGGCTACCTGCTCGATTTCCTGCGCGCGACGACGAGCGAGCGCCTGTATCTCGTCGGCGACATCGTCGACCTCGAGAACATGCTGCTGAAGCCGTTCTGGCACGCGAGCCATACCGCGGTGCTGATGGAACTGTTCGCGATCGCCGCGCGCGGTACGCGCGTGACCTTCATCCCGGGCAACCACGACGCGCCGCTGCGCCGCTTCGCCGGGCAGCGCTTCGGCGGCATCGACATTGCGCTCGACGCCGTGCACGTCGGCGCGGACGGCCGCCGCTACAAGGTCAGCCACGGTGACGAATTCGACTGCGAGCACGCCGCGCCGGCCTGGCTCGTGCGCGTAGGCGACGCGCTGCAGCGCTTCGTCGGCGCGCTGAACCGCCTCGGCAACGGCCTGCGCCGCCGCTTCGGCCTCGACTACCGCACGAT
>JAFEFQ010000272.1 GCA_018240505.1 Pseudomonadota bacterium
CATGCCGCCGCCGACGATGAGATAGTCGTATTCGTGTTCCATGCCGCGCCTCGTGACAAGTGGGCGGAATGCGGGTCGCCGAACCTGGGCGGCCCGCTCGGATCAGACGACGGTGATTTTCACGTCGATATTGCCGCGCGTCGCGTTCGAGTAGGGACACACCTCGTTGTGCGCGCGCTCGACGATTTTTTGCGCAACCGCACGGTCGACGCCCGGCATCGAGATCTTCATCTCCACCGCGATGCCGAAGCCTTTCGGAATCGGACCGATGCTGACCGCGCTCTCGATCGTCGTGTCGGCCGGCACCTGCACTTTCTCCTGCCCGGCGACGAACTTGACCGCGCCGATGAAACAGGCCGCGTAGCCGACCGCGAACAACTGCTCGGGATTGACGCCCTCGCCCGTTCCGCCCATCTCCTTCGGCGGCTTGAGCACGACATCGATGCGGCCATCGGACGAACGGCCGCGACCATCGCGTCCGCCGGTGGCGGTGGCGTGGGCGGTGTAGACGACTTTTTCGAGCTGGGTAGGCATGTTCAATCTCCTGCGAAATATGGGTTGTCCAATCTTCCCTTCTCCCGCCGGGAGAAGGTGCCCGAAGGGCGGATGAGGGAAAAGCCTCACACGACTCAACGCCGCAGAGTATTGCAACGCACTTCCCTCATCCGGCGCTTCGCGCCATCTTCTCCCGATGGGAGAAGGGAAACGCTATTGCACCACATCGACGCGCAGCCGCCGCGAATCGGCCCGACCGCGATCGTCGATCGCACGCAGAGTGTACTCGCCTGCCGCCGCGGGCTGCCAGAACAGCGGCTCGCCCGGTTTGGCCGTGCCGACGAAATCCTCGTCGACGAACCAGTACAGCTCGCGCGCGCCCGCATCGACGGTCGCGTTGAACGCGATGCGCTCCGCGCCGTCGCGGCTCGCGCGCCGCGTGTAGGTCGCGCCGCGCACGGGCGAGGTGATCTGCGGCGCCTGACCGTCGTCGTCGGCGGTGGTGCAGTCGGGGATCGCCGGCGGCGCGCGCCGCGGCACGCCGGCCTGGCGGAACACGCGTGCGAGATCCGACGGCCAGAACTCGAACACTTCGGTGCGCGTCCTCAAAGGATCGTAGGGCGGGCACGCGACCTGCCCCGTCGCCGTATCGATCACGACCGGCCGATGCACGGTGCTGACCCGGATCGGCGACTTGCCGGGGATAAACCAGGTCATGCCGCGTTGCGGGCACCAGGCGTTCGGCAGGTCGCCGCTCGCAAGGCAGATTTCGACGCGCTTGAGATTTTCCGGCATCGCGCGCGCCGGCTCGCGCATCTGCGCATCGCGCGCGCGCAAGGCATCGACGATGTGGAAGAACAGCGGCGCCGCGGTCTCCACGCCAACAAAGGCCGGATTGCCGCTGCCGTCGAAGTTGCCGACCCAGACGACGAGCACGTACGGTCCGACGATGCCCGCGGTCCAGGCGTCGCGGAAGCCCCACGACGTGCCGGTCTTCCAGTACACGGGCAGGCCGCCGGGCTGCGAGATCAGCGTGTCGTCGGGGCGCGGATTCTGGCGCAGCATGTCGAGCACCATGAAGCTCGCTTCTTCGCTCAACATCCGCGCGCCCTGCATCCGCGGTTCGTCGACGCGATGGCGCAACGGTTGCAGCGAACCGCGATTGGCGAGCATCGCATAGAGCTTGGCCAATTCTTCCATCGTCACCTCGCCGCCGCCGAGCACGAGCGCGAGGCCGTAGAAATCCGCGTTCGCCATGCGGCTGATGCCGGCGTCCTTGAGGAACTGGTAGAAGTCCGGACTCTTGAGCTTGGACGCCACATACACCGCGGGAATATTGCGGCTGCGCACAAGAGCCTCGGTCGCGGTCACGGGCCCAAGGAAACGTCCGTCGAAATTCTCCGGCGCGAACGGCCCGAACGCGGTCGGCACGTCGCGCAGCACGGTCTGCGGATGCAGCACGCCCTGGTCGAAGCCGAGCCCGTAGATGAAAGGCTTGAGCGCCGAACCGGGCGAACGCTTGGCCAGCGCACCGTTGACCTGGCCCGAGATCGTACCGTCGAAATAGTCCGCCGAACCGACCAGCGCCTTGATGCCGAGATCGCGCGTGTCGACGAGCAGCGCGACCGCATTGCGCACACCACGGTCGGCATTGTGTTCGACGTGATTCTTCGCCTGCCGCTCGAGCACGCGCTGCAGGTCGAGGTCGAGCGTCGTGTTCAACACGGGCGCGCTCGTTCCGGTCAAACGCGCATCGGCCAGCGTTTCCTCGACGAAATGCGGGGCTGCGAACGGCAGGTTCGAGGGCGAGCGCAGGCGCAGCGGCAGTTGCATCAACGATGCGGCCGCCTTGTCTTCGGGATGCCTGGCGAGCCAGCGCTTGAACAGGCGCGCGCGTGCGGCGAACAGGCGTGCGTTGATGACATCCGATTCGTCCCTGTCCTTTTTCTCGTAATGTTGTTGCACTTCGTCGGTTTTTGCCGCCCTTCTGTTCGGCTCCTGCGGAATCACCGCGAGCGTCAACGCTTCCGGCAATGTCAGCTCGGCGACCGGCTTGTCGAAATAGATCAGGCTCGCCGCGCCCGCGCCTTCGATGTTGCGTCCGTACGGCGCGTAATTGAGATAGGCCTCGAGGATCGCATCCTTCGAATAGCACAGCTCCAGCTCGACCGCGCGCAGCACCTGGCGCAGCTTGCCACCCGGCGTGCGCGTGTTGAGCCGGTAGACGAGGCGCGCGAGCTGCATCGTCAACGTCGATCCACCCTGCCGATTGCCGCCGCGCACGTAGGTCACCCATGCGCCGCGCGCGAGGCTGAGCGGATTGAAGCCCGGATGCCAGCGGAACCACGCATCCTCGTGCAGCATCGCGCCCCGCACGAGTGCAGGCGGCATCTGCGCGAGCGGTACCCATTGCCGATAACGATCGTCGCTCGCCAGGGTCAGACGCAAGAGACGGCCGCGATCGTCGTACACCGCGGTCGAACCCGGCGCGAGTTGCGACAGGGGTGCGTGCGGCAAGAGGCGGATGCCGATCAGCGTCACGACCAGCAACAACACGGCCATCAACCAATTTTGACAGCGCACTACGCAACGCAGAACAACGTAGGCTGGGCTGAGCGCAGCGATGCCCAGCGCATCCCGTTCCGCACCACGATCGTTGGGGCTCACTGCGCTCATCCCAACCTACAGACTATGAGAATCGACGCAAGGAAAAGACTTTATGTGGTCAAAAAGGAATGCGTTGATCCAAACTGATGCGATCAATAGCCAAAGAAGAGAGAAGCTGAAATTCCTAGTCTTTACAAACAAAACTACTGCCTTGATCCCAGCAATGAAGTTCAGAAGCATAAAAAACAACAGAATCGGGGCTACGCAACAAAGCCAATAGAATCCATCACCAAGACTTCCAGAATTGCATGGATCTTCCGGCGAAGCCCAAAGCTCGGACGACATATAAAGGTAGGCACACATGCCCATCAAATTTACGGCGACCCAGATTTTCGCGACTGGATTCGATAGCACTTGCATAGCGGCTTCTACTTCTTCGTGACTTCAATCTTCGTCCCCAGCGACCTTGCCTGCACCGTGCGGTCATACATCGACTCACCGTAGGCCGGCGGTACGACGAACGTGCCGGCATTCATCGCGCGAATGCGGTAGACGAATTCGTTGACCGAGCGCGAGGCGGTGCCGTAGAGGACGACGCGGTCTTCGCGCACGTCGGCGTATTCCAAGGCCCAATTCGATCCGCTCACGCCGATCGGTGAATGCCACGCCGGCTGCTGCGCGGCGGCGCTGCTCTGATCGGCTCCGTTTGCGTTTGCATCGCCGGCATTGGCGTCCTCGGCCGGCGCCGGCGGCGGGTTCTGCACGACTTCGAAGCCGCCGGGCAGCAGGTCGACGATGGCGACGTTGCCGATCGTGTCGACTTCGGTCGCGCGGATCTTCAGGTGCACGTCGATCTCCTGGCCGAGCGTCGCTGAAGTGACCATCTTGCCGTCGGTGTCGGTGAATTCGCGGATGATTTCGAGGCCCTGCTTCAACTCGGTCTGTGGCGGCGCGCGGTCGTAGCCGGCAACCGTCACTGCATACCAGGCGTGCGCGTCGGCGCCGTTGTCGATGCGCAGGCCCGTTGCGGCGGCATCGAACGCTGCGCGCACGAGCGCACCGGGCTGCTGGGTCAGCGGCTTCATCGTGCCGTCCTTGAACAGCGCGTCGAGCGCGAGCTTGTCGGCGCCGGCCTGCGCGCCGTAGGCGTCGAGCGCGAGGGTCGTCATCGCCGACGACAGCGTGTTGTACCAGCCGCGCTGCACGGGCCGCAGCAGGTTGGCGACGGCCGCGGGCGGCAGCGCCTTCGCGCGCTCGGGGAAATGTTTGGCCAGCAGGTAGAGGATGCCGGCGTCGCGCACGAGCGGGCCGTAGTACGAGTACGGCTGGAAGCGGTAGGCATTTTCGATCGTCGAGCGCGTGAGCTCGGCCTGCGGGCCGGCGATCAGCGCGTCGGCTTCGCGATCCTGCTTGAGCAGATTGAGCGAGGCGGCGATGTAGCCCGCGGCAAGATCGTCGCGCCAGACCTTGGTGTGGCGGTCGTCGAGGCGCTTCTGCACGGCGGCGAGATAGTTCGTCGTCACCGTGCCCTGGCGCGTCAGCAGATACACGGCGAACGCGCGTTCGCGCAGGCCGTCGAGCGAGCCGTCGCTTTCGTCCGCGGCGAGTTGCATCAGATAGCGCTCGCCCGAGTCGAGCATGTCGCCGGGCAGGCGCTGGCCGCGTTCCTTCGCTTCGATCAGGAACTGCATCGCATAGACCGAGGCGAACCGGTGCGACTGCGGCGTCGAGGTCCACAGGCCGAACCCGCCTTCGTTGTTCTGGCGCGTGTGCATCACCGCGAACAGGCCCTGCAGCGGATCGCTGGCCGGTTTCACCGGCTTGCCGTTCGCGTCGACGGCGAGGCTGCCGTACTCGGGATGTGCGGCGAACACCAGCGACGGCACGCCCTGGCTGATCAACTGCTCGGTGCAGCGATGCGGGAAGTCGGCGAGATAGGCGGACAATCCCTGCGCCAGTACGAGCGGCGTGTACGACGCCGACACATTGCGCTTGGCGAACGCGTCGAACACCTGACGCAGGTCCTTGACCTCGGCCGAACCCTTGTCGAGATCGCCGACGGCGAGGTCGCTGCGATAGGCCGACGCCGGCCGCACCGACACTTCCGTGCCGATCTTCGCGAACTTGTCGTTGTAGCTCGCGCGGAATTCGAGCTTCGCCGGGCCGAGTGTGTCCTTCGCGCGCAACTTGTAGACGACGACGCCTTCTTTCATCTCGCCCAGCGTCACGGTCTGCTCGGCCGCGCCGATCACTTCGAGCCCCGCGGTCGGCGCGAACGCGAGCCTGATCGGCACGTCCTTGCCGCCGAGGCCGGTCAGGTTGTTGGCAACGCCGACGCTGACCTCGAACTCGTCGCCCGGCGCGACCATGTTCGGCACGTTCGGCGACAGCACGAAGTCGCCGCGCACGGTCGCCGTATTCTGCGCGATGCCGATCTTGTCCGCGCGCACGGCCACGGCCATCACGCGCAGCTTGCCGTTGAAGTCGTCGGGCACGTTCCAGGTGAATTCGCGGCTGTCCTTGATGTCGACGATGCCGCTCCACCACGCGACCGGTTCCTTGCGTTTCTTCTTGAACGGATTCAAGTGGCGCGCAAGCAGCTCATCGGCGTCGCCGCCCGGCGCGGCCATGGCGACGAGCTTGGAGAACTCGGGCAGGATCAGGTCGAGGATCTGGCTGGTCTTCACCTCGAGCATGCGCTTGCGGAAGAAGAAGTCGAGCGGATCGCCGAGCTTGTAGCGCGCGACCTGCAGGATGCCCTCGTCGACCGCGAACACCGCGATGCGCGAGGACTGCGCGACGTCGACCTTGATCTTGAGCACATCGCCCGGCTTGACGAGGCTTGGTACGTCGATCCGGGTCACGTCGCGGCGCGCGTCGCGATTGACCGAGAACGGCACCACGCCGTAGCTGAGCGGCGACATGAAGATTTCGTCCGACGAGGGATCGCGCACGAACTGCACGTTGACGTAGCCGTTGCCCTCGAAATCCTTGGGCACGGTGATCTTCTGCACCGAGCCCGAGGTCGCCGCCTTGAACCAGGCGTGCGCATAGACCTTGTCGCGCTCGATCGTGATCAGGCCGTTGCCGGCGTACGGCGCGCGTACGGCGATCTCGATCTCTTCGCCCGGCGCGTAGTCGTGCTTGTTCAAGGCTAGCTGCAGTTCGGCGTTGCGTTCGAGCGAGCGCGTCAGGTTGGCCTCGCCGGCGACGCTGTATTCGACGCGATTCAATTCATCGCCGTCGCCGTTGCGCACGACCAAGGCGAAGCTTCCCGGCTTGTCGGTCGGCAGCACGAAGTCGTTGCCCGCCGCGGCGATCGCGAGCGGCGCCTCGGACACGACGATGTCCTTGGCCTTGGATTCGTACTTGTACACGCCCGAATCCTGCTTGGTCAGGATCGATACGTAGCGGCGTTCGATGACCACGGCCTTGAGGTCGGCGACGCCGGTCTTCTTCGCGTTCGCATCGATCGCGATCAGATTGACGCTGCGCCTGGCATTGCGCTGGACGAAGCCGAGGTCACCGTCGGTCTTGGCGCCGACCAGATAGTCCAGCGAAGACACGAGCTGGGCCGCCTGCGCGGCGACGTTGCGCCCTCCCTCGGCCTCGTAGCCCTTGGCGAAGAAACGCAACTGGTAGGTCGCGTTCGCGTACTTCGACAGATCAAGCGGGAACTCGGCCTCGCCCTTGGCGTCGGTCGTGCGCTCGCCCAGCGTCTCGTTGTAGCCCTCCTTCGCGCGCTGCGGATCGAAGAAACGGTAATCGGGATAGGCGCGGAAGCTCGGGATGGCCGGAGTCAAAGTCAGCGTCGCCTCGACGCGGCGATTCTGCGCCGGCGTGCCGAACAGGTTCTGCAGCGAGAACAGCGCCTTGAGACCGTCCGGTTTGACCCAACCGTCCGGCGAGGACGCCGACAGCCGCGCCTCGGCCTTCATGCGGTCGGGCAGGAACTCCTTGATAGCCACGCCGACCGAACCGATCTGCGCATCGGCTTTGCCGTCCTTGGAAATGTAGACGTTGACGTTCCAGGTGCCGGTCGGCGAGCTTTCCTGCGTCGTGTAGTCGACGCCGAGGAAACCCGCGGTGTCGACGCGCAGCCGGCGTGTGTCGACGACGGTACCGCGCGCATCGGTGATTTCGGCGATCAGCGGGATGCCGTCGAGCGGCTTGCTCCAGTCGGCCGCGCGCACGATCACGCCGACATGGAACGTGTCGCCGGGACGGTAGATGCCGCGATCGGAGAAAAGATAGGCGCTCAGCCGCCCCGCGTTCTTCGCATTGCGCTCGCCGCCGACGTCGAAACGAGAGAAGTCGAGCGCGCGGTCGCGCTCGCCGATCGGCAGGAACGAGAGATCGTCGCCGCGACGCACGACGAACAGCGTCGGCGTCTTCTCGCGTTTCATCGCGTCGAGCGGATCGATGTGCACGTGGCCGGTGGCGTCGGTCGCATGCGAGGCCAGCGTCTGGCCGTTCTTGCCGGCCACCTCGACCGTCGCGCCCGCGACCGGCGCGCCGTTCGCGATCGACTGCACGTAGACGTCGTAGCTGCCGTCTAGCGACTTCTTCGCGAGCATGCCGAGGTCGGTAACGACAATCAGTCGCGCATCGCCGGGCATGTCGCCTTCATTCTCGCCACTCGTGTAGCCGCCCTCGCCTTCGCTGGCCGCGCCTTCCTCGTCGCTCTGCGCGGGCTCGTCCGCGTTCGGATCGACCTCGGCTTTTGGCGGCTCGGGCTGCAGCTCGCCGAGCTTGAGCAGGAACACGCCGTGCTTCGCGTTCGCGCCGCTGCCGAAATACTTGCCGAGATCGACGCCCTCGAAGCGCGCCTTGGCCGGATCGGCGCCCTCCTCGAACGGCACCTTGCTGACGAAGCGCTCGGTGATCTGGTCCGCGCTCAACGAGTACATCTGCGGCTTGCCAAAGGTGCCCTGGTTGAAGGTCACCAAATGCTGCAACTGGTCCGGCAGCACGCGCGCGATTTCCAATTGCATGCCGGGCACATTGCGCGCGACGACGCCGACGCGCTTGTCGCCCGACAACGACAGCAGCGCGCCGTCGGCGGCGAAGCGCAACATCTTCGGATACTCGGGCACGGCGATGATCTGCACCGCGTCCTTGCCGAGCACATAGCCGCCGAACGACTTCAGCCCCTTGTTCACTTTCACGTAGACGGTGCGGCCCGGATCGGCCTTGTACTTGAAGCTGTGCAGGTTTTCGTACTCGCGCTCGGTGGCGATCGCCTCGAGCTTGAGCTTCTGCGAGCGTTGCAGCACGGCCTCGCTGACGTCGGACTGATTCCAGTACCAGGAATTGTCGCGATCGTTGTGCGGCAGCAGCCAGGCGCTGAACGCCTTCTGCGTGTCGGCCTCGTTCACGCCCTGCGATGCGTCGACGACGAGCACCTGCTCGGGTTCGTATTTGGCGTTGTCGACCAGGGTCGCTTCGATGTTCTCGATGCGCAGGCTGTACAGGCCCGGCACCGACACCTTGCCGTCCAGCGCGGCGTCGGTCGCGGGCCCGCCGCGCGCGGCGCGCACGCCGGCGGCGATCGCATAACCGAGCGCCTCGTCGTCGGTCGGGATCGTCAGCGGCTCGGAGTGGATGAAGGCGTTGACCTTGCGTTCGTCGTAGGCGACGGTGAACTTCTTCGGCGTCGACGACAGCTTCGGGCCGGTCAACTTGAGGCTGACGGCCTTCTCGAAGCTCGCCGGATCGACCGGGTGGCTGAAACGCGCATGGATCACCGCCTTCTTCGCCGCCGCGTCCTGCGGGTCCTGGTAGAACTCGCCCTGCACGACACTGGCCTTGAACGGTGCACTGACGAAGTCGAAGCGATCCTTGTCGACCTTGACGTGCTCGGCGAAGGCGAGCTTGGCATCGAAGCTCACCGCGTACTTCTGCCCGACCGGCCAGTCGTCCTTCGGCGTGAAGTTCAGCTCGCGGTCGTTGAGCCAGGTCCAGGTGCCGGCGAGTTCCGGCTGCATCGCGATGCCCGCCGTCGGCGACTTGCCGACCAGCGCCAGCGGTGCGGCCGAGCGGTTGAACGTCACGTGCAGCGGATGCACGATCAGCTTGCGCGCCTCCTCGTCATAGCCGGTGAGGATCGGCGCCTGTACGCTGAACGTCGCGGGCGCCTCGACCACGGGCCGTGGACGGTCGCGCCAGGCGCGGTAGCCGACCACGCCGCCGACGCCGAGGAGCAGCAGCGCGGCGAGGATGCCCGCCGACCGTGCCGGCCGCGCCCGCACCGCGCCACCGAGCCGTTGCCAGCCCGTGCCGACCGCGCGCGCCCACGGCGGCGCATCCCAGGCGAAGCGGCCGACAAAGAACGACAACACCGCGCCGACCAGCCGCAGCAGCATCAACGGCAGGTTCCAGATGAAATTCAGCAGCCCCATGATCCTTTCGTCCTTTCGTGTCGCGTGCGCTTGCGCGCGGGATACGCTGCGTCCAATGGACGCATTTCCATCACAAAACAGATCAGCCCCGATGCGATTCTACGAACTACTCCGCCGCACCGATAGCATGGCGTCGACGCGTGGCAAATTGGTGGCGGAATATGACTGGCGCGGAGCGGATTGCTGCGCGCGAAAAGAATCCGCACGATCGCGCTCCGCCTTGGGTTCGTCATTCCAGCGCAAGCTGGAATCCAGCTTTTGCCTTGGCTTTGATTCTTCTTTTGCCGCGTCCTTCGCCTTTCCGCGCGCGTCCGGCGCGCGGGTTCCTTTCTCTTGCCCGCACAAGAGAAACGAACCAAAGAGAATGCGCCCCGGATGCCGCGCCCTGCGCGCTACGGGTGCGCGAGGTCATGCCGGGGTTCGTTGAACGCACGTCCGTGTGCGTGCAACGAACTCGCGCGCATCGTGCGCGCGATCCTGCGGACGTTTCTGTCATGCCCTCGCCGCGGCAAACGGGGGCCCAAGATCAAGAGCAGGATCAAAAGCAGAGCGCGGAGTGCAGCCTCAGATGGCGTCGAGCGCCTGACGCAGATCGGCGATCAACACCTCCGGCTCCTCGAGCCCGACCGACAGGCGCACGAAGTTGAGCCCGGCACCGCCGCCGGATGGTGTCAGCGGCGCGTCGGCCGGATAGACCGCGCAGACCGGGAACTGCAGCGACTCGTAGCCGCCCCAGGACACCGTCATCAGGAAGCGCCGCAGTGCATTGCAGAAGCGTTCGACGCCGGCGACATCCTGCACGCGCAGTACGACCGTCAGCAACCCGCTCGCGCCGCGCATCTGCGCTTGGGTCAGGGCGAACTGCGGATTCGCCGCGTCGTTCGGGTAGTACACCTTCTCCACCTTCGCCTGCGCCTGCAGGAAGCCGAGTACCTCGCGCGTTGTCCGCGCGATGCGCTCCATGCGCACCGACAGCGTGCGCAGGCCGCGGATCATCAGCCACGCGTCGTGCGGCGACATCACCGCGCCGCAGACCATGTAGGTCTTCTTGAACACCTCGCGGATGATGGCCTCGCTCGCGCACAGCGCGCCGGCGACGACGTCGCTGTGCCCGTTCAAGTACTTCGTCGCCGAGTGCGCGACCATGTCGATGCCGAGCGCGAGCGGCGACTGGTTGAGCGGCGTGGCGTAGCTGTTGTCGCAGAGTGTGCGGATGCCATGCGCCTTCGCGAGCTTGGCGACCGCGGCCAGGTCCTGCTGCTCGTAGGTCATCGAGTTCGGGCTTTCGAGCACGATCAGCTTCGTCTGCGGCGTGATCGCGGCGGCGAAATTCGCCGTGTCGGTGCCGTCGACGAAGCTCGTCGCCACGCCGAAGCGGCCGAGCAGATCGCGCAGCACCGCGCGCGTCCACGAATACGGGCGCGCGACGCAGACCACATGATCGCCCGCGGCCACGCTGGCGATCGCCGCCGCCGAGATCGCCCCGGCGCCGCTGGCGAACATCAGGCAGTCCTCGGCGCCTTCGAGCGCGGCGACTTTCCTGCGCAGCACCTCGACGGTCGGGTTGTTGCCGCGCGTATAGGTCGTGCGCCGGAATTCGTCGCGAAACCCCGCGCGGAATGCGTCGACGCTGGTAAACGCGAAGATCGAACTCTGGTAGATCGGCGGCGAAACCGCGCCGCGGTGCGCTTCGCGGTCTTCGCCGAGGTGATTGAGGATGTAGCTCAGATCCATGGCTTCGTGCCTGCCTGCGAAAGGGACGCCGAAGCATACGGCAAACCCCGGCGGCTGCGCGCCGCTGTCGCGCCCGCGAAGGCGACGGGCGCGTGCGTCCGCGGGCGCGCGGCGACGCCTGCCGTCGCCACGCCGCTCTCAGCCGGTTCGCTCAGCCGGCCAGCCCCGACGTGCGGATGAAATCCTTCGTCGCCGCGGCGAGCTTCGGGTCCTGCATCGCCATGTGCAGCGTCGCCTGGACGAGGCCGAGCTTGTTGCCGCAGTCGAAGCGCGTGCCTTCGAAGCGATAGGCCAGCACCGAGCGCTCGCCGAGCAACGCCTCGATCGCGTCGGTGAGCTGGATCTCGCCGCCGGCGCCGGGCTCGGTCTTCTCGAGCAATTCGAAGATGCGCGACGGCAACACGTAGCGGCCGACGATGGCGAGGTTCGACGGCGCGACGTCGGGCTTGGGCTTCTCGACGACGAGGTTGATCTTGGCCGCGCGCTCGGAAACTTTCGTCGCATCGACGATGCCGTACTTGTCGGTCTGGTCGTGCGGCACTTCCTCGACCGCGATGACGCCGGCGCCGTTCTCGCGCATCGACAGCTCGGACATCTGGCGCAGGCAGCTCTTGCCGTCATTCCAGATCAGGTCGTCGGCGAGAATCACGCCGAACGGCTCGTCGCCGACGACCTGCTTGGCGCAGAGCACGGCGTGGCCGAGGCCGAGCGCCTCGGGCTGGGTGACGAAGATGCAGCGCACGTGCTTCGGCAACGTGCCCTGCACGAGCGCAAGCAGTTCCTTCTTGCCCGATTGCGAGAGCTTGGATTCGAGCTCGTAGGCCTTGTCGAAGTAATCGGCGATCGCATGTTTGTAGCGGTTGGTGACGAAGATCAGCGTGTCGGCGCCCGCATCGACGGCCTCGTCGACCGCGTACTGGATCAGCGGCCGGTCGAGCACGGGCAGCATTTCCTTGGCGACGGTCTTCGTCGCCGGCAGAAAGCGCGTGCCGAGGCCGGCGACGGGGAACACCACTTTGCGCATCGGTTTCGCCATTGTTGCTCCTGACAAATAACGAGGTCGGAAATAGCAAGATCAAAAGTAGCGCGATCAAAAGATTTACCACGGAGACACGGAGAACACAGAGAAGAGAACAGACAAATATCTATTTGCTTTTCTCCGTGTTCTCCGTGTCTCCGTGGTGAAGCTTGTTCTATTCAACTGATGTTACGCGCGATCGGCACGACTTCGGCCTCGCCTTCCTCGCGCCAGGCGAATTCGGGCAGCAGGCTGGTCAGGCAGCGGCGCAGCGTTTCCTCGTCGTAGTCGCGCACGGCCTGCGCGGCGCGCGCGAGCTGGGCGTTGAGCAGGTCCCAGGACATGCTGCGCGGCTGGGCGAGGAAGATCTTCGCGTGACTGGTGACTATGTAGTTTTCCTGCGAGTGGAACAGTTCCTCGAACAGCTTTTCTCCGGGACGCAGGCCGGTATAGACGATGTGCACGTCGCGGCCAGGCACCTTGTTGGCGAGGCGAATCATCTGCTCGGCGAGGTAGCTGATCTTGACCGGCTCGCCCATGTCGAGGGCGAAAATCTCGCCGCCCCGGCCGAGCACCGAGGCCTGCAGGATCAACTGGCACGCCTCGGGAATCGTCATGAAGTAGCGCGTGATTTCCGGATGCGTCACCGTGACCGGGCCGCCGCCGCGGATCTGTTCGCGGAACAGCGGCACGACGCTGCCGGCGGAATCGAGCACGTTGCCGAAACGCACGGTGATGAAACGCGTGTGCGAGCGCGCGGCCAGGTTCTGGCAGAAGATTTCCGCGGCGCGCTTGCACGCACCCATGACGCTGGTCGGATTGACCGCCTTGTCGGTCGAAATCAGCACGAAGCCGCCGACGCCGTACTTGTCCGCGGCCTGGGCGACGGTCTGCGTGCCGAGCACGTTGTTGCGGAACGCCTCGCGCACCTGGGTCTGCAGCAGCGGCACGTGCTTGAACGCCGCGGCATGGAACACGATCTGCGGCCGCGTCTGCGCGAACACGCGCTCGCAGACCACCGCATCGCCGCAGTCGCCGAGCACGGCGTTGAAGACGAGGTCGGGAAATTCCTGTTTCAGTTCCTGCTCGATCCGGTACAGGTTGTACTCGGACAGTTCGAGCACGGTCAACGACTCGACGCCGAGCCGCGCCACCTGGCGGCACAGTTCCGAGCCGATCGAGCCGCCGCCGCCGGTGACGAGCACGCGTGCACCGGACAGGCCGGTGCGGATCGCGGTCCAGTCCAGTTGCACCGGATCGCGGCCGAGCAGATCCTCGATCGCGACCTCCTTGAGTTCGTTGAACGCCATGCGTCCGGCGACGACGTCCTGCAGGCGCGGCACGGTGCGGAACGCGATGCCGGTCGCCTCGCACAGCTCGACGATGTGCTGCATCTGCGCGTTGCTCGCCGAGGGCATCGCGATCAGCAGCATTTCCGCCGCGACTTCGCCGGCGAGGTCGGGCAACTGTTCGATCGTGCCGAGCACGGGCACGCCGTGCACCTTGGCGCCGCGCAGCTGCGCGTTGTCGTCGAGGATGCCGACCGGGCGGTAGCGGCGTTCCTGCGACAGCTCGCGGATCAAGGTTTCGCCGGCACGGCCCGCGCCGAGCACGAGCACACGCTTGGCCGGCACGCCGCGCGCGAAATCGAGGCGACTGTCTTTCCAGTAGCGGTACGCGAGCCGCGGCAGGCCGAGGAACAGCACGAGCACGACCGGGTAGACGACGAGCACCGCACGCGGCACCGTGGCGAGGCGGTTGTAGAGGAACAGCGCGACCGCGATGCCGAGCGCGCCGAGCACGCCGGCGCGCAGGATGTTCCACAGATCCGGCAGGCTGGCGAAGCGCCACAGACCCTTGTACAGACCCGTCCACCAAAGCACGAGCCCCTGGACGAAGACGACGATCGCCGCTTCCGGCGCGAACGCCATCTGCGGTCCGGGCGTCGGTTCGAGGCTGTAGCGCAGCCAGTTGATCGCGATCCACGCGAGCCAGACCATCGCCAGGTCGTGCAGCACGACAGCGAGGCGCGGGTGGATCGCGGCGATCAGGTTGCGCGGGCGCATCGTTGCAGAAATCCCATCCTATGCTTTTTCCCTTCTTGCATTCTTCGCGCGCCGCAGGCACCAGCGCTTGCCGGCGATCCAGACAACCAGCGCCAGCGCGTAAACCGCCAGCGTCCACGCCAGTCCGCCGATTTTCGACTCCGACCCGACGCCGCGGTTGACCGCAACCAAGACCGGCACCACGACGAACAAGTTCCAGCCCATGTACAGCGCGACCACGCGCGCATGCGAGAACCCGCTGCGCACCAGCCACTGGTACAAATGTTCGCGATGCGCACTATACCAGCGCCTGCCGCGCAGCATGCGCGAGAGCAAGGTGCAGGTGGCGTCGGTGACGAATGCGGAGCAGGCGATCAGGCCGCTGAATCCCGATCCGTGAAACGAAACCGCCTGCAGCACGACCGCCCACGCGATCAGCAAGCCCAGCGAGCCGCTGCCGACATCGCCCATGAACACGCGCGCCCGTGGAAAATTCGACGGCAGGAACCCCGCCGTGGCCGCCGCGCACAACAACGGGATCAGTTGCCCGCCTTCCGGAGCGAGCGCGGCGAGAACGAGGAAAACGAATATCGCCTGGCACGCCAGCAGCCCGTTGATCCCGTCCATGAAATTGTGCAGGTTGACGGACCAGACATTGGCGAGCACGAAAACGACGGCGGCCAATGCCGTGACCGAACCGGTTGCCAGCGAGCCCGCATCCTGGTTGCCGCCCGCCGGCAGCAACTGCGACATTGCCGCCGCGAGCTGGAACAGCGGGACATACAACACGACCATCGCGAGGGCATGCACGATGATGCGAATCCGCGCACTCAAGCCGCGATGGTCATCGATCCAGCCCCCCGCTGCGACCAGCACGACGGCGACGATGGCATAGACGCAAGCAGGACTCGCCAGCTGCCGCGTAGATGCGCCGATCGCCAGGCCCGTCACGACGCCAGCCACGATGCCGATGCCGCCGCCGCGCGGCGTCGGCACCGAATGCGAGCGACGCTGCCCGGGCAGATCGACGAGCGAGCGACGCAGCGCGTAGTGAATCGAGAGCCGCGTGACCAGCACAGCGACCAATGCGCTGGCGAGTGCGAGCGGAATCGCCGCCGGGTGCAGGCTCATCCGCGCAGGATCTGTCTGGCCCGGCGGCATGCGCCGACAGCGCACTCCGAGTCCATGCCCTACTCTCCTGCCACGCCGTGCAGCGGCCGTACCGAACCCCAGGTCTTGCAGCTCGGGCACTGCCAATGGTGCGACTTGGCGCCGAAGCCGCAACGCGTGCAACGGTACGCGGCCTGGCCTTCGAGCAGGCGCCGGGTCAGATCCTGCAGCACGAGCAGGTTGTCGCGCGCCGGCCCCTCGGAACGATGCAGGTCGGTGACGATCAGGGTCATCAGGCCGCGCACCGAGGGACGCTGGCGCAACTGGCGGGTGAGGAATTCGATCGCGATCGCTTCGCCGCGCGTGCTCGCGAACAGCTTGGCCAGCGCGATCACCGGCGCGACGCCGTGCGAGCGGTCGATGTTGTCGAGCAGGAATTTTTCCGCGCGCTGCATCTGGCCGAGGCGCGCGTAGCAGTCGAGCAATTGCGGCAGGATCTCGGGAACGAAGTCGACGTCCAGCGTGGCGACGCGCTCGAACGCGGCGACGGCTGCCTTGATGTCGCCTTCCTGCAGTTCGAGATGGCCGAGCACGATCTGCGCACGCACGCTTTCGGGCTGGCTGTGCAGCGCCTGGTCCAGCCACTTGTGCGCATCGGCGGACTGCTTTGCGGCGCGCGCCTGTTCGGCAAGCTCGCAGTAGAACTGGGCGATCGTCGCGCCCTGCGATTCGCCGGTGATCTTCTCCATGCGCCGCGCGTGCTCGATCGCCTTCTCCCAGTCCTTCTCGTGCTGGTAGATGCCGATCAGGTGCTTGAGCGCGGACGGCGCCTGAGCGTCCATCGCGACGAGGTCGGTGAACAGCGTCTCGGCGCGGTCGAGCAGGCCCGCACGCATGTAGTCCTCGCCGAGCTCGAGCAAGGCGATCGTCTTTTCTTCCTCGGACAGATTCGGCCGCGCGATCAGATGCTGGTGCACGCGGATCGCGCGATCGACCTCGCCGCGGCGGCGGAACAGGTTGCCGAGCGCGAGATGCGTCTCGACCGTGTCGCGGTTGAACTCGGCGAGCTGGAGGAACACCTCGATCGCCTTGTCGGGTTGCTCGTTGAGCAGGTAGTTGAGGCCGCGGAAGTAGCTGGACGACAGTTCGGAGACGCGCGCATGCCGGCGGCGCTCGCTGCTGCGCTTGCCCAGGTACCAGCCCGAGACGGCGGCGGCCGGCAGCAACGCCGCACAGACCAGGGCGAGAATTTGTACGGTTTGCATCAGCGGCGCCCGGCATCCAGTGGCAGTTGCGTGGCCACGAGATCCGTCGCGGCGGCAGCGGCTTGCTCAGTCGCCACGGGCTTGCGCGCCTGGGCACGCAGGCGCCGGCGCAGGCGCAGCACGAGACCGAAGTAGACGAAGGCGCCGCCGAGCAGCCAGCCGAGCAGGACCGAGGCGATCAACATCGCGCCCTTCGGTGCCATGAACGTGGCGAAATAAAAATCGTAGGCAACCGCGTCGCCGTTGAGTGCGCCGAAGATCGCGCCAGTCGCGGCGAAAACGAGTATCAACAGGATCCAGACCAGACGCATGCGCAAGCCGAAAGTCGCTACGCCCGGGATTATCGCAGATCGGACGAACCCAGAACCTGTCCTCAGGGCTTGTCCGCGGGAATGCCGTTCACCCGCTCGCGCAATTCCTTGCCGGGCTTGAAGTGCGGCACATGCTTGCCGGGCAGCGCGACCGGCGCGCCGGTCTTGGGGTTGCGCCCCATGCGCGGTGGACGGAAATGCAGGGAGAAACTGCCGAAGCCGCGGATCTCGATGCGTTCGCCGTGCGCCAATGCCTGGCTGGCCTGCTCGAGAACATTTCTAACCGCGAGTTCGACGTCGTTGAATGCCAGATGATTCTGCCGCGAGGCCAAGGCTTCGATCAGCTCGGACTTGGTCATGAATACTGCGTCCCCTTGCGAAACTTTTTTGTTCGTCACGCGTACCTGTCCGGCGCGCCCCGCGCGCCGGACAGGCATATCGATCAGCCCTTGTTGCCGAGCTGTTCCTTGAGCAACGCGCCGAGCTTGGTCGTGCCGCCGGCGGCCGACTGATACTCTTCGAGCGCCGACTGCAGTTCCGCCTCGTCCTTCGCGCGGATCGAAAGCTGCAGCATGCGGCCCTTGCGATCCATGCCGGTGTACTTGGCTTCGACCTTGTCGCCGACCTTCAGATGCTGCGTCGCATCCTCGATGCGCTCCTTGGCGATGTCGTTCGCGCGCAGGTAACCCTCGACGCCGTCGCCGAGATCGATCGTCGCGCCCTTGGCGTCGACGGCCGACACGGTGCCGGTGACGATGCTGCCGCGCGGATTCGCCGCCATGTACTGGCCGAACGGATCCTGCTCGAGCTGCTTGATGCCGAGCGAGATGCGCTCGCGCTCCGGATCGACCGCAAGCACGACCGCCTCGACCGTGTCGCCCTTCTTGAACTGGCGCACGAGGTCTTCGCCGGTCGCCTGCCAGGAGATGTCGGACAGGTGCACGAGACCGTCGATGCCGCCGTCGAGACCGATGAAGATGCCGAAGTCGGTGATCGACTTGATCTGGCCCGACACCTTGTCGTTCTTCTTGTGCATCGCGGCGAACGCTTCCCACGGATTCGACTGGGTCTGCTTCATGCCGAGCGAGATGCGGCGACGCTCCTCGTCCACGTCGAGCACCATGACCTCGACTTCGTCGCCGACCTGAACGAGTTTCGCCGGGTTGACGTTCTTGTTGGTCCAGTCCATTTCCGAAACGTGCACGAGGCCTTCGACGCCAGGCTCGAGTTCGACGAAGCAGCCGTAATCGGTGACGTTGGAGACCTTGCCGAACAGGCGCGTGCCGGTCGGATAACGACGGCTGATCGCGACCCACGGATCCTCGCCGAGCTGCTTGAGACCGAGCGAGACGCGGTTGCGCTCGCGGTCGAAGCGCAGCACGCGCACTTCGAGTTCGTCGCCGACGTTGACGACTTCGCTCGGGTGACGCACGCGCTTCCATGCCATGTCGGTGATGTGCAGCAGGCCGTCGATGCCGCCGAGGTCGACGAACGCACCGTAGTCGGTGAGGTTCTTGACGACGCCCTTGACGACCGCGCCTTCCTGCAGGCGCTCGAGCATCTGCTCGCGCTCCTCGGAATGCTCGCTCTCGACGACCGCGCGACGCGACACGACCACGTTGTTGCGCTTGCGGTCGAGCTTGATGATCTTGAATTCCAGATCCTTGCCTTCGATGAAGACC
>JAFEFQ010000273.1 GCA_018240505.1 Pseudomonadota bacterium
CAACTCGCCCGCGCGGATCGTCACGTCGCGGTCGCGGAAGCCGACCTGCATCTCGCCCTTGATCACGAAGAACACCTCGTCGGTATCCTTGTGCTCGTGCCAGACAAACTCGCCCTGCAGCTTGACCAGCTTGAACTGGTAGTCGTTCATCTCGGCGACGACGCGCGGCGACCAGTGCTCGGAGAACAGGGCGAGCTTCTGCGCGAGGTCGATGGCACCGTCATGCGAGGGATGGATCGTGTTCATGTTCGTCGCTCAGCAATACCAGACTTGGGGCAGGCGTCGCGGCAAGCCTGCCGCGAGCGTGCGGATCAGCGCCGCCACCTGGATGACGACCTGGCGCAATGCCGCCGCGTCGTCGGCGAGCAGGCGCACGATCAGCATCTGTTCGCGCGTCGTCGCGTGCGCGATCGGCGGCACGTTCGCCTCGCCGAGGCTGGCGCGAACCGGCGCCAGCAACGCCGGCGCATCCTCGGCCGCATAGATCAGCGTGGCGCACGCGGTCGCCGTGCCGAAGCCGAATGGCGCGGCGCGCAACGCGGCGGCCTCACCATCGAAATGCAGGCCATCCAGATGCAGGGCGTCGGCGAAGATCAGGCGTCCGCCGCGGCGGATGCGCCAGGCGTCATGGACGAAACCGCTGCGCAGCGCTTCGCCCATCGCGCCGCGGCCGAAGACGAGGCTTTCGACCGCGAGCAGGCGCGCGCCTGGCGCGAGGTCGGCATCGAGGTGGCGGCGCAGGCGTGCGCCGTCGAACAGGATCGTTTCCTGCGCGAGGTATTCGACGTAGGCGCCGGCAGCGGCCGCGATGCGCACGCCGATGCGCGCCGCATCGTCGCCAGGCAACGCGCGATAGATCTTCTCCGCCGCCTGCGAAGTCAGCGTCGCGCACGCGCCTGCATTCGCGATGACGTCGGTTTGCAGGCGATCGCCGCCGGTCAAGCCGCCGCTCGTGGTCAGCAGCACCGCCTGCTTCGGTTCGTCGGCGTCGACATCGGGAAACAGCACGCGGCACGGCGCGCGCTGATAAAGATCGGCGAGGCGCGTCGTGCCGCCGGCCGCCGAAAATTCGACCCGCGTCGCGCCGTCCACGCGCTGGTGCGCGGAGACTTTACGCGCGGAAATGGGCGGCAGCAGCGCGGGTTCGGCCAGCAGCATCGCGGTTCCTCGTGAGCGGGCCGAGGCGGCTCGCTGCACTGCATCATTGCGGGAATCCGCGATGGCGTCAATCGCCGTCGGCAGTGGCGATCGGGCCTCCTCAGTGTTCCTTGACCGGAAACGTCTGCACGCCGTCCTGTGCCGTCGCGGGTTGTGCGCCGGGCGTGGACACTTCGCCGCGCTGGCGCAGCTGGGTCTTGCCGCAGACGTAGGCCTGGAAGCGCTGCGCGCCGTCTTTCGGCTCGCTGCGCGGCACGATCGTGTCGGCCGGCAGGCTGGCGGCCTCGTTGCGCGCCATCGTCTCGAGCTCGTCGGCGACCTTGTATTCGCTGCGGTGGTAGAACGCGATCTTGTCGGCGACGGTCACCGCGACCGTGCCCGCGTCGCGGCAACCGGCCACCTTGCCGTCATAGGCGACGCGCACGGCATTGCCGCCCACGGTCGGCTCGACCCAGGTGCAGGCGGCCGGAAGCAGGGCAAGCGAAAGTATACAAATGGAGAATGCGGCGTTTTTCATGATGCTCCAAACGACGATGGCCGGCATCGGCCGGCCATCGCATGTAAGTGAGGGGTGACCTTGCGTCACTTTACTACTTTGCCGTCGGCGTCGATCACCCTGGTCTCGCCGATCTTGAGCGCGCGCACCGGCTTTTCGATCTTGGCGAGGTCGCCGACGATGACCCAGGTCAGCGCGTTCGGCACGAACAGGGCCTTCGCCGCGGCGTCGACCTGGCCTTGCGTCTGCGCCTCGATCTTCTGCTTCAGCGTCGGCACGTAGTCGTCGGGCCGGCCGTAGAGCTGGTTCGAGGCGAGCGCGCCGAGCACGGCGCCGGTGGTCTCGTAGCTGCCCGGCAACGCGCGCACGCGTTGCGCCTTGATCTTGGCGATCTCGGCCTCGGTCGGCGGATTCTTGCCGGCGACATTGCGCACTTCCTTGAGCGCCTCGGTGACCGACTCGGCGGTCTTGTCGGTCTGCACCGGCGCCTGCAGGATCAGCGGGCGCTGGCCGAGCGCATCCTGCAGCGAGGAGCGCGCGCCGTAGGACCAGCGCTTGTCCTCGCGCAGGTTCATGTTGAGACGCGAGGTGAACGTGCCGCCGAACACCGAGTTGGCGGTCTGCGTCGGCAGATAATCCGGCGCCGTGGTCGGATCGGCGAGCGCGCCGGCGAAGATCAGCGACTGCGGCGAATCCTTGCGGTCGATCAGGAACACGCGCGGCTTCTTCTGCGCGGCAACGTGGGCGATGTTCTTCGCCGGGATCGCGCCCGCCGGCGCGCTCCAGTCGCCGAACGCCTTGTCGAGCAACGGCACGATCGTGGCCAGCGTGGTGTCGCCGGCGATCAGGATCTTGACGTTGTCCGGGCGGTACCAGGCCTGGTGGAACGCGGCGAGATCGGTCGCAGCGAGCGACTTGATCGCGGCTTCCGTGCCCGAGCCGGTGAACGGAATGCCGTAGGCGTGGTCGGCGCCGTAGAGCAGCGGCGGCAGCGTGCGCAGCGCCATGCCCTGCGGCTGGGTTTTTTCCTGGGCGATGCCGGCGAGCCACTGCGCACGGATGCGTTCGATGTCGGCGTCGCGGAACGCCGGGTTGCGCACCACGTCGGCGAACAGGTCGATCGACGGCGCCAGGTTCGCGTCGAGCGCATTGAGGCTGACGTTCGAGGTGTCGAGGCCGGTGCCCGAGCGGATGATCGCGCCGAGGCTCTCGCGGCGCTTGGCGATCTCGACCGAATCGAGCGTCTTCGTGCCTTCGTCGAGCATCGCGCTGACGAAGCTCGCGGTGCCGAGCTTGCCGCCATGGTCGGCGGCGTAGCCGGCGTTGAACTGCATCTGGATCTGCGTGACCGGAATCGTGTGGCGTTCGGCGAGGATCACTTCGATGCCGTTCTTGAGCTTGCCGCGCTGCACGGCCGGGAAGCTCAGCTCGGGGAACCGGCTGACCTCGGGCACGCCTTTGGCGCGATCGACGTCGCTCTTCGCGGTCGTGTAGTTCTTCGCCGGCGGCGTCACCGAGGCCGGCTTGCCCTCGCGCACGGGCAGCGCCTTGACCGCCTTGTCTTCCGCGGCCAGGTCCGCACCCTGCTTGGCCGGCACGACGGTCAGCGTGTAGTCGCCCTTGGCGATCCACTTGCGTGCGGCCTCGAGCACCGAGGCCGGCGTGGCCGCCGCGGCGCGCTCGAGGTCTTTCTTGTACGCAGCCGGATCGCCGAGATAGACCTGGCTCTGCGCGAGGATCACCGCCTTGCCGCGGAAGCCGCCAACTTCTTCGAGACCGCGGATGAAGCCGGCGCGCACCGAGGTCTGCGCGCGCGCGAGTTCGTCGGCGGTCGGGCCGTCCTTGAGGAACCTGGCCCATTCGTCGGCGATGGCGGCTTCGACTTTGGCCGGATCGACGCCCTTCTTCACGTCCGCGCTGAGCACGAACTGGCTGACGAGGGCGAAGGTCTGCAGTTCGACCGAGACGTCGTCGACGAGCTTGTCCTGGTAGACCAGGCGCTGGTACAGGCGCGAGGTCTTGCCGCCGCCGAGCACGCTGGCGGCGAGTTCGAGTTGCGGGTTGTCCGGCGCGCCGAGTTGCGGCACGTTCCATTCGCGATAGATGCGTACCTGGGCGACGTGATCGGACTGGGTGCCGCGCGTTGACATATCGCGCTCGGCAACCCACGGCTGCTGGCGCGGCACCGGCGGGCCGGCCGGGATGTCGCCGAAGTACTTCTGCAGCTTTTCCTTCGCCACCGCCGGGGTGATGTCGCCGGCGAGCACGATCGTCGTGTTCGCCGCGCCGTAGTAATCGCGGAACCACTGCTTCACGTCGTCGAGCGAGGCGGCATCGAGATCTTCCATCGAGCCGATCGTGTCGTGCTGGTACGGGTGGTTGCCCGGGAATGCGTTCGACAAGATGTTCTGGTCGACGCGGCCGTAGGGACGATTCTCGCCCTGGCGCTTCTCGTTCTGCACGACGCCGCGCTGGGTGTCGAGCTCGGGCTTGCCGATCGCCGAGAGCAGGTGGCCCATGCGGTCGGACTCCATCCACAGCGCCATGTCGAGCGCCGTGGTCGGTACGGTCTCGAAATAGTTGGTGCGATCGAACCAGGTCGTGCCGTTCATGCCGGTCGCGCCGGCCTTCTCGAACGGAGCGAAGTACGTGCCCTTGTGGTTCTCCGAGCCGGAGAACATCAGATGCTCGAACAGGTGCGCGAAGCCGGTCTTGCCGTTGGGCTCGTCGGCCGAACCGACGTGATACCAGATCGACACGGCAACGACAGGCGCCTTGTGGTCTTCGTGCACGACGACGGTGAGGCCGTTGTCGAGCTGGAACTTGGTGAACGGGATATCGATCATCGGGGCTGCCGTCTGCGTGGTCTTCGCGGGTTTCGCATCGTGCGCCATCGGGGCGCTCGCGCAACCGGCCGCGGCGATCGCCAGCGCCAGCGCGGTCGATTTGAGCAAGCCGGCTCGCAACGAGCGGAAGCGGATCGGGGCGTGGGTCGAACGCGAAGTTGCGGCGGGCATCATTTCCTCCGGCTGGCGAAAAGTGGATGAGCCTAACCGAGCGCGGGCGGCGGCGGCAATGGCCGAAAGTCAGGGCCCGCAATCCGGTTTCGAACAATCCTTTTCGATCACGAAATACGCAACACAATGAATTTACAGAGAAATTTCCTCGATCAAATACTATACCGACAAGTTAGGTATTTGTTCAGGGACGCGCCCGTATGATGCGCCGCAACAAACTGTTCGTCAGCCCGATCCGCCTGCATACCCGTCCCCAACGCCATTGCGTGAAAGGTCCGGGTCACTCCACGCCGATCCTCGAGGCCGTCATGGCCGCACAGATTCCCCCGGAACCCATGCGGCTGGCCTCGCGGCGGCCGGACATCCGCATCGTCGCCGGCGAACAACGCAAACCAATGCCCCGAACGAGGAAAAAAACATGAACTTCAGCACCCAGATCAAATGCACCGCCGCCGCACTCGCGCTGTTCGCCGCAGTCGGCTTCACCGCGCTCACGCGTGCCGAGACGATAAGCGCGCCGACAGCGATCGACATCGTGCACACGCGCATCGAAATCAGCGCGCCGACAGCGCTCGATGCCGACAGCGCCCCGATCGCACGCGTGCGTGTCGGCAATCCGGTCGCGGTCGGCGCACATCCGACTGCCGCGGACGTCGAGCGCGCTTCGCGCTGACGCTTCGCGCCGAATGATCGGCGCGAACAATTCGATGGCGACGCTCGGCGGGCCTCGTGC
The DNA here is from genome assembly GCA_018240505.1 of Pseudomonadota bacterium. Lineage (GTDB taxonomy): Bacteria > Pseudomonadota > Gammaproteobacteria > Xanthomonadales > Rhodanobacteraceae > Rudaea. Next base: position 5,405 of record JAFEFQ010000273.1, read on the forward strand.
TCGCCGGGCGTTTTTTCTTCACGCGATTCTCACGCCGTCGTTCGGGCACCCGGACATCGTGACGAGCGGACGGACAGCATTTGTCCGCGGACACCGTGTTTGCATGCCGGAAGTCACGCGCGGTTTAGCGCGCAGTCAGCCACAGCCCTGCCGGAAGTCACGATCGCGGAACTTCGTGCAACCCGAAGCCTCGATAACGCATCGAAATCCTCGAACAAAAGCGAATCCACTGACGTTGGCACGAGGTTTGCTTTTTGCACAAATACCAAAGTATACGAAGGAGCACGTCATGAACCTTTCCACCCACATCCACCGCGGCCTCGTCGCCCTCGCGCTGTGCGCGGCGGTCAGCGCCTACGCCGCTTCGCGCCCCATCGTCAGCGTCGGCGCGCCGCAGGAAATGCAGATGCTCGGCACGATCACCGTCACCGCGCCGCGGGACGACGTCGACGACGGCGTCGTCTACACGCAGGTGCAAGGCGTGGCGCGCGTGACGGTCGGCGAGCCGATCACGCTCGGACCGAAGGAACCGCTGGCGCAGCTCGCAATGCGTTGAGCGCAGGGATGCGCAACGTCTCTCGCGCTTGTCGCGCGCGCAGGATGCGCGAAATAATCGCGGCATCATGCTGCATGTCGTCCTCTACCAGCCCGAGATTCCGCCCAACACGGGCAACGTGATCCGCCTCTGCGCGAATTCCGGCGCGCGCCTGCACCTGATCCGCCCGCTCGGTTTCGAACTCGACGATGCAAAGCTGCGCCGCGCCGGCCTCGACTACCACGAGTTCGCCGCGATCGACGTGCACGACGATCTCGACGCCTTCGTTGCGAAGATCAGACCGGACCGGCTGTTCGCGCTGTCCACGCGCGGCCGCACCTTGTACACGAATGCGGAATTGGGCGACAACGACGCCGTCGTGTTCGGCCCGGAAACGCGCGGCCTCCCGCAGGCGTTTCTCGATTCGCTGCCTGCGCAGCAGACCTTGCGCCTGCCGATGCGCCCGGACAACCGCAGCCTGAACCTGTCGAACGCGGTCGCTGTGGTCGTCTACGAGGCCTGGCGCCAGCGCGGTTTCGTCGGCGGTCTGTAGCGGCTCGATTCATCGAGCCCGGCTTTTTTGTCATGCAGTCAGGAGCCGGGCGCGATCGTTTCGATATCTTGCGTGCGAGGCGCAGGCAAATCGCGCCCCTGCGGCTACGCGGGATACTCGGGCTTGCGCTCGCGCGCGAGCAGTTCGCGCAGGCCTTCGGCCGGAGTGATTTCCTCGTGGAGCACGCGCTGCACGCCATGCGAGATCGGCAATTCGATGCCGTGCGCGTCGGCGAGACGCATCACCGTGTCGACGGTCTCGATGCTTTCGACGACCTGGCCGATCTGCGCCACGGCGTCCTTCAGACTCGTGCCGCGGCCCAGCGCGAGACCGAGACGGCGGTTGCGCGAGAGATCGCCCGTGCAGGTCAGCACGAGGTCGCCGAGGCCGGCGAGGCCCATCAGCGTTTCCGGGCGCGCACCGATCGCGCTGCCGAGACGCAGCATTTCGTTGAGCCCGCGCGTGATCATGCCGGCGCGCGCATTGAGGCCGAGCTGCATGCCGTCGGCGACGCCGGTAGCGACGGCGAGCACGTTCTTCATCGCCCCGCCGAGTTCGGCGCCGATCACGTCGCTGCCGGTGTAGGCGCGGAAATTCGTCGCATGCAACAGGCGTGCAACGGTGTGCGCGAAGGCCTCGGTCGTCGAGTGCACGGTCACCGCGGTCGGCAGTCCCTGCGCGACTTCGCGCGCGAACGACGGCCCGGTGACGATCGCCGCGGGCACGCCGGGCAGACGTTCGGCGACGATCTCGTGCAGGAACCGGCCCGAAGCCGGGTCGAAGCCCTTGGTCGCCCAGGCGACGCCGGCGCCCGGCGCGACGTCGGGCGCGATATTCGCGATCAGTTCGGCGAAAGCATGGCTCGGCGTGACGATCAGCAGCACCTGCGCGGCGCGTACCGCGGCATGCAGATCGGCTTCGTAGGCGAGCGCCTCCGGCAACTCCATCTCCGGCAGATAGCGCGCGTTGCGCCGCGTCGCGCGCATCGCCGCGAGCGCCTGCGCGTCGCGGCCCCACAAGGTCGTCGGCACGCCGTTGCGGGCGAGCACGGCGGCGAGCGCCGTGCCCCAGGATCCCGCGCCGAGTACCGCAACGGTGGTGTTGTCGCTCATCGATCGACGCAACCGCGGATGGCCGCTTTTCGACGCCGCGATCAGGCAGCGTCGATGCGGCCTCAGGCGTTGCCGCTGAGGCCCTGGCCCTCGGCCTGACGGCGCTGCTGCTCGGCGTAGAGCGCATCGAAGTTGATCGGCTGCAGCAGGAACGGCGGGAAGCCGCCATTCTGGATCAGGTCGGAAATGACCTGGCGCGCGTACGGGAACAGCACGTTCGGGCAATAGGTCGCGAGCACCGCGTCACGCGAGGCCGCGTCGAAACCGATCACGCCGAACACGCCGGCCTGCTGCACTTCGGCGAGGTAGGCGGTCTTCTCTTCGAGCTTGCAGGTCACAGTGACGGTGAGCACGACTTCGTAGACGTCCTGCCCCAGCGTGCCGACCTTGTGCTCGAGGTTGAGCTGCACCTGCGGCTGGCCCTGCTCCTGGAAGATCTGCGGCGCGCCCGGCACTTCGAACGAGGCGTCCTTGATGTAGACCTTCTGCAGCTGCAGTTGCGCGCCGGCTTCGGCGCCGCCGTTGGCGGGGATGTTGTCAGTCATTTTCGATCACTCCAAAAAAAGAAACCTGTTTGAAAAGTGCGGCCACGGATGGCCGCTTTTTGATCCTCGCGATCAGGGACGATCGCAACGAATACTCCAAAGTGCGGCCACGTATGGCCGCTTCTTGATTCTCGCGATTGGACGATCGCAAAAATAAACTTGGGGATTATCCCATGCAGGCGAGCTGCGCGCACGCGCAAGCCAACCCGCGGGCGCGATCAGCGGCCTTTTGCGACCGGCAGGTTGGCTTCGCGCCACGCGGCGAGGCCGCCGCCGAGCCAGAACACCTGCTTGAAGCCGGCCTTGACCAGCCTGGCCGCCGCCTGCGCCGAGGTCGTTCCGGCGCGGCAATACACCGCGACCGGGCGCTCCTTCACCGGCGCGAGATCCTTGTTCTCGGGGTCGAACTGGCTCAGCTGCACGTTGCGCGCGCCGGGAATGTGCGCCTTCTCGAAGTCGGCCGCGGCCGACAGGTCGACGAGCAGCGGGCTTTCGCGGTTGATCAACTGCGTGAGCGCCGCCGGCGTCAACTCGCGGTAGCCGCGGAACAGGCGCGAGAACTCGTTGCCGATCAGCGCGACGAGGACGCCCGCGAACAGCACGGAGAGGACGAGGTGATTGCCGATGAATTCCGGCAGGCGGTGAAGGATTTCGGACATGGGTGGCGGGCGCGGCTGGCGCCGATGAGGACTTGCGGGCGCGGATTATCCGTCAGAGCGCGCCCTCAAGGCAAAAGTCCGCGGCGGGGAGGGCGCAGCGGACAGTCGGGCGAAGCTCAGTGTTGGGTGATGTCCGGAAGGCCGCTGACCAGCCACCAGCGCTTGGCCTTTTCGTCGTAGCGCCAGCGCTGGCGGTCGAGCACGCTGCGCACGCTCTGCGTGTTGTTGTTGGTCAGCACGATCTCGGCCGCCAGTGCGACTTCGTTGTCGCCGGTTGCGCGTGCCGGCTGCGCGTTGTAGCCGCTGATGCGCATCTGGCGATAGCGCTCCAGATCGAGCGCGGTCAGCGGGTGCGCCTTGAGCGTTTCCGGATCGACGAAGGCCGCCGCGTCCTCGAAATTGCCCCAGCGTATCGTCGCGGCATAGCTCTCCAGCGTCGCCTCGAGCAGGTCGCCTTTCGACTTCTGCGTTGCACAGCCGGCGAGGAAGCCCAGCGAAACCAGCACGAGGAAGATGCGCAGCATGAGGATATCCGGCGGAAAACCGCGGCCATTGTATATGCGCCGACGCGCTCAGTCCGCGCCGCGGATCGCCACGAAGCGCGCATCGAGCGTGCAGGCGTCCTTGCCGTCCGCGAGCGGCACGCGGCAGGCCAGACGCAGGCGGCCGCGGCCGCGCGCGGCAAGCGCGTCGAGGAACGCCTGCCACGACTCGCCCTCTGCCAGCGCCGCGGTCGCGACGAGTTCCCCCCATACCGGCGCGAGGTAGCGGATCGTCGAATCCTGCACGTAGACCTCGCAATCGAGGTCGAGCGCCTTGAGCTTCAGCGCGACCACGCCCCAACCGGCAAGCGTGGTCAGGCCGGCGAGGCTGCCGCCGAACGCGCAGCCCTTGTCGTTGACGTTCGGCGCGAGCGGCGCGGCCAGGGTCAGCGATTCGCCGTCGTAGTCGCGCAGTGCGATCTGCATCGTGCGCGTCAGCGGAATCGCGGCTAGCAGGGAATCCATATGCGCATGCGCGAAGGCGAGGTCGGGAACGGGCTTCATGGCGAACGGCGGCGGGGAAAGGGCGCGTAGTGTGCGCAGGCGGGCAGCCGCGATCAAGCGCGCTTGCTAAAGTAGGCGGCATGGCAAGACCGCCGTCGATGCAGGATCCCCTCCCGTTGCCGCTGACCGGCGCGACCGTGGTCGTGACGCGGCCGTCGTCTTCGGCCGCCGCGCTCAAGCGCCGCGTCGTCGCGCTCGGCGGCGCGGCGCTCGCGCTGCCCGGCGTCGGCGTGCGCTGCAGCGACGATGCGGTCGCCGCGCGCGCGGCGCTGCGCGAGGCACGCTGCGCCGACGTCGCGATCTTCGTCAGCCCCAACGCCGTGCGCCACGCATTCGCCCTGCTGCCCGCGCTGCGCTTCGCGCGCGCGACCCGGGTCTGCGCCGTCGGCCGCGCGACCGCGCGGGCGCTGACGCGGCGCGGCGTGCGCGACGTGCTGCGGCCGGACGCCCGCGAGGACAGCGAAGGCTTGCTCGCGCTGCCTCAGCTCGCGCGCCTGGGCCGCCGCCGCGTCGCGCTGATCGGCGCGGCGGGCGGACGCGATCTGCTGCCGACCACGCTGCGCGCGCGCGGCGCGATCTTGCAAAGCATCCACGTATACCAACGCACCGCGCCGCGCTGGAGCCGCCGCCATTTCGCGGCATTGGCAAGCGCCGCGACGCCGCTGCTGGTGCTGCTGTCGAGCGCCGAGATCATCGCGAACCTCGCGCGCGGTCTGCCCGAGGAACTGTTCGCCCGGCTCGCCGCGGGAGAATGCGTGGTCAGCAGCCTGCGCCTCGCGCAAAGCGCGCGCGCCGCGGGTTTCGCGCGCGTGCATGTCGCCGCCTCCGCCGGCACCGACGATCTGCTGGCCGCCGCGCAATCCGCGCTCGCGCAGCACCGTTTGTAACCAGCGTTATTTCGCCAGCCAGCGCGTCGCCTCGGTGAGACCGTCGGGCGTCAGCGGATACATGCGTTCCTCGACCAGATCGCGGATCATCTGGTTCGACATCGTGTAGCCCCATTGATTGCGTGGGGTCGGATTGAGCCAGACCACCTTGCGGAAGTGCGCCGTAATGCGGCGAAACCAGGCCTCGCCCGCCTCTTCGTTGCCGCCGAAGTCGTCGATGCCGCCGCCGGCGTGGGTAATCTCGTACGGCGCCATCGCCGCGTCGCCGACGAAGATCACCTTGTAGTCGGCGTTGTAGCGGCGCAGCAGGTCGGCCGTGGCGATGCGCTCGGTCATGCGCAGCCTGTCGGTGCGCCACAGGCTCGAATAGACGAAGTTGTGGAAATAGAAGTGCTCGAGGCGCTTGAACTCGGCCCTGGCCGCGCCGAACAGCGCCTCGCA
>JAFEFQ010000274.1 GCA_018240505.1 Pseudomonadota bacterium
GGAGCTTAAGCTCCCTGAAGGAACCATCAAGACTAGGTGGTTGATAGGTCGGGTGTGTATCGCAGTAATGCCGAGCTAACCGATACTAATGATCCGTGTGGCTTGATCATATAACTCAAAGTCGCTTTGAGTTCTTCACTGAAAAACTCGCAAGTAATTCCTCAAGACACGTCGCTCCGTGAGAGCTCGACGCAAGGTTACGTCCCAAGTCCCAACGCAGGGTTGCGCTGATCCGTTCCGGATCCGGCAGCAATCCCAATGGTTCCCTGGCGGATACAGCAGTGTGGTCCCACCCGTTCCCATCCCGAACACGGAAGTGAAACGCACCCGCGCCGATGGTAGTGTGGCTTAAGCCATGTGAGAGTAGGTCACTGCCAGGGGCTTCATCCAAAACCCCCGAGTCGAAAGGCTCGGGGGTTTTCTTTTTCCGGGCATCCTGCCCTTCGCCGCTACGCGGCCGGCTGTGCCTCGCGCGCCGCCCCTGCGGCGCAGTGCCTGTGATCTACGGCTCGACGCGCGGTTTCGTGGCCGTGGTCTGCGCAGGAGCTTTCGAGCCCTCGAGGAAATCCAGCATGGCCGTCGCCACCGCGGTGGCATTTTCCAGATGCAGATGATGATTGCCGGGCAGGCGCACGAGGCTCAGGTCCGGTATCTGCGCCGCGCGCGCGAGCATCAGGCTTTCGGCGATCTGCATCGCCATCGGTTTGGCGAGCACGTACAGCGTCGGCGCCTGCACGCCGGCAAGGATTGCGAGCACCTGGTCTTCGGTGAAGCGCTGCGGCGAAGCCGGCATCAGGCGCGGATCGGACGACCACGACCAGCCGCCTTCGACTTCGCGAATGCCGCGCAAGACGAGCGCACGCGCTGCCGCGTCTGACAGATCGCCGGCCTTGCGCCGCGCGGCGATGGCGATTTCTGCGTCGGCGAACACGCGCAAGGCCTTGCCGGCGTTGTCGCGGAACTGCACGACGCCCTTCTGCAGCTGCGCCAGCGATTTCTCGACCGGCGTGCTGACCGCGCCGGCCACTTCGATCAGAAACAGCTTGTTCACGCGCCCGGGAAACGCCGCGGCGATGAAGCTGGCGATGCCGCCGCCGAGCGAATGGCCGAGCAGGCTGAATTTCTCCCAGCCCAGGCAATCCGCCGCGGCCAGCACATCGTCGATATAGTCGACGAAGTGGTAACGCACGCCGGGCGGACGATGCTGCGAGCGGCCGTGGCCGGGCAGGTCGAGCGCGACGACATGGAATTGCGTTGCGATCAGCGGCGCCAGCGCATCGAAACTCGCCGCGTTGTCGAGCCAGCCGTGCACGGCGAGCAGCGGCGGCAGGGCCGGATCGCCCCAGGCTTTCGCGGCGAGGCGCAGATGCGGCGTGGCAACGGTCAGATCACGTGCTTGCATATGCGTCCTCCATCCAGCCTTGCAGATGCCGTCGGATCACCGCGGCCAGTGCTTCGACATGCAACTCGTCGGCGTTGAGCGCCGGAATGTACGCCAGCGATTCGCCGCCGGCGGCGACGAAGCGCGCGCGATCGCGAATCGCGATTTCCTCGAGCGTTTCCAGGCAATCGGCTGCGAAGCCCGGGCAGAGCACCTGGATCCTGCGCACGCCTTCGCCCGGCCAGCGGTCGAGCAATTCCTCGGTGTAGGGCCGGATCCACGCTTCGCGACCGACGCGCGACTGGAAGCCCAGCGCGGATTCGTCCTCGCCCAGACCGAGCCGTGCGCGCAGTAGTCGTGCCGTCGCGCGGCAGTGGTCGAGATAGGGGTCGCCTTGATCGATGCAACGCTGCGGCAGGCCGTGGAACGACAGCAGCAGCTTCTGCGCGCGACCGTTCTGCCGCCAATACCCTTGCACGCTCGCGGCGAGCGCATCGATGTAGCCCGTGTCGTCGTGATAGTCGTTGACGAAGCGCAGTTCGGGTGGCCAGCGCAGCGCCTGCAGCGCGCGCGTCGCCGCGTCGAAGGCCGAGCCGGTCGAAGCGGCGGAATATTGCGGGTACAGCGGCAGCACGAGCAGGCGGCGCACGCCTTCGCCGTGCAGGCGCGCGATCGTCTCGCGTACGGACGGATTGCCATAACGCATCGCCAGTTCCACGTGCACGCCTGCGCGCGCGAACACGTCGCGAAGTTTGCCGGTCAGTTCGCGGCTGTGGACCAGCAGCGGGGAACCTTGTTCGGTCCAGATGCTCGAATAGGCGTGTGCCGAGCGCATGGGCCGCACGCGCAGGATCACACCGTGCAAGACCGGCCACCACAACCAGCGCGGCGTTTCGATTACGCGTGGATCGGACAGGAATTCTGCGAGGTAGCGGCGCACCGCGGCGGCGGTGGGCGCATCGGGCGTGCCGAGATTGACCAGCAGCACCGCGATTTTCGTGACAGGCGCCTGCCCTGAAGCCGCTCGAGACGCGATAATGTCGCTCATCGCACGATTATACATGCGCGCCGCGCCGGCCCGGTTGTCGACATGTTCATGCGCGCGGGTTTACTTTCCCCATGTTGCCGCGTCGAGGATACCTACGTGAAAAGCTGGCTGTTCGTTCTCGGAATGATTCTGGGTTGTGCGCCGACCGCGTTTGCCGGCGAAGCGGAAAACCAGCGCGCGATCAACGCCGTGCGCGTGCTGCGCGATCTGACTCAGGCGCCCGACAAGGGTCTGCCATCCGACATGATCGCCAACGCCTACGCGGTCGCCGTGATCCCCGACGTGATCAAGGCCGGCCTCGTGATCGGCGGCAGGCACGGTCTGGGCCTCATTGCGGTGAAGACCGATAACGGCAGCTGGAGCAACCCGAGTTTCATCTCGATGTCCGGCGGCAGCATCGGCTTCCAGGCCGGGGTGTCCTCGACCGACGTGATCCTCGTGTTCCGCACCCAGCGCGGCGTCGATTCGATCGTGCACGGCAAGTTCACGCTCGGCGCGGACGCCTCCGCCGCGGCCGGTCCGGTCGGGCGCAGCGCGCAGGCGTCCACCGACGCACAGATGAAGGCGGAGATTTTTTCGTATTCCCGCGCGCGCGGCCTGTTCGCCGGCGCCGCGCTCGACGGCTCGATCATCTCGATCGACAACGACGCCAACGCGGCCGTCTACGGCGCGGGCGTGACGCCGCGACGCATCTTCGCCGGCGGCGTCAGCAACGTGCCGGGCGCGATCGTCGATTTCCGCGACCGGCTGGAAGAGTACGGCCGCTGACGCTTCCGGGTCCGCGATGCGATATCATCCCGAGACTTGATTGCAACGGTTTGCGGAGGGTTCCATGGGTGGTTTCAGCATCTGGCATTGGCTCATCCTGCTCGTCATCGTCGCCCTCGTGTTCGGCACGAAGCGGCTGCGCAATATCGGCGAGGATGTCGGCCAGGCGATCAAGGGTTTCCGCAAGGGCATGGCCGAGCCGGACAGTCAGGCGCAATTGAAGGCCGACCCGCCAGCGCAGGGCGAGAACGCGAAGAGCCAGTCCGACAAGGTCGACTCCCCGTAGCCGAGCGAAGCGTTGCTGCCATGTTCGATTTCAGTTTCGGCGAAATCGGCCTGATCGCGGTCGTCGCCCTGCTCGTGCTCGGCCCCGAACGCCTGCCGCGCGTCGCGCGCACCGCTGGCGCGCTGGCCCGGCGTGCGCGCAACAGCTGGCAGAGCGTGCGCGACGAGATCGAGCGCGAGCTCCAGGCCGAAGACCTCAAGCGCGGCATCGAGGAGGCCAAGCGCGCCGCCGCCGACCTGCAGAACGACATTCGCAATACCTCGGCCGAAATGCGTTCTTCTGTCGAGCAGACCGCAGCGGACGTCGAAGCGGCCGCCACGCCGACGGTCATTTCCGAACCGCCGCCGAATCCCGTACAGGACAGCCTCGGTCATGAGCAGCGCTGAGCCTGGCGACGACGGCGAGCAGAGCTTCATCTCGCACCTCGTCGAACTGCGCGAGCGCCTGCTCAAGGCGGTCGCCGCGGTGATGGTCGTGCTGCTGTGCCTGCTGCCGTTCGCGAACAAACTCTACGGCTGGTTGGCCCTGCCCTTGGTCTCGCATCTGCCGCAAGGCGGATCGATGATCGCGATCGAGGTGATCTCGCCGTTCCTGATCCCGGTCAAGTTCGCTTTCTTTGTCGCGCTCGTGCTCGCGATGCCGGTCGTGCTCTACCAGCTCTGGGCCTTCGTCGCGCCCGGTCTGTACAAGCACGAAAAACGCCTCGCGGTGCCGATCCTCGTCTCGGCGGTGATCCTGTTCTACATCGGTTGCGCGTTCGCCTACTTCCTCGTGCTGCCCGCCGTGGCCAAATTCACCGCCGGCTTCGCGCCCGCCGGTGTTACTGTATCGCCCGACATCGGCAAGTACCTGGATTTCACCTTGCTGCTGTTCCTCGCCTTCGGCCTGTGCTTCGAGATTCCGGTCGTGCTGCTGATTCTCGTCCTCGTCGGCGTGGTGACTCCGGCGCAGCTTGCCGAAAGCCGGCGCTATGCGATCGTCGGCGCATTCGTGATCGCCGCGTTCCTCACCCCGCCCGATGCGTTGTCGATGCTGATGCTCGCGATTCCGATGTGCGTGCTCTACGAGCTGGGCATCATCGGCGCCCGCGTGCTGACCCGATCGCAGCACGAACAGCGGCCGGATACGAGCGGGCCCTGAGCGCCGGCGCGCGCTGCCGACTTTGTATCATTGTGAAAATTTGCACTGTGCTGCGTTCGCACGTTGCATTTCACCCGCCCCTGTATACAATGTTTGCGCAATCTCCTTGAAGTCGTTTCATCCCTATCCGGAGTTCCCTATGGCAAAGAACGAAGAAGAGACCCGCGACGCTTCGTTGCGTGTTTCCAAGAAGGTGCGCGACGCGCTCAAGGCCGCCGCTGCGAATGCGGGCCGTCCTCTGTACGACGTGACCAACGAGGCGATCAACAACTTTCTCGCCAAGGCTGCGACGACGCGCAAGGCGAAGAAGTAAGCAAGACCCACGAATCGCACGATCCGCAGCACGACTGCTGCGGAAGGGGAAAATAAAGCGGCCATGCGGCCGCTTTATTTTTGCGACCCTTCCCGGTCGCAAACAACGAAAAGCGGCCATCCCCGGCCATGTTTCGACGCGACGTTTTACCTTGCGAGAAAGTGCGTCAATGTATACAACGCCGCAGCCGGCGGTTCATTCGACCGGCGGCAACACCCCGATGACCTCGGGTATCGTCGTGATCCCGCGCGCTACCTGCGCCGCCGCCGACACGCGCAATGGCCGCATGCCTTCGGCGAGCGCGGTTTCGGTCAGCCGGCCGAGATCGATCTCGGGTTGGATCATGCGCCGGATCGGCGCGGAAATGCGCATCATCTCGTAGATGCCGGTGCGGCCGAAGAAGCCGGTATTGCGGCATTCCAGGCAGCCGGTCGGTCCGTAGACGCGCGCGGGCGCGGGGATGTTCCAGCGATGCACGAGCGCATCCCAGGCGCGCGCGTCGAGGGCGGTTTCCGCCTTGCAGTGCGGACACAGCGTGCGTACGAGGCGCTGGGCGACGACGCCGGTCAGCGTCGACTGGATCAGGTAGTGCGGCGCGCCGAGGTCGAGCAGGCGCGGCAACGCGCTCGGCGCGTCGTTCGTATGCAGCGTCGAGAGCACGAGGTGGCCGGTCAACGAGGCCTGGATCGCCATCTGCGCCGTTTCCAGGTCGCGGATCTCGCCGACCATGATGATGTCGGGATCCTGGCGCATCAGCGTGCGTACGCCGGTGGCGAAGTCGAGGTCGATCGAGGTCTGCACCTGCATCTGGTTGAATTCGGGCGAGACCATTTCGATCGGGTCTTCGACCGTGCAGACGTTGATGTCCGGCGTGGCCAGGTGCTTGAGCGTCGAATACAGCGTCGTCGTCTTGCCCGAGCCGGTCGGGCCGGTCACGAGCACGATGCCGTGGGGCCGCTCGACCAAGCCGCGCCAGATCAGTTCCTCGTCCATCGAGAAGCCGAGCTGGCGGAATTCCTTGACCACGATGTCCGGGTCGAAGATGCGCATGACGACCTTTTCGCCGAATGCGGTCGGCATCGTCGACAGGCGCAGTTCGACCTCGCGTCCCCCGCTCGAACGCGTCTTGATGCGGCCGTCCTGCGGGCGGCGCTTCTCGGCCAGGTCCATGCGCCCGAGGATCTTCACGCGCGCGGTCACCGCGGTCATCACCGGTGTCGGCAACTCGAACACCTTGTGCATGACGCCGTCGATGCGGAAGCGGATCGGGCTCGTGTCGCGGCGCGGTTCGAGATGGATGTCGGAGGCGCGCTGCTCGAACGCGTATTGCAGCAACCAGTCGACGATGTGCACGACATGGCGATCGTCGGCACCGACGTCGCCCGACTTGCCCAGTTCCAGCAATTGCTCGAAGTTGAGGATCGCGCTGGTGTCGTTCTTCGCGTCGCGCGCCTTCTGGATCGAGCGCTGCACGCCGTAGAATTCGACCAGATAGCGCTGCAGGTCGACCGGATTGACCACGACGCGGCGTACGTCGCGGCGCAGGATGTGGCCGAGATCGGCCAGCCAGCGCGTGTCGAACGGTTCGCAGCTCGCGATCGTGACGTGCTGCGCGCTGACCTCGACCGGCAAAATGCGATAGCGCTGCGCGTACGCGTGCGAGATCACCTGGGTTACCGCGGCAACGTCGACCTTCATCGGGTCGATCTTCAGATAGGGCAACGCGGCTTTGTCGGCGAGCCACTGGGTCAGCACTTCCAGGCTCAGCGGCTTCTTGTCGCGTGCGTTGGCGAACTTGAGGTTGGCGATCAGGGCCAGCGGATGCAGCTCGATCGGATTGCGTGCCGTGCGTGCGTCGGCGCGGACCTTGAGCGCGTCCTCTTCGCCGAGGATGCCGTCGCGCTTGAGCGCACCGAGCACGGCCTCGAGATCGAGCTTGCGGTGCAGCGACAGCTCCGGATCGGCCTTGGGCGCCGGCGCCGCTGCCGATGCGTTGCGTTGTGGAGCGATGGCCATTGGATTCCCCGATTCAGCCCTGTCGCGGCGCGCAGCCGCAGTTCAGCCGATATACTAGCGCGCTTTCCGCCAGCAACCGCGCAGACAACGTGAAACCGATGCCAGGCCCGACCTTCCAGGACATCATCCAGACCCTGAATCGCTACTGGGCCGACCAGGGCTGTGTGCTGCTGCAGCCGCTCGACACCGAGGTCGGCGCCGGCACGTTCCATCCGGCCACCTTCCTGCGCGCGCTCGGCCCCGAGCCGTGGGCAGCGGCCTACGTGCAGCCTTCGCGGCGCCCGACCGACGGCCGCTATGGCGAGAATCCCAACCGCCTGCAGCACTATTATCAGTACCAGGTCGTGATGAAGCCGAATCCGGACAATATCCTGGATTTGTACATCGGCTCGCTCAAGCAGCTCGGCGTCGATCCGCTCGTGCATGACCTGCGCTTCGTCGAGGACAACTGGGAATCGCCGACACTCGGCGCCTGGGGCCTGGGCTGGGAGGTCTGGCTCAACGGCATGGAAGTGACCCAGTTCACCTATTTCCAGCAGGCCGGCGGCCTCGAATGCCGGCCGGTGACGGGCGAGATCACCTACGGACTCGAACGCCTCGCGATGTACCTGCAGAACGTCGACAACGTCTACGACCTGGTCTGGACCAAAGCGCCGCACGGTGTCGTCACCTACGGCGACGTGTTCCACCAGAACGAAGTCGAGCAGTCGACCTACAACTTCGAGCACGCGAATGTCGAGAAGCTGTTCGCGTGGTTCGATACCTGCGAGGCCGAGGCAAAGAAGCTGGTCGACGCCGGCCTGCCGCTGCCGGCCTACGAGCAGGTGATGAAGGCCAGCCACACCTTCAACCTGCTCGATGCGCGCCGCGCGATCAGCGTGACCGAGCGCCAGCGCTACATCCTGCGCGTGCGCACGCTCGCGCGCGCCGTGGCCGAGGCGTACTACGCGCAGCGCGAGAAACTCGGATTCCCTGGATTGAAGAACAAGAAGGAAGCCGCCTGATGTCCACGGCGACGAAGAAATCCCTGCTGATCGAACTCGGCACCGAAGAACTGCCGCCGAAGGCGCTCGACGAACTTGCGGCGGCGTTCGCAAACGGTATCGCCGAAGGCTTGAAGAAACGCGGCGTTGAAGCTGATGCCGCGAATGCGAAAACGTATTGCTCGCCGCGTCGTCTCGCCGTAATGATTCCGGCCGTTGCCGCCGAGCAGCCGTCGCAGAAATCCGAAGTGCTCGGCCCGTACCTCAACATCGGCCTCGACGCGAATGGTGCGCCGACGCCGGCGCTGCAGGGCTTCGCGGCGAAGAACGGCATCGCCGTGGAGCAATTGCAGCGCATCACCGACGCCAAGGGCGAGCGCTTCGTCGCGCGCAGCGAAAAGCCCGGCCGGCCGACGCCGGAACTGATTCCGGAAATCGTCGCCGAAGCGCTCAAGGCGCTGCCGATCCCCAAGCCGATGCGCTGGGGCGATCACGACTATGCGTTCGTGCGCCCGGCGCACTGGCTCGTGATGCTTCACGGCAGCGACATCGTCGACGGCGAAATCTTCGGTCTGAAGTCCGGCCGCTCCTCGCGCGGTCACCGCTTCCATCACCCGCAGCCGGTGCATGTCGCCGACGCGGATTCCTGGCTCGACGCGCTGCGCGCGGCGAAGGTGCTGGCCGACCCGGCCGCGCGCCGCGCGCGCGTGCGCGACGAGATCGCGCGGGCCGCGAAAGAAACCGGCGGCGCGCCGCGGTTGTCCGCTGCGCTCTGCGATGAAATCGCCAACCTCACCGAGTGGCCGGTCGCGATCGCCTGCGCGTTCGAGCGCGAGTTCCTTGGCGTGCCGCAGGAAGCGCTCGTGATGACGATGGAGACGAACCAGAAGTTCGTCCCGGTGTTCGACGCGAGCGGCAAGCTGACCGAGCATTTCATCGGCGTCGCCAACATCGAATCGAAGGACCCGGCCGAGATCCGCAAGGGCTACGAGCGCGTGATCCGCCCGCGCTTCGCCGATGCGAAATTCTTCTGGGACGAGGACCTGAAGACGCCGCTGGCCGCGCAGCAGGACGGGCTCAAGTCGGTGACGTATCAGCAGAGCCTCGGCAGCGTTTGGGACAAGTGCGTGCGCGTCGCCGAACTGGCGCGCGTGATCGCCAATCGTCTCGGCATCGACGCCGGCCTCGCCACGCGTGCGGCCGCGCTGTCGAAGTGCGATCTGCTCACGCGCATGGTCGGCGAATTCCCCGAGCTGCAGGGCGTGATGGGTCGCTATTACGCAATAGCCAACCGCGAGCATGCCGAGGTCGCCGCGGCACTCGACGAATTCTATGCGCCGCGTTTCGCCGGCGACACGATCGCGCAAGGCAAGGTCGGCCAGATACTCGCCGTGGCCGAGCGCCTCGACACGCTCGCCGGCATCTTCGCCGTCGGTCTCAAGCCGAGCGGCAACAAGGATCCGTTCGCCTTGCGCCGCGCCGCGCTCGGTCTCGCGCGCACGCTGATCGAAGGTGGGCTGGCGCTCGATTTGAAGGCGCTGCTCGTCGAAGCATTGCAGCTGCTCCCGGAGACGGCGCTCGCCGCGGGCCTGCCGAAAGGGAAGGATGGCAAGCAGCCTGCGCTCGATGCGGGCGCGCGGCGCGAGGCGCTCGCTGCCGAGTTGTACGACTTCATCCTCGATCGCCTGCGCGGCTATTACGCGGATCAGGGTGTCGCAGTCGAAGCCTTCGAGGCCGTACGCGCGCTCGCATCCGCGGACTTGAGCGATTTCGATCAGCGCCTCAAGGCCGTGGTCGAATTTTCCAGGCTGCCGCAGGCACAGGCGCTCGCCGCCGCGAACAAACGCATCGGCAATATCCTGCGCCAGGCCGGTGAAGGTGCGGCGGCGAAATCGGTCGATCCCGCGCTGCTTGATGCGGGCGCCGAAGCCGAACTGTACGCCGCAGTCGAAGCCACGGCGAAAACCGTCGCGCCGCTCGCCGCGCAACGCCGCTATGTCGACACGCTGCGTGAACTCGCCGGCTTGCGCGAACCGGTCGATCGTTTCTTCGATGGCGTCATGGTGATGGTCGACGACGCGGCCAGGCGCGGCAACCGCCTCGCCCTGCTCACGCGCCTGCGGCGCATGTTTCTCGACGTCGCGGATATTTCGCTGCTGCCGGCGGCCTGAGCCATGCCGCGCGGATCGCGCGTCAATGCTGCTTGTCGCAACCCTTGGCCTGGCCGAGTTGCATGAGGCGCATCAAGCGCGCATTGGACTGCATCGTCTGACCCTGTGCGACAAGCGCATTCGACTGCGCCATTTGCTTGTCCATCAGCGGCTTGGCTTCGGCCTTTTCGCGCTCCTGGACCGCCTTGCGGTTGGCCTGATCGGCCGCTGTCGCCGCCATGCACGCAGGGCCGCCGACGAAGCCGCAGGCGGCGCCCGCAGCCTGGGTCGTGGCGTTGATGGCAGGCGCGTCGCGCGCGCGCTGCATCATGCCAAGCTGCATGAGCTGCGCGTTGGTGGCATTGACGGCAGCGATATTGCCGCGCATCGAGGCGGCATAGGGCTGCATTTCCATCGCAATCTGGGAACAGCTCATGCTCTCGTCGCCAGGACGCGCACCCGAGTCGTCGGCCGCGGCGACGCGGGCAGTGATCAGAACGCAGGCCAAGGCCAGCGCGCGGATTGCGAATCGATTTCTCACGGTGGCCTCCTTTAGTTTTTCACGCAGTGTTTCTGTGTCCACAGCGCGCGCAGGCGCTCCTTGCGCGCATCCGGCCTGGCCGCACCCGCCTGCGCGCCAAGATCGACCTGGCTCTTCATGGTGCTTTCCGCGGCCGCCTGGGCGGCCATGCCGGTTGCAGGTGTGGGAACGATTATCGCGGCGCCGATCAGCGCGGCGGTGGCCTTGGTCTGTGCGCCCATCTTCCCGTTCGCGGCGTCGCGTTGCTGTTGTTCCTTCTGCGAGATCGCCATGCCCTGGGCGTAGATCTCATCGCAGGACAGCGACTCATCGCCCTGGCGCGAGCCGTCGTCCCGCGCCGCCGCCGCGCGCGGCAACAACGCCAGCGCGCAGGCGCAGGCCAGCGAGCAGATCAGAAGTACCTTGGTCGTGGTGGTCATGGCAGCCCTCCCGTGAGGCGAAGGGCGCATCGTCGCGGCGCGGAACCAGCGCGGCCCGGTCGGGCGAGCGTCGTCGCGGCAAACGCTACTCCGGCGCCGCGCCCAAGTCAAAGCCGGCGCGGCCACCGCGCAAGGCGCCATGCGCGGCGGAAAAAGCCCGCGCATTCGGAACTCCTTAACGGTTGTTTGATACGATATATCGTTACATAGCCTGTTGCGGCGGAGTGTGGATGGTGGTGCGGAAGGCCATGGCGATTTCCGGCCGGCGCGCGGCGATGCGCGGGTCTTGTTGCGCCGCTTTGTTGCTCGTCGGTTGCGCGCTCGGCCCGGATTTCCACAAGCCGGCCGCGCCGGATGTCGAACGCTACGACTCCCGACCGCCGCCGGCACGAACCGCCAGTGCGCAGGTTGCGGGCGGTGCGGCGCAGAGCTTTGCCAGCGACGCGGACCTTCCCGGAGACTGGTGGACGCTGTTTCATTCGCCGCCGCTGAACGCGCTGGTCGAGCGCGCGCTGAAGAACAATCCCGACCTGGACGCCGCGCGCGCGGCGCTGACGGTGGCGCACGAAAACACGCTGGCGCAACGCGGCGCCTATTTCCCGGCGATCAACGCGGATGTTTCCGCGAGCCGGCAGAAACAACCGGGCACGCTGTCGCCGACCCCGGCCGACAATTCGCTGCAGTACAGCCTGTTCACGCCGCAGTTGAGCGTCTCCTACGTGGCGGACGTGTTCGGCCTGAACCGGCGCACGCTGGAATCGCTCGAGGCTCAGGCGCAGGCCACGCGTTTCGCGCTGGTCGCGGCGCACATCGCGCTGGCGGCCAATGTCGTCAACGCGGCGGTGAACGAGGCTGCGCTGCGCGAGCAGGTCGCGGCGACCGAGCAGCTCGTCGATATCGAAACGCAGTCGGTGAAGATACTGCGTTACCAGTTCGACAAGGGTTACGCGAACCGGCTCTATCTGGCCGCGCAGGAAGCGCAGCTCGCGCAGACGCAGGCGGGCCTGCCGCCGCTGCGCAAGCAGCTCGAACAGCAGCGGCACTTGCTCGCGGCGCTCGCCGGCGAGTTTCCAGCGCAGGCGCAGGCCGAGGATTTCGGTCTGGCGAGCCTGACCTTGCCGCAGGATCTGCCGCTGAGCCTGCCCTCGAAACTGGTCGAGCAGCGACCCGACGTGCGTCAGGCACAGGCGAACTGGCATGCGGCCAGCGCGCAGGTCGGCGTCGCCATTGCCAGCCGTTTTCCGCAGATCACGCTGAGCGCGAATGCGGGCAGTACGGCGCTGGAGATCGGCAACGTGTTCAAGTCCGGCACCGGCTTCTGGGGTGTGGGTGTGGATGTCGCCGCGCCGATTTTCGCGGGCGGCAAGCTGCTGCACGCCGAGCGCGCGGCGAAGGCGCAACTCGTGCAGGCCGCCGCGCAGTATCGCGGCACCGTGTTGACCGCTTTCCAGAATGTCGCCGACACGCTGACGGCGCTCGACGAAGACGCCAGGGCGCTGCAAGCCGCGGTCGCCGCCGCCGATGCGGCCAGGACCACGCTCGAACTTTCGCAACGGCGGACGCAGGCGGGTTACGCGAATTATCTGTCGCTGCTCGACGCGCAACAGGCGTGGCAGCAGGCGCGCATCGCGTTGATTCAGGCGCAAGCCAATCGCTACACCGACACCGCAGCGCTTTATCTCGCGCTCGGCGGCGGCTGGTGGCATCGCGCGGATCTATCCGGGAAAAACGATGAAGAGTGAAATCGTCCATTCGACCGGTCGCGGTTCGTGCGCCGTGTTCTGCGTTCTGGGACTGCTGCTCGCCGGATGCTCGTCCGGCGGCAGCGTGAACCCGCCGGCGTCGGCGACGCCCGGCAACCTGAAGCTCAGCGCGACGCAACTGCAGCATGTGCATTTGCATACCGTGGCCGAGTCGAAGTTTCGCAAGGCCGTGCAGACTTCCGGCACGGTCGATTTCGATGCAGATCGCGCCACCGGCGTGCTCGCGCCGATTTCCGGGCCGGTCGGCAAGTTGCTGGTCGCAGCGGGCGACCGGGTGAAGAAAGGCCAGGTGCTGGCGACTGTGGAATCGCCGGATTTTGCCGCCGCGGTCGGTGCGTTGCGCAAGGCCGAAGCCGCCGCGCGCACCGCGCGCAACATCGCCGACGTGGACAAGGACCTGCTCGCGTACAAGGGCGTGTCGGATCGCGAGGCCGTGCAGGCGCAATCCGACGCGATCGGCGCCGAGTCCGACCGCGACGCCGCGCGTCAGGCACTCGCCGCGCTCGGCGTGGACGCCAAATCCATCGCCGCGATCGCCTCCGGCGGCGACGTGGCATTTCCCGGCGGTACGATCCGCGCGCCGCTGGCCGGCATCGTCGTCGAAAGATTCATCACGCCGGGACAATTGCTGCAAGCCGGCACCACGGCCTGCTTCACCATCGCGGACGTATCGCGCGTGTGGGTGCTGGCGCAGGTGTTCGGCGCCGATATCGGTCAGGTGGCCGTCGGCGACAGCGCGCAAATCCAGGCCGGCGACACGGCGCTGCAAGGCAAGGTGACCAACGTCGCCGACGAGGTCGATGCGACCACGCGCGCGGTCGTTGCGCGCGTGAGCGTGGACAATCCGCACGGCGCGCTGAAGAAGCAGATGTACGTGCGCGTGAGCATCGTGTCGCGCAACGAGACGAACGGATTGCTGGCGCCGGTGTCGGCGATCCTGCGCGACGATGAAAACCTGC
>JAFEFQ010000275.1 GCA_018240505.1 Pseudomonadota bacterium
CACATCTCCGGGCGCATGCGCAAGAATTACATCCGTATCCTGACCGGCGACAAGGTCAAGGTCGAGATGACGCCCTACGACCTGACCAAGGGCCGCATCACCTACCGGCACCGCTAGGCGGCTCGCCGGCGCACACAGCGTTTTCCGCCATGCCTGAAAAACCGCGACGCGAGAGCAACGCAAAGAAAAACGGCGCCACGAGGGCGCCGTTTTTTCATGGCTCGAAGTAACGTTCAATCGACAACGACAGGCTGCTTCTCGTCCGCCTCGACGCGCACCTCGAGCTTGTCGTCCTTGACGCCGAGGAACACCTTGCCGCCGTCGGCAAGCTTGCCGAACAGCAACTCGTCGGCAAGCGGGCGCTTGACGTTTTCCTGGATCACGCGCGCCATCGGCCGCGCGCCCATCTGCTTGTCGAAGCCGTGCTCGGCGAGCCAGCGGCGCGCCTCGGCGTCGACGGTCAGCGCGACGTGCTTCTCCTGCAACTGCGCCTCGAGTTCGATAAGGAATTTGTCGACCACGCGCAGGATGTGCTCGAAGTCGAGCGCGGCGAACTGGATGACCGCATCGAGCCGGTTGCGGAACTCCGGCGTGAACGCGCGGCGGATCGTCTCCATCGCATCTGTCGCATGGCTCTGTTCGACGAAGCCGATCGAGCGGCGCGCGGCCTGCGCGGCGCCCGCGTTCGTCGTCATCACGAGGATGACGTTGCGGAAATTCGCCTCGCGCCCGTTCGTGTCGGTCAGCTTGCCGTGGTCCATGATCTGCAACAGGATGTTGTAGACGTCCGGATGCGCCTTCTCGATCTCGTCGAGCAGCAGCACGCAATGCGGATGCTTGGTGATCTGCTCGGTCAGCAGGCCGCCCTGGTCGAAGCCGACGTAGCCCGGCGGCGCGCCGATCAGGCGCGACACCGAATGCGGCTCCATGTACTCCGACATGTCGAAGCGGATCAGCTCGATGCCGAGTTGCATCGCGAGCTGGCGCGTGACCTCGGTCTTGCCGACGCCGGTCGGGCCGGCGAGCAGGAAGTTGCCGATCGGCCGGGTCGCGTTGCCGAGACCCGAACGCGCCATCTTGATCGACGCGGCCAGCGCCTCGATCGCCTGGTCCTGACCGAACACGACCATCTTCAGGTTGCGCTCGAGGTTCCTGAGCACGTCGCGATCCGACGTCGATACCTGCTTGTGCGGAATCCGCGCCATGCGCGCGACGATGAACTCGATCTCGGGCACGTCGACCACGGCCTTGCGCTGTTCGACCGGCAGCAGCCGCTGGCGCGCACCTGCCTCGTCGATCACGTCGATCGCCTTGTCCGGCAACAGGCGGTCGCCGATATGCTTGACCGAGAGGTCGACCGCGGCCTTGAGCGCCTCGTTCGTGTACTCGATCTTGTGGTGTTCCTCGAAGCGCGATTTCAGGCCCTTGAGGATTTCGAAGCTCTCGGCCACCGACGGCTCGACCACGTCGATCTTCTGGAAGCGCCGCGCGAGCGCGCGATCCTTCTCGAATACGCCACGGTATTCCTGGAACGTGGTCGAGCCGATGCAGCGCAGTTCGCCCGAGGCGAGCACGGGCTTGATCAGATTCGACGCATCCATCGTGCCGCCCGACGCGGAACCCGCGCCGATGATCGTGTGGATCTCGTCGATGAACAGGATCGCGTGCGGCTCCTTCTTGAGCTGCGCGAGCACGGCCTTGAGGCGTTTCTCGAAATCGCCGCGGTACTTGGTGCCGGCGACGAGCGCGCCCAAGTCGAGCGCGTAGATCGTGCACTCCTTGAGCACCTCGGGCACCTCGCCCTCGACGATACGCTTGGCCAGGCCCTCGGCGAGCGCAGTCTTGCCGACGCCGGCTTCGCCGACGTAGAGCGGGTTGTTCTTGCGCCGGCGGCAAAGCACCTGGATCGTGCGTTCGATCTCCTCGGTGCGGCCGATCAGCGGATCGATCTTGCCCGCGCGCGCCTGCTCGTTGAGGTTGCTCGCGAACTCGTTCAGCGGATTGCCGCGCGGCTCCTCGCCGCCCTCGCCTTCCTTGCCCTGCTCGCTCGCCGGCTGTGCGGATTCCTGGCCGATCTTGGCCACGCCGTGGGAGATGTAGTTGACCACGTCCAGGCGCGACACTTCCTGCTGGTTGAGGAAGTACACGGCATGCGAGTCCTTCTCGCCGAAGATGGCGACAAGCACGTTCGCGCCGGTGACCTCTTTACGCCCCGATGACTGCACGTGATAGACCGCGCGCTGCAGCACGCGCTGGAAACCAAGCGTCGGCTGCGTGTCGCGCTCGTCGCCGCTCGGCAGCACCGGCACGGTCTCGACGATGATCGATTTGAGATCTTTGCCGAGCTTGACCAGATCGGCGTTGCAGGCGCGCATCACCGCGGCGGCCGACGGGTTCTCGATCAGGGCGAGCAACAGGTGCTCGACCGTCATGAATTCGTGGCGCTGCTCGCGCGCGTCCTTGTAGCACTGGCCGATGGTGAGCTCGAGATCTTTGCTGAACATGGGAAGCCCTTGTTTCTTACTGGCTCACGATATGTGGGAAGACTACGCTTTTTCCAGAGTACAAAGTAAAGGGTGCTGATGGGACCTTGAGAATTCGTTCACCTGGGTGACCTTGGTTTCCGCGACCTCGCGGGTGAACACGCCGCAGACCCCGCGCCCGCGCGTATGCACGTGAAGCATCACCTGGGTCGCGCGCTCGCGGTCCATGTTGAAAAACGTCTGCAGCACCACCACGACGAAGTCCATCGGCGTGAAATCGTCGTTGAGCAGCAGCACCTGATACAGCGGCGGCCGCGCGACTTCCGGGCGCGCCTCCTCGACGACGGCGCCGCGCTGGGGTTCATGCAGTTTGTCCGGTGTTTGAGCCATCCGTTGAAAGCCTTTGTTCCTGCAGTCCGAGTATAGCGCCGCAGGGCCAGATGGTGCCGTGACGACGCATTTCAACCGCAGTGCATTCATCCGACCTCGGGTAAAATCTTCAGTTCCTGAAACTCATTCATAGCCGATGTTCGAACGTTCCGCCGCCCCCGCCGATACCGTCTGGCGCCCGCGCGTCACCGTGGCCACGGTCGTCGCCGCCGAGGGGCGCTTCCTGCTCGTGGAGGAGAACATCCGCGGCGAACTCGTGCTCAACCAGCCGGCGGGCCATCTCGAGCGGAACGAGTCCCTGCTCGATGCGGCCCGGCGCGAAACGCTCGAGGAAACCGGCTGGACGGTCGAACTGACGGATTTCATCGGCGCCTACCAGTGGAACACGCCCGACGGCAGCGCCGAGTATCTGCGCTTCACCTTCGCGGCGCGGCCCGTTCTTCACGACACGCAACGGCCGCTCGACGAGGGCATCGTGCGCGCGCTGTGGTTGACGCGCGAGGAAGCCGCCGCGCAGTCGGAACGCCATCGCAATCCGATGGTGCTCGGCAATATCGACGACTGGCTGCGGGGCAAGCGCCACCCCCTGGCCATCGTCCAGTCGTATTTGTGCGCTCATCCATGAGTGCGAAGATCAAAAAGCGGCCATCCTTGGCCGCACTTCCCAACAGGTTTTGAATCTTGTCCGCGTCAGAGAAAATCATGGTCGGCATGTCCGGCGGCGTCGACTCCTCGGTCGCCGCACTGCTGCTCGCGCGCGCCGGGGCACCGATCAGCGGCCTGTTCATGCAGAACTGGGAGGAGGACGAGCGCTTCGGCGAATGCCAGGCAGACCGCGACCGCGCCGATGCGCTGCGCGTGTGCGGCAAACTCGGCATCCCCTTCCACGCGCGCAACTTCGCCGCCGAGTACTGGGATCAGGTGTTCGAGAATTTCCTCGCCGAATACCGGGCCGGGCGCACGCCGAATCCCGACGTGCTGTGCAACCGCGAGATCAAGTTCAAGACCTTCCTCGAACATGCGCGCGCGCTCGGCGCGTACAAGATCGCGACCGGCCACTACGCGCGCACCGACGAGATCGACGGGCGCCATCGCCTGCTCCGCGGCCGCGACGCCAACAAGGATCAAAGCTATTTTCTGCATGCGCTTGGACAGGAACAGCTCGCCTCGACCCTGTTCCCGGTCGGCGAACTGCCCAAGCCCGAGGTGCGCGCGCTGGCACGCGAGGCCGGGCTGCCGACGCACGACAAAAAGGACTCGACCGGAATCTGTTTCATCGGCGAACGCGATTTTCGCGAGTTTCTCGGCCATTACATTCCGGCCCGACGCGGCGAACTGCGCACCCCCACCGATCGCCGCATCGGCGAACACGACGGCGTGATGTACTACACCCTCGGCCAGCGCAACGGCCTCGGCATCGGCGGTCGCAGGGACGCGGGCAGTGAGGCGTGGTACGTCGTCGGCAAGGACGTGGAGAAGAATGTGCTTTACGTCGCCCAAGGCGGGGAAAACGAATGGCTGCAGTCGCGGCGTCTGGTCGCGGCCGATCTGAGCTGGACGTCCGGCCGCGCGCCGGCCATGGAATTCGCCTGCACGGCCAAGACCCGCTACCGCCAGGCCGACCAGACGTGCCGCGTGCGCATCGACGGCACGCGCGCCACGGTCGACTTCGACGCGGCCCAGCGCGCGGTCACGCCGGGGCAGTCGGTCGTGTTCTACGCCGGCGAGGAATGCCTCGGCGGCGGCGTCATCGAGGCGACCGACGCGGCGTTCGGCGGACTCGCCAGGGTGGCGGCGTGAGGGAAGAGCGCGTCATCGCCCTCGCCGGCCTGTTCCAGGCGATCGCGCTCGTGCGCGCGATTGCCGTGCGCGGCGGAGCGGACGCGTTCGCGCTGCGGCCCAGCCTCGACAGCATCTTCAAGATCGATGCGGACAGTCCCGCCGACGTGTTCGGCGGCGTGGGCAATCTGCGCCCGGGCCTGGAAACCCTGATCGCGCAACTCGACGGCGACAAGCGCGACCTTGCCATCACCCGCATGGCGATTTCGGTGATGCGCGTGGAAAGCAAACTGGCGCGCCGATCGACCATGCTGGGCAAACTGCGCGCCGGCATCGAGGCCATCGCACCACAGGTTGCCGGCATCGAAATCGCCGATCCCTCGATCACGGCGCGCCTCGCCGCGCTCTATGTCGACACCATTTCCACGCTGCAGCCGCGCATCGTCGTCGAGGGCAACCCTCAGTTCCTGCGTCAGGAAAAGCAGATCGCGCAGATCCGCAGCCTGCTGCTCGCCGCGATTCGCGCGGCCGTCCTCTGGCGCCAGCTCGGCGGCTCGCAATGGCGGCTGGTCTTCCGCCACAAGCAGTATTCGATGCTGGCGCGCGGCCTGCTGGCCCAGTGCACGCTCAGCGGTACGTGAAACCGGGATCGGCTGCCGCGCTCCGCGTTGACGAAAGACGAACCTTTGACGCCGGCCAAACCGCTGGGGATTGCTTCCGCAATGCAGCAGACTGCGCGATAATACGGGGCTTTCTTCCCCGCCCTCACCCGACACGCCAGGAGCCTCCCCATGACCGATTCCTTCGCCACCCGCGACACCCTCGAGGTCGGCGGCAAGAAGTATGCGATCGCCAGCCTTGCCAAGCTCGGCCAGAAGTTCGACATCGCGCGTCTGCCCTACTCGATGAAGATCCTGCTCGAGAACCTGCTGCGTCACGAAGACGGCGTCAACGTCACCGCGAAGGAGATCGAGGCCGTCGCCAAGTGGGAGCCGAAGAAGGAACCGGACACCGAGATCGCCTTTATGCCGGCGCGCGTGGTCCTTCAGGATTTCACCGGCGTGCCCTGCGTGGTCGACCTCGCCGCGATGCGCGACGCCATCGTCAAGCTCGGCGGTGATGCCGCGAAGATCAACCCGTTGATCCCGTCCGAACTCGTGATCGACCACTCGGTCCAGGTCGACGTGTTCGGCGAGGCCGATGCTCTCGACCTCAACGTCAAGATCGAGTTCGATCGCAACAAGGAACGCTACGGCTTCCTGCGCTGGGGCCAGGCCGCGCTCAACAACTTCAAGGTCGTGCCGCCGCGCACCGGCATCGTTCACCAGGTCAACCTGGAATACCTCGCCCGCGTCGTCGCGACGGCGCAGAAGGACGGCGCGACCTGGGCCTTCCCCGACACCGTGTTCGGCACCGACTCGCACACGACGATGATCAACGGCATCGGCGTGCTCGGCTGGGGTGTCGGCGGCATCGAGGCGGAAGCGGCGATGCTCGGCCAGCCATCGTCGATGCTGATCCCGCAGGTCGTCGGCTTCAAGCTCAGCGGCAAGCTGCCCGAGGGCACGACCGCCACCGACCTCGTCCTGACCGTTACCCAGATGCTGCGCAAGCACGGCGTCGTCGGCAAGTTCGTCGAGTTCTACGGCGACGGCCTGCAGCACCTGCCGCTGGCCGATCGCGCAACGATCGCGAACATGGCGCCGGAGTACGGCGCAACCTGCGGCATCTTCCCGATCGACGCCGAAGCGCTGAACTACCTGCGCCTGTCGGGCCGAGACGAAAGCCTGATCGGCCTGGTCGAAGCCTATGCCAAGGCGCAGGGCCTGTGGCACGACGCGAACACGCCGCAGGCGGAATTTTCTTCGACGCTGGAGCTGAACCTGGCCGACGTCAAGCCGTCGCTGGCCGGCCCGAAGCGCCCGCAGGACCGCGTCCTGCTCGGCGACGTCGGCAAGAGCTACGCCGAGTCGCTCAAGACCCTGGCCGCGAACCGCAAGCCGAAGAACGGTGCGGAAGCGCGCTTTGCCAACGAAGGCGGCGACACCGCCATCGGCCATGACGCCAGCGTCAACGGCCCGGGCCAGCCGGTCACGCGCAATGGCGTCGACTTCAAGCTCAAGGACGGCGCGGTCGTCATCGCGGCGATCACCTCGTGCACGAACACGTCGAATCCGGCGGTCATGCTCGGCGCCGGCCTGCTCGCGCGCAATGCGGTCAAGAAAGGCCTCAAGTCGCAGCCGTGGGTCAAGACCTCGCTCGGGCCGGGTTCGCTCGTCGTCACCGACTATCTGAAGAAAGCCGGCGTGCTCGGCGACCTCGAGAAGCTCGGCTTCTACGTCGTCGGCTACGGTTGCACGACCTGCATCGGCAACTCCGGCCCGCTGCCGGCGGAAATCTCCAAGGGCATCGGCGACGGCGACCTCGTCGTCGCCTCGGTGCTGTCGGGCAACCGCAACTTCGAGGGCCGCGTGCACCCCGAGGTCAAGATGAACTATCTCGCCTCGCCGCCGCTGGTCGTCGCCTACGCGCTCGCCGGCACGGTCGACATCGACCTGACCGCACAGCCGCTCGGCAAGGGCAGCGACGGCAAGGACGTGTATCTCAAGGACATCTGGCCGACGAACAAGGAAATCGGCGACGTGATCGCCGCGACCGTGGGGCCCGAACTGTTCAAGCAGAACTACGCGGACGTGTTCAAGGGCGACTCGCGCTGGAATGCGATCGCTGCGCCCAAGGGCGAGCGCTACGCATGGGACGAGAAATCGACCTACATCAAGAATCCGCCGTACTTCGACGGCATGCGCATGCAGGTCGGCAGGATCAACGACATCTCGGGCGCGCGCGTGCTCGGCATCTTCGGCGACTCGATCACGACCGACCACATCTCGCCGGCCGGCGACATCAAGGCGACCTCGCCCGCGGGCCAGTTCCTGCAGGCGCATGGCGTGGTCAAGGCCGACTTCAATTCCTACGGCTCGCGCCGCGGCAACGACGACGTGATGGTGCGCGGCACCTTCGCCAACATCCGCATCAAGAACCTGATGCTCGGCGGCGAGGAAGGCGGCAATACGTTGCACTACTCGGCGGACGGCAAGGCCTCGCCCAAGCTGCCGATCTACGATGCCGCGATGGAGTACAAGAAGGAAGGCGTGCCGCTGGTCGTTCTTGCCGGCAAGGAATACGGCACCGGCTCCTCACGCGACTGGGCGGCCAAGGGTACCGTGCTGCTCGGGGTCAAGGCGGTGATCGCCGAGAGCTTCGAGCGTATCCACCGCTCCAATCTCGTCGGCATGGGCGTGCTGCCGCTGCAGTTCGTCGACGGCCAGAACGCGCAGACGCTCGGCCTCAAGGGCGATGAGGTGTTCGAGATCGCCGGCCTGCAGGACGGCGCGGCCAAGGAAATCACGATTGTCGCCAAGGGCAGCGCCGGCGAGAAGAAGTTCAAGGTCAAAGTGCTGTTGTTGACGCCGAAGGAAGTCGAGTACTACCGCCACGGCGGCATCCTGCCGTTCGTGCTGCGCCAGCTCGCCTCGTCGCCCAAAGCCGCATAGTCGGCCGCGACGTTTACCCGCCTCGCGAACGCCCGGCCCAGCCGGGCGTTTTTTTTACTCGCCGATCGAGGCCAGTATCCGGGCAAGGCTGGCGCTGTGAGGGACAAAGGCGTAGCGTCGTGTCTGACTGTAACGCAAAGGTGTCCGGGGCGCGCCTCGTTTTCGAGGGACATCCGGACCTGGCCTCGTAGACTCCTTCGATGAAATTTTCACGCGTTGCGAGATAGACCATGACCATCCTGCCAGTTGGCACGCCCGCCCCCGACTTCACGCTGCACTCCACGCCGGACCAGACCGTTTCGCTGTCGGAGTTCCGCGGTCGCAACGTGATCCTGGCTTTTTATCCCGCCGACTGGAGCCCGGTTTGCGGCGATCAGCTTGCGCTGTACAACGAACTGTTGCAGGAGTTCGGCAAGCACGATGCGCAACTGCTCGCGATCTCGGTAGACGGCGCGTGGTGCCATGCGGCGCTGGCGCGCGACCGCAAATACCATTTCCCGCTGCTGTCCGACTTCGAGCCGAAGGGCGCGGTGGCGCGAAGATATGGCGTGTACGACGACAAGGACGGTGTCGCCGAGCGCGCGCTGTTCGTGATCGACGGCGCCGGCGAGATCCGCTGGAGCTATCTGTCGCCGATGGGCGTCAACCCCGGCGCCAACGGCATCCTCGACGCCCTCGACACAATCACGGCCACACATCCGGACAGGAAAGCTTCATGAACGACGACAGGCGCGATCTGGTAGCCCCGGTTACGACGAACGACCACATCCAGGGCCACGCGGATGCCGCGGTGACGCTGGTCGAATATGGGGACTACCAGTGCCCGGCCTGCGGCATGGCCTATCCGGAAGTGAAGCGGATCCAGCGCAAATTCGGCGCGGATCTGCGTTTCGTTTTCCGCAATTTCCCCTTGAGCGAAGCGCATCCGCTGGCGCATGCCGCGGCCCAGGTTGCCGAAGCGGCGGCGACGTTGCGCCATTTCTGGCCCATGCACGACTGGTTGTACGAGAACCAGGAAGCGTGGAGCGCCTACGGCGCCGAAGGACTGGAAGCCGGGTTGCGTGCGCTCGGCATCGACGAATCGGCCGTAGCGCGAGCGATTCGCGACAAAAGCATTGACGCCCGCATCCGCGCCGATTTCATGGGCGGCGTGCGCAGCGGCGTCAACGGCACGCCGGGCTTCTTCCTCAACGGCTATCGCCACGACGGCGATTTCAGGTCACTGGAAGACGCCGTCGCTGGCCTCGTCTACGGGTCGTGAGATCGGCTGCGGCGAACACCACGACGCCGCTGCCGCCAGTCCGATCATCGGCACGCCGGGTTCTAGGCCGGCGGAGCGGCAAGGAAAGTGAAGGCTGGTCGGGGCGAAGGTGACAGCGCCGGCAGAGGTCGCCTGTCCTGCCATCGTCGGCAGCGCGTCATCCGCGCCGAGCCGCAACGGCTTGCGGTTGAGCAGCACGCGAAGCACCGAGCTTCATATTCCGCGCTCTCGACGACAGCAGTGTCAAGAATCTGATCTGCGGTCCTGATCCGGCTTCGCAGCGGTAGCGCCCGCTCCGACTGTGCTTGGCCGCCCCGTTCCCCGCCCCCATCGCAACGCCGCTTGCCGACCTCTTCGTCGCATGCTCAAATGCCCTCAAACAAGCGTTTGCGAAGAATGCGCGGCGCGACGGAATTTCAGGACAGGAGGGAAGATGACAATGAGCAACGATCGGCCTTGGCTGGCCAGCTATCCACGTGGCGTTCCCGCGGAAATCGACGTCAATGCTTACAGTTCGCTCAACGCATTGTTCGAGGAGACTTGCGAGCGGTTCCGCCATCGCCCCGCCTTCGCCAACATGGGCAGGACGCTGAGTTACGACGATCTGGACCGGCTGAGCCTTCGTTTCGCCAGCTACTTGCGCAACGTACTGAACCTGAACAAGGGCGACCGCGTCGCGGTCATGATGCCGAACGTCCTGCAGTACCCGATTGCGGTGTTCGGCATCCTGCGCGCCGGGTTGAC
>JAFEFQ010000276.1 GCA_018240505.1 Pseudomonadota bacterium
GCAGCAGCAGCGTGAACACCGTGTTGCCCGGCCGGCTGCGGTAGCTCAGCGCGCCGCCGTGCTCGGCCGCGATCTCCTGCGCGAGCGCGAGGCCGAGGCCGGTGCCCTTGCTGCGCCCGGAGACGAACGGCAGAAACAGCGTCTCGCGCATCTCCTCGGGCACGCCGCGACCGTCGTCGACCACGTCGAGACGCGCGACGAGCCGGGACACCTTCTCGCCGATCAGCACATTGTGCTCGACGCGCGTGCGCAGGCCGATGCGCGACGCACCGGCCTGCAGCGCGTTGCGCATCAGGTTGAGCACGAGCTGGAGCAGGCGGTCGCCGTGGCCGCGCAACAGCGGCAGGCTCGGGTCGTAATCGCGATCCAGATGCAGTTCGGGTTCGGCCTCGGCCGCGATCAGCGCGCGCGCGCGCTCGGCGACCTCGTGCAGGTTCAGCGCGGCCAGATGCGGCTTGCCGCCCGGTTCGAGCAGGCGGTTGGTCAACGCGGCGAGGCGGTCGGCCTCGGTCACGATGAGGTCGGCCAGGCGCGCCAACTCCGCGTCGGCCACGCGCCGCGCGAGCAGCTGCGCCGCGCCGCGCACACCGGCGAGCGGATTCTTCACCTCGTGGGCGAGGCCGCGCAGGCTTTCCGACAGGCTCGCGGGCGCCGCCGCGTCGATTTCGCCGCCGAGCTGATGCACCTCGATCAGCACCATGCCGCCCGGCGCCGCGCCGATCGTGATATCGGCATGCAGGATGCGCTCGCTGCGCGTCTCGATGCGCTGGTCGCGCCGGTACAGCGTCGCGGCGCCGTGGCGCACGCGTTCGATCAGCGGTGTCAGCACGCGCGCGCCCTCGCCGAGCGTGGCGAGCGGCAGGCTGCGCGAACGCGACGGACTGACCGCGAACAGCTCGCAGAAGGCCGGATTCGCATAGGCCAGCCGATCCTCGTGATCGAGCAGGGCCACGCCCGTCTCGAGCTGGTCGGCGATCTCGAAGCTGCGACCGGGCACGGCCGGCAAGGGCGAAAGCGCGCTCATAGCACCATCTTAGTGCAAATTATCGGGAGACATGGACGACTTCGCTCAATTTCGACACCCCGTTTTCATCGAAGGCCTCGACCGCGACGTCATAGGCCACGCCCGCATTGAGCGCGCGCAGCTCGAGCGTGGTGCCACGGTCGGCGAATACCTGGTAGCACAGGTTCAGCCGATCCGGCTTCACGCCCCAGCGCACGTTGTAGCCGACCGCCCCGCGCACCGGCTGCCAGCTCACGCGCAGCGCGCGCGCCTCGTTGCGCTGCGCGCGTACCTGCGCCGGCGCGGCCGGCGCCTTGCCACCGGCGTCGCCGAACACGCGCAGGTCGCTGATCGCCAGATGCGCCGCGCCGACGTGACCGTGCACGTAGCGCACGTAGCGCGCGCGCACCGCGGCGGGCAGCTGGAAGTACGCGTTCGGGCGGTCGCGGCGTGGTGGTTCGGTCTGCGCGAGCGGACTCCAGCGCTGGCCGTCGAGCGAGGACTCGAGCCGGAACTCGGTGTAGATGTCCGCCGCATCGCCATAGCGGCCGGACTCGTAGTCGGCGAAGTTCACCTGCACGGCGCGCAGCGTCTTCATCGCGCCGAGATCGAGCGTCAAGGTCTGCCCCGCCGTGTTTTTCGCCGCGACCCAGAACGTGCGCGGGTCTTCGTCGGTAACGTTGGCGGCGGTGAAATTCTCCAGCGTCGACGACGCCGTCGCGTGCTTGCGGTACGAGAGCAGCATCCAGCCGGTGAACAGCGCGTCGGGATCGTCGACTTTCCCTTCGGGCATGAAATGCGGGAAATCGCCGAAGCGCGTATCGACGCGCATCTGGCCATCGTCCGCAAACGCGGCCGGCCACAGGCCGATGCGCCGCTCGAACCGCCAGTTGTGGCCGATCCACGGCGAGCCGGTGTTCCACCAGTTGCCGAACCGGTCCTGGAACGTGTTGCCGTGGCCGGCGCCTTCGACGAAACCGCCGGGTCTGTAGCCGACCGGGTTGTATGCCGCGTACGCGAACGGACCCAGCGGCGAGTCCGCCACGTACGTACCGGTCGCATAGACGTTGTATTCCGTGCCCGGCGCAGCGTATTGCAGGTAGTAGCGGCCTGCGTGTTTCGTCATCCACGCGCCTTCGATGTAGGCGGCATGATCCTCCTCGCGATGGTCGCGGCCGAAACGCTCCCAGCCATGCCGTTTCGGATCGAGCGCGAACAGCGCGCGCGGCTTGCCGACGTAGGCGAAGCCGTATGCCAGGTCGACCTCGATGCCGAACAACGGGAAGCGCTCGAACGAACCCCAGTACAGATACCAGCGGCCGTCTTCGTCGCGAAACAGGTCCGGGTCCCACGGACCCGGTGCGATCTTGTCCGGCTGCGCATCGCCGTTGTGCCACGCCGGCAGGTCGCGATCCCAGCCGGGCGGCACGGCCTCGGGCAACTCGGGCATGCGCCGGGTCAGGAAGTCGAACTGGCCATGCACGGGATCGGTCGTCACGAGAATGGGTTCGGGCGCCATCGTCGCGCGCATCAACAACAGGCGCGGGCCGTCGGAAACCGCCGCCGGCGCAACCATGCCGTCGAACGGCCAGCGGTTCGGCGTGACGAAGCTCCAGTCGACGAGATTGGTCGAGCGCCAGTAGCCATCGGCCAGGGTCATGAACAGGTAGTAGGCGTCGCCGTGGGGCACGATGACCGGATCGGCGCCGGTGCGGTAGGAAATCTTTTCGTTGAGGTGCTCGAAGTTGTAGCGGTAGTCGACGTCGACCGGGTTCGCGTAGGTACGCGCGGCGGGCGGCTGCGCCGCGTTCGCTACGCCGGTCGCGAACACGATCAAGGACAGGATGACTCTGCTGCGATTCATGTCGACATACTGAACCACATCGTCGGTAAAACGGAGAGCATCCGCTCCTTGCTCGTCATTCCCGCGTGCTTCAAGCGGGAATGACGAGCCAGAAAATTTCACATGTCGTAGGCCGACTCGCCGTGCGAGGAGATGTCGAGGCCTTCGCGCTCTTCTTCCTCGGTCACGCGCAGACCGACGATCAGGTCGGCGATCTTGAACGCGATGAAGGCAACGACCGCGGTCACCACGATCGTGATACCGACGGCCTTGGCCTGGATCAGCAACTGTTCGAGCATGCCAGGGTAACCCGTCGTCATCTTGACCCAGTCCTGCGTCGAACCGGGGCCACCGAGGCTCGGCGCGTTGAAGATGCCGGTCAGCAGCGCGCCGCTGATGCCGCCGAGCGCGTGCACGCCGAACACGTCAAGCGAATCATCCGCCTTGATCAGCTTCTTCAGGCCAGTCACACCCCACAGGCAGATCACGCCGGCGAGCAGGCCGATCGCGAACGCGCCCGGGATGCCGACGTTGCCCGCGGCCGGCGTGATCGCGACGAGGCCGGCGACCGCACCCGAGGCCGCGCCGAGCATCGACGGCTTGCCCTTGATCAGCCACTCGGCAAAGGTCCACGACAGCACCGCGCAGGCGGTGGCGAGGTAGGTGTTGATGAACGCGAGCGCAGCCGAACCGTTCGCCTCCAGCGCGCTGCCGGCGTTGAAGCCGAACCAGCCGAACCACAGCAGCGAGGCGCCGATCATCGTCATCGTCAGGCTGTGCGGCTTGATCGCCTCCTTGCCGTAACCGACGCGCTTGCCGAGCACGAACGCACCGACGAGGCCGGCGATACCGGCATTGATGTGCACCACGGTGCCGCCGGCGAAATCGAGCGCGCCAAGCTGCCAGATATAGCCCGCCGTTGCGTTGAGCGCATCGACCTTGGAGGCATCGGTGTACGCATCGGGACCCTGCCAGAACCAGACCATGTGCGCGACCGGCAAATAGCTGAAGGTGAACCAGATCACCGAGAAGATCAGCACCGCGGAGAACTTGATGCGCTCGACGATCGAACCCAAGATCAGGCAGACCGTGATCGCGGCGAACGTCGCCTGGAATCCGACGAAGACGAGTTCGTACAGTGGCGTGTTCTTCGAGAACGTCCCCGCCATGGAGAACGATCCGTCGGCGGAATTGAACGTGCCGTTGAGGAACAGCCGCGAGAATCCGCCGAAGAACGCATTGCCTTCGGTGAACGCGACGCTGTAGCCGTACACGCACCAGAGCACGCTGATCAACGAGAACACGACGAACACCTGCATCAGCACCGACAGCATGTTCTTCGTGCGCACGAGGCCGCCGTAGAACAAGGCGAGTGCCGGCACGCTCATCAGCAACACGAGTGCGGTCGAGGTCAGCATCCAGGCCACGTCGCCCTTGTTCGGCACCGGCGGCGGCGGTGCCGCGGCCGGAGCGGCCGCCGCGGCCTGCGCCGCTTCCTGCGCAAAGCCATGCTGCGCCAGCAACAGCGCGAGCGCGCCGCAACCCAGCGCGGCCAGCGCAGGCAGATATCGTTTGCGATCATTCAAGATGGTCATGGAAAATCCCGGCTTTTTTTGAGAAGTGCGGCCATGGATGGCCGCTTCTTGACCTTCGCGGTCAGGGATGAGCGCACTCATAACGCATCCTTTCCGGCTTCGCCGGTGCGGATGCGCAGCGCCTGTTCGATCGCGCTGACGAAGATCTTGCCGTCGCCGATCTTGTCGGTGCGCGCGCCGGCGATGACCGCGTCGAGCGCACGCTCGAGCAACTCGTCGGGCACGACCGCCTCGATCTTGATCTTCGGCAGCAGGTCGACGACGTATTCCGCGCCGCGGTAGAGCTCGGTGTGGCCTTTCTGCCGGCCGTAGCCCTTGACCTCGGTGACGGTGAGGCCCGACACGCCGGCCTGAGTCAGTGCTTCGCGCACCTCCTCGAGCTTGAACGGCCGGATGATTGCGGTGATGAGTTTCATGCTGCCTCCTCGAGTGGATCAAAAGGTCTTGGTCAGGGATACGACACCGGTCGAGCGTCCCTGGAACGTGCCGTCGGGAAAGGTGTAGACGGCCTTGTCCGCGTTGGTGTCGTAGTACGCGACCGCGAGCGACCAGCCGCCGTCGAAATTCTTGGTCACGCCGAGCTTGTAGTCGGTGTAGCTCGCGGCGCTGAGGTGGTTGACCTTTTGCCGGCCGATGTGTGCGTTGAGCACCCAGGTCGGCACGAACTCGTAGTTGGCCGACAGGTCGAGATACTGCGAGTGCTTGGTGTCGGCGAGGCCGAACAGGTTGGTGAAGCTGTGCGAATATTTGAGCGAGACGAAGCTGTAGCTCAGAGCGACGTAGCCTTCCAGCGTGTACGGCAGCTTGTAGCCGACATTCTTCGGATAGTCGCCGGGGTAGTAGTACTCGTACAGGCCGACGTCGAGGCCAATCGTGTCGGCGATCTTGGTGCGGTAGCCGGCGTAGAGATCGACTTCGAGACTGGACGACACTGCCGGAACGTAATCATGCAGCCAATTGATGTTGCTGCCCCATGCGCCGGCGTAGAAGCCCGATGCGTGGTCGATCTCGATGCCGGCCTGCAGCGCCGGATCGGTGTTGGTCTGGGTCAGGCCGCGGAAGATGTAGTCGTTGGCGATCGTCACCGAACCGGGAAAAGTCCAGTCAGGCGTCGGCGCGGCCGGTGCGGCGGCTTGATCTTCGGCGTGCGCCCCGGTCGAAAGCAGGGCGGCGGCGAGAATCGCGAGGGTCGGACGGTTCTTCATCACGTGGGTCTCCAGTAGCGTCGGGGAAAGAAAGCTCGTACGTCGCGAACGACGCGTTTTCCGTCCCGCCCCCCAGTCCTGCGCTTTTTTTCGCGCCTCGACTGCCTTTTTGCAGACAACACTCAACCCTGAGCGCGAGTACTCAATCTCCAAAAAATGAACTTGTATACTTTTCTACCCTCTCCCTCCCGGAGAAGGCGCCCCGAAAAAGGGGCGGAGGGTCCGCACTCCCGCAGCGAACCCATCCCACTCCTCTCCGCAACGGGAGAGGGGCCCGTGCATCAGATCGAGTAGTACATCTGGTATTCGATCGGGTGCGTCGCCGCGCGGAACTTCGACACTTCACCCATCTTCAGTTCGATGTAGGCGTCGATGAAATCGTCGCTGAACACGCCGCCGGCCTTGAGGAACGCGCGGTCCTTGTCGAGCGCTTCGAGCGCCTGGTCGAGCGAGTGGCACACGGTCGGAATCAGCTTCTCTTCCTCGGGCGGCAGGTCGTACAGGTCCTTGTCGGCCGGCGCGCCCGGATCGATCTTGTTGAGGATGCCGTCGAGGCCGGCCATCATCAGCGCGGCGAACGTGAGGTAACCGGTGTTCATCGGATCGGGGAAGCGCACCTCGATGCGGCGCGCCTTGGGCGAGTGCACGAACGGAATGCGGCAAGAGGCCGAGCGGTTGCGCGCCGAGTAGGCGAGCATCACCGGCGCTTCGAAGCCCGGCACGAGACGCTTGTAGCTGTTCGTCGTCGAGTTCGCGAACGCGTTGATCGCGCGCGCATGCTTGAAGATGCCGCCGATGTAGTAGAGCGCGGTCTGCGACAGGCCGCCGTAGAGGTCGCCCGCGAACAGGTTGGTGCCGCCCTTGGCCAGCGACTGGTGCACATGCATGCCCGAGCCGTTGTCGCCGACGATCGGCTTCGGCAGGAACGTCGCGGTCTTGCCGTTGCGGTGAGCGACGTTCTTGATCACGTACTTGAGCGTGAGCAGCTCGTCGCCCTTCTTCGTCAGGGTGTTGAACCTGGTGCCGATCTCGCACTGGCCGGCAGTGGCGACTTCGTGATGGTGGACTTCGACCGTGAGGCCACACTGCTCGAGGATCTTGCACATCTCGCTGCGCAGGTCCTGCAGCGAATCGACCGGCGCGACCGGGAAGTAGCCGCCCTTGACGCCGGGGCGATGGCCGGAATTGCTGCCGTCGAACTTGTCGTTCGTGCTCCACGCGGCCTCTTCGGACTGGATCTCGAAGCTCGCGCCCTGCATGTCGTTCTTGTAGCGCACCGAGTCGAAAATGAAGAACTCCGGCTCGGGGCCGAAGAACGCCGTGTCGGCGATGCCGGCCGACTTCAGATACGACTCGGCGCGTTTCGCCACCGAGCGCGGGCAGCGCGTGTAGGCCTGCATCGTCGACGGCTCGAGCACGTCGCAAGTGAGGATCACGGTCGGATCGGCAGTGAACGGATCGAGGATCGCGCTGTCCGGATCGGGCATCAGCACCATGTCGGAATCGTTGATGCCCTTCCAGCCGGAGATCGACGAGCCGTCGAACATCTTGCCGTCCTCGAACAGACTTTCGTCGATGGCCTTGATCGGGAAGGTGACGTGGTGCTGCTTGCCGAGCATGTCGGCGAAGCGCAGGTCGACGAACTCGACGTTGTGGTCTTTGACGAGCTGGGTGAAGCTGGCGGACATGATGATTCCCTGGATTGAAATAATAACGATGGGATCAATGCAATCGGAATGCCAATGACAAAAAATGTCTGAAATCAATGCAGTGCGATGCAAGCGTTTGCAGCGCGGCACAAAATTGCACCGTTTTAATGCATGAACTTCCTTTTTTGCACCAGAATAGGAGATCATGCTGTCGCCCCTCGCCACGAAAAGGTGCGGATGCAAATCCGACCTCGCTGCCGATATGCTGCCCGGGTCCAACAACAAGCAAGCACAAGGAGTCGCAATGAAATTTCGTCGTACCGCCCTCGCCACCCTGATCTTCACCGCAGGCATCGGTGTCGGTTTCGCCGGGCAGAAGAAGCTCGAAACCTCGCTGTTCCAGGGCAAGTCCAAGCAGGAGGCCGCGCGCGCCCTGCTCGACGCCGCCCGCGTGCAGGCCGGCGACGGCAGCTGGGAGCGCATCGCGATCGGCCGTGTCTACTACCTCGGCGGCATGAAGGCCGACGGCCAGGCCATCTTCGACGACGTGCTGAACAAGAAGCACAAGCCCAGCGACGAGTTCCGCATCGCCCGCGTCTATCGCGAGGCCGGCGAATGGGCCAAGGCCAAGCCGCTGTTCGACAAGTACACGCAAGCCAACCCGGAAGACGAGAAGGAAATGGCCGAAGTCGGCGCCTACTACCTGATGAACGGCGACCGCGCCGCAGCCGAAGACCTGTTCGGTCGCTCGTTCCACGTCGCCGCCGAACTGTGGGCGACCGTCGCTGCCGCGGGCGGCTACGTCGACGTGGCGCCGCAGGAATAACAGCGTATCGCGGCGGCGGGGGTCGAAGCCTGTTCCCAGAACCTGTTCAGGAGTTGACGCCCGCCGCGCGGTTGAAATCGCCGATCTCGCCGACGAGCAGCGTGACCGCGTCGCGCTCAACCTCGGTCAGCCAGGGGTTCCAGCAATCCATCAGCATGACCACGCGCGTCGACGCTCCGCGGTTCCACGCCTCATGCTCGAACGTGTCGTCGAAGGTGAAGCATTCGCCTTCGCGCCACTCGCGCTTTTCGCCGCCGACGACGATCGCGCAGTTCTCCGGCACGATCAGCGGCAGGTGCGTGACCAGGCGCGTATTCGTCACCCCGCGGTGCGGCAGGATGTGCGTGCCCGGCGTCAGCACCGAGAAGCAGATTTCCGGCGCATGCTCGCGGATGCGCACCAGCGGCAGCGAATCGAGGATCGCCGCGGTGCGCGGGCAGCGTGCGCAATTGTCGTCGATGCGCTCGCCGTGGCGATGGAAGAAGAACGCGTCCCACGCCGGCGGCGCCTGCGCACCGG
The DNA here is from genome assembly GCA_018240505.1 of Pseudomonadota bacterium. Taxonomy (GTDB): domain Bacteria; phylum Pseudomonadota; class Gammaproteobacteria; order Xanthomonadales; family Rhodanobacteraceae; genus Rudaea. The sequence continues at coordinate 8,641 of JAFEFQ010000276.1, forward strand.
CGAGCTGGTTGCCGACGCGGTCGAGCGAGTTGGTGCCGAGGAACGGCGCGATGCCCCGCTCGTCGCGCAGCACCGCACGCAGCTCCGCGCGGATCGCCTCGACGTTGTCTTCGAGCTGCGCATACCACGGAAACAGCGCGCGATCGAAATACGGCGTCGTCGGCAGGCCGGGAAAATAGAGGAATTTCGGCCGCTGGCGCGGATCCGGATAGCCGGCCTGCGCCGCGCCGAGATAGATGTCGAGGCAACGCTGGGCGCGTGCGAGTTCGACATCGCCGTGCCGCGCGCGCAGCGGTTCGAGCACCTCGGTCAGGATCGCGTGGCGGTGGCGATCGACGAAATCCATCGCTCGCAGCACGCGCTCGCGCATCGCCGGCGGCGTGGTCGCCTCGTCGAGCCAGAGACCCTGTGCCTGCGCTTTGATGATCGCGCCGAAGTAGTGCATCGTCGCCTCGCGCACGCGGCCGGCGCCCTCGTGGATCTGGGCGAGGAACAGGCGCGCGCGAAACGCGTCCGGATCGAGGCGGACCGACGTTTCCAGCGCCGCCGCCGCGGCGTCGCTTTGCCCCGTGGCGATGTGCGCGAAACCAAGGTTCTTCCACAGTTCCGCGTTGTCCGCGGCAGCCGCGGTCGCCTGCTCGAGCATCGCGACCGCATGCTTCGCGCGCCCGGCGAGCAAGGCGCGTTGGGCGAGATAGTTCAGCGTTTCGACATGCCCGGGATCGCTCTCGAGCACGCGCGCGAACGCCGCGTCGGCTTCCTCGTAGCGCCCCGCTTCCGCCGCGGCGCGTGCGCGCTGCAGTTGCGCGTCGTTTTGCATGGGTTGCGTCGTCATCGCCGCGCTCAACCCGCGAGCGCCGCGCGCACCTGCGCCGCCTCGTCGCCGCGACCGAGCCGATCGAGCAGCACGGCGAGCTGCGGGCGCAGCGAATCGGCATCGGGCGAGCGCTGCACGCCGTCGCCGAGATAGCGCACCGCCGCTTCGGGATCGCCGAGCTTTTCCATGCACCAGGCGCAGGCGTTGATCGCGCCGGCGTGCGTGGGATCGAGTTCGAGCGCGCGCTTGTAGTATTTCAGCGCCTTGACCGTCTGCCCCTGCTTGCGCGCGATGTCGCCGAGCCCGGCGTTCGCACCGAACAGCTGCTTGCCTTCGGCGATCAGCGCTGCGAACCCGTCGCGCGCGGCTTCGTCCTTGTTCTGGCGCATGCGCGCGCGCGCGAGGAACAGTCTGGCCGTGCTCGAATCCGGCCGCAGGCGCACCGCGTTGGCCAGCGCCTGCTCGGCGAAGGTGAAACTCTCCTGGGCGAACAGGCTCTGGCCGAGCGCGGCCTGGATCGCCGCGTCGTCCGGTTTCAGTGCGGCCGCGCGGCTGAGGAATTTCGCCGCGGTCACGCCGTCGCCGCGCGCGAGATAGACATTGCCGAGGCCGAGCAGGATCAGCGGATCCTCGTCCGCGAATGCGTCGCTGGCGCGACGGCCGATGCGGAAGCGGCTCTCGGCCGCGTCGAGATCGCCTTCGCCCAACTGCAGATGGCCGAGCACGCTGTGCGCCTCGATCAGGTTCGGATCGAGTTCGAGCGCGCGCAGGAACGCGCCGCGCGCGGCCTCGTCCTGACCCAACTGCATGAGCACGCCGCCGAGCGAGAGATGCAGCCGCGCCACGTCGGGCGCGAGTCGCACCGCCTGCAGCAGCGGTTCCATCGCCGCAGCACTGTCGCCGCGCTGATGCAGGAGCACGCCGAGCAGGTGCAAGGCGTCGACGTCGTCCGGATGGGCGGCGAGATGCTCGCGATAGGCGCGTTCGGCGGCATCGAGCTCGCCGGCACGATGCAGTGGCAGGATTTCTTCGAGAGTCATCGGGAGAAAACGCGTACGGAACCGGCCATCATGATAGGCGAAACGGTGCGCCGGCGGCGATCGGTCAAGTGCGACCGCCCAGATGCGCATGCAGACGCTCGAGGAGGAAGTCCTCCGCCCAGCTCGACAGGCTCGCATCGCGGATGAAGCCGCAGTGCCCGCCGTGCGGCACGATCACGAGTTCGCTCGTCGTCGGCAGTTGCAGCTCGTGGAAATCGGCAACCGGGATGATCGGGTCGTCCGCGGCGGTCAGGATCGTCGCCGGCACGTCGAGCGCTGCCAGCGTCGCGCCGGCCAGCGAATAACCGTCGAGATAGTTCTCGAGCGTGCCGAAACCGGTGTGGCGCACGACCATGCGGCGCGTCAGCTCACGCATGTTGCCGCGCAGTTCGGCGCGGGTGAACAAATCCGCTTGTGGAAAAAGCGCCTGCTTGCGCTGCAGCGAGCCGCGCCACTTCTTCATGAAATAGTATTCGTAGATCGCCGGCGCGGCCTCGATCGCGTGCATCGCCGCGGCCGGGCTCACCGGCGGGCAGACCGCGAACACCCAGGCGAGGTCGACGCCGGCCTTGCGTGCGCGCAAGGCCACGCGCAGCGCGAAGTTGCCGCCGAGCGAATAGCCGCCGACGAGCAACGGCCGCGCGGGAAACAACGCCGCGACCGCCTGCACCGCGCCGACGACCTCGTCTATGCGGCAGGAATGGAACATCTCGCGATTGAGATGATGCGTGTCGCCGTGGTCGCGGAAGTTGAGGCGGAATACGTCGCAACCCTCGGCGAGCAGACGCGCGCCGGTGTTGAGCACGTAGGTCGACTGCGCGCTGCCTTCCCAGCCGTGCAACAGGATCGCGAGCGCGCGCGGCTGCGGCAGCGCCGTCTGGCGCGTATGGAAGCCCTGCAGGCGCACGCCGTCGCCGCAGTCGAGGATGTGCTCGACCGCCGCGCCGTCGACCAGCGCGCGGCGATGGCGGAAGAAGAAACGGCGCACGCCGCTGGAAGCGAGCACCGACTGCACATGCGGATTGCGCAGCCAGCGATGCGGACGGAATGCGTGCGCTTGCACGTTCATTTCACTCGCAGCGCAGTGCGGCGGCGATGCGCGTCCTCGCCGTTTCGGCAATCTCGCGCCGGCCTTCGCCGCCGATCTCGAACGGCTCGAGAAAATGCACTTCGGCATCCATGCCCGGCCCGCCGAGCAGGCGCACGAAGTTGCCGAAGAAGCTTTCCGTGGCGCCGAACGGCACCGACAAATCCATGCGCCCGTCCCTGCCGTAGCACAGAGCGACTGGCTGGATCGGCACCCGCGCATCGACCGCGACCTGGAAGATACGCGCATGGAACGTGCGCAGCTTGTCGCCCGGCCCGGTGCCGCCTTCGGGAAACACGCCGGCCGAACCGCCCAAGTTCAGGTGCGCGACCACGCTCTCGGTCACCGAGGCGAGCGAATGCGTCGAGCCGCGCTGGTGGTAGATCGTGCCCGCGCGCGTCGCCAGCCAGCCGACGAACGGCCAGCGCGCGATCTCGCTTTTCGCGACGAAACTCATCATGCGCTGGCTGTGCATCAGCTCGATGTCCATCCACGACACGTGATTGGCGACGAACAAGGTCGAGCCGGCCAGCGGTTCGCCGACGCGGCGGATGCGAAAGCCGAAGCAGCGGATCAGCGCGCCGGACCACCAGCGCGTCGCCCAGTGGTCGAAGCGCTCGCCGCGCACGCGCAGCTTCGCGCCCAGCGGCGAAAACGCGAAGATCGCCAACGGTGGCGCGATGACGATATGCAGGAGCAGCAGCGGCACGCGCACGAGGTAGCGCAGCGGACGCAGCCGGTCGCGTCTCGATGCGGACGTGGTGGAAATTTGCGGCGACGCGTTCATCGCCCGCGATGGTAGCCAAGCGCGCCGCGCGCCGCCACCGCTGCGGCGCAGCAAGCGCGGAATCGGTTGAGGTGGGAATCGCCTGCTTCGGCACCACCGCCATGGTCAGCCGCGAGATGCAGACGAGCTTGCCCGCCTCGTCCTCGATGCGGATTTCCCAGACCTGGGTCGAGCGCCCGACATGCAGCGGCCGCGCGGTGCCGGTGACGATGCCCTTGGTCACGGCGCGCACGTGGTTGGCGTTGATGTCGAGACCGACCGCGTAGCACTCCGGATCGCAGCACAGCATCGCGGCGTAGCTGCCCAGCGTTTCCGCGAGCGCGACCGAAGCGCCGCCGTGCAGGATACCGTAGGGCTGGTGCGTGCGCGCATCGACCGGCATCGTGCCGCGCACGAAGTCCTCGCCGATCTCGGTGATCTCGATGCCGATCGTGTCTATCAGCGTCTTCTGGTTCGCGCGGTTGATCGCGGCAAGATCAGGTTGGGTTTTCCACAGGGGCATGCGTTGATCCTTTGGCTTCCCCCTCTCCCGCCGGGAGAGGGTGCCCTGAAGGGCGGGTGAGGGTTGGGTTCTGGGAAGGACGCCTGGCAATACCGGACTCTCATCCGGCGCATTGCACCACCTTGCTCCCGACGGGAGAAGGCAAGGTCAAATCACTGCTTCGGCAGCACGAGCGTGGGCACGCCGTGCGCGCTGCGTTGCTCGACGACGCTCGCGCGCGTATCGAGCGGACCGCGCAAGGTGTCGGGCAGCGATTCGGTCGTCTCCGCGCGCGCGGCACGCAAGGCATTGTGGTAGGCACGCTGCGCGGTGTCGGCATCGCCGAGCCCGGCGCAGGCATCGCCCAGGGCTTCCCATAGCGACGCGTCGGGCGCGATCGCAAGGCCGCGGCCGAGATACTCGCGCGCCTTGCCCCAGAGTTCGCCCTGGTTGCACAGGCGGCCGAGCGTCAACATGAGGCCGGCGCTGTTCGGCTGCGTCGCGATCCAGCCTTCTGCCTTCTGCAGGCGCGCGGCGAGATCGGACGGCCCGAGTTCGCCATAGGCACGCACGAGGTTTTCCGACCAGTCGCGGCGCAACGCGGATTCGATCTCGCCCATCGCGGCGAGCGGCTGACCGAGCGCGGCCGCGCGTTTGGCGTAGGCGATCACGAGCGGCTCGCGCTGGCGCTGCGCGCGGCTCAGGCCCGACCAGATGCCGGCCAGCGCATCGGCGCGCGGCGCATTCGTCAACGCGGCGGCGAGCGTGTTCGTTTCGAGTTCGGTGTAGTCGGCATCGGCGAGCGACCGGGTTTTCGCGAACGCGTCCAGCGCGGCGAGCGCCATCGCAGAATCGCCGCCCAGCGTCGCGGCTTCGATCAGGCTGCGCAGGGCCGCGGGCGGCAGCGGCGCGTTCGCCATCGCAGCCTTGAGCAACGCGAGCGCGTCGGCATGGCGGCCGTCCTCGAGCAGGAAACGCGCGCGCAGCGCGAGCGCGGCCTGCGGCGCGACCGCCGTCGCGGCGTCGAGCGCAGCGGAAGCCTGCCCGTCATCGCCTTGCCGGTGCGCGGAGCGGGCGCGGGCCAGCAGTGCCGGCGCCTGCAATGCTTCGACGTGGGCTGCGCGTTCCAGCGATTTCGCCGCCTGCGCGTGGCGGCCCTCGACCGCCGCGACGAGGCCGTCGGCGATGCGTTCGTGCCCGCGCTGCAATGCGCGCCGGCGCAGCGCGCGACGCGGCCAGAACACCGCGCGCAAGACGAGGCTCAGGATCGCCCACAGCAACAGCGCGGCGATCACGCCGAGCACGAAACTCGTCTCCAGGCGCCAGCCGGCGAAGCGCAGGCGCACCTCGCCCGGATCGAGCGCGAGCGCATGCCAGCCCCAGGCCGCGGCGACCGCGACGACCAGCAGCAACAACACGGAGGTCCACGATCTCACGACTGACCCTGCGCTTGCGCCGGTGCGGCCGGTTTCGCCGGCTCCGCGGCGGGCGCGGCTTGCAGGCTGTGCGTCGTGCGCAGGTTGCGCAACTCCTTCAGCGCGGCACCGATCACGTTCGGTGCGGCCGGCGCGATCGTCGTTTTCGCGAGACCGTCGAGCGTCGTCCGCGCCTTCGCCACCTCGGGCGCAGCGCCATCGAAATCGTGCGCGAGCTGCGCGCGCGCCGCGGTCAGCGCCTGCTGCCAGCGCGACGCATCGCGGACCAGCAGCGCGCCCTGCGCGTCGCGTAGGCTCGCGTCGAGCAGAGCGCGCGCCAGCAGCGGATCGTTGCGTCCGAAGCGACCGCCCTCATCGTCATCGCGACGGATGCGGATGAACTGGCCGAACACGCGCGCAAAA
>JAFEFQ010000277.1 GCA_018240505.1 Pseudomonadota bacterium
GCGATGTTGTCGCTGGCCTCGAACGCGGCGATCAGCGCGCGGCATTGTTCGGCGGCAAGCGCCTGGTCGTAGACCTCGATAAAGTCGGGATGGTCCATCGGTATTCCTCGCATCGAAACATGCGCATTGTCGCGTTTGCCGGAAGATCGCACCAGCCGCAAAACGATACGGTGTCTGCTGACACCAGGCTGGCAGCAGCCCGCGCGCATGATGGCCTGGCAGCGACACCCAACCGCCACCAAGGAAACCGTCATGCTCAAGCCAAATGTCCCCGCCTGGTTCGAAATCCCCGTCAGTCGCATCGACCGCGCACAGAAGTTCTACGAAACCATCCTCGGCGTCCAGCTCAGACGCGGCAACATGGGCGGCGGCGAACTCGCCGTGTTCCCGTACGGCGGCCAGCCGCAAGCGAGCGGCGCACTGATCCAGCACGAGCAACTCGAGCCCTCGGTGCTCGGCAGCACGATCTATCTCAACGTCGACGACCTGCGTCCCGTGCTCGCGCGCGTGCACGAACACGGCGGCGACACGATCGTGCCGCGCACCGAACTGCCCGACGGCATCGGCTACTTCGCCCAGTTCATCGACAGCGAAGGCAATCGTGTTGGCTTGTTCTCGCAGGTGTGATGTTCCCATGAAGACGAATCGGCGCGGCGCTATCATGTCCGGATGCGCCGCGCAGATCGTTTGTTCCTCATCATTCACGCCCTGCGTGGACGGCGCACCGCGCTGCCCGCGCGGCGCCTCGCGGAGACGCTCGGCGTCTCGCTGCGCACGGTCTATCGCGATGTCGTCGACCTGCAGACCTCGGGCGTGCCGATCGAGGGCGAGGCCGGCGTCGGCTACGTTTTGCGCCGCGGCGCGGACATTCCGCCGCTGATGTTCACCGCCGACGAACTCGAGTCGCTGGTCGTCGGCACGCGCTTCGTGCGCGCGTTCGCCGGCGCGCGGCTCGCGCGCGGTGCGCAGGCGGCGCTGTTGAAAATCGAGGCCGTGCTGCCGGCGGAACTGAAGCAGCGCAGCGAGCGTTCGCGCATCTTCGCGCCGACCTGGCGCGAGCGCATGCAGCGCGCGAGCGTGATCGATCGCCTGCACGAAGCCGTGGTCGAGCACCGCGTACTGCGCCTCGACTATGCCGACGCCGCGGGTCGCACCAGCGCGCGCGCCATCGAACCGCTCTGCCTCGCGTTCTGGGGCGGCGCGTGGACGCTCGGCGCCTGGTGCCGCCTGCGCCGCGACTTCCGCAACTTCCGCCCCGACCGCATCGCCGCGTTCGAGGCGAGCGGCGAAGTTTTCGTCGAAACGTCCGAGCGCGGACTCGAGGCCTATCTGCGCGCGGCGCGCGCCGACGACAGCATGAGGGAGTAGCCGTGTCTTCTTCACAACGCAACGTCGATTTCATCCTCGAACAGATCGCCGGCGCCGGCAGCGTGTCGGCGCGCCGCATGTTCGGCGAATGGGGCCTGTATTGCGACGGCCGCCTCGTCGCGCTGGTCTGCGACGACCGTCTGTTCGTCAAGCCGACCGAGGCCGGCCGCGCGTTCTTCGGCGAAGTGGAACTCGCGCAACCCTATCCGCAGGCCAAACCTTGGTATCTTGTCGCCGAGGAGAAATGGGACGAGCGCGAGTGGCTGGCGCGCCTGATCGCGATCACCACGGCGCAATTGCCGCTGCCGCCGCCGAAACCGCCGCGCAAGAAGAAGCCGAAGAAATGACACAGCCCGGGAATGTTCGAATGAAATGCACGTCGATCGCGTTGCTGCTCGCCGCAGCGTTCGCCACCCCAGTCCACGCCGCCGGCGGCGAACAAGGCGGCGCCGATGCGCGTTTCGAGAATCTGTACAAGACCGAATGGGCTTGGCGCCAGCAGCAGTTTCCCGGCCTCGACAGCGAGGACCGCGAGGCGGCCGACAAGGATGACCGCCTGCCCGCGGTCGACGCAAAAGCGCAGGCGGCGCGCCTCGCCTACTGGAACGACGTGCTGAGCAAGCTCGCCGCGATCGAGCCCGACCGGCTTTCGCCGGACAACCGCGTCAACTACGCGGTATACAAGCCGCAGATCGAGAACCTTGTCGCCGGCCTGCGCTTCCGCGACTACGAGATGCCGCTCAACAGCGATTCGCAGTTCTGGTCCGACCTGCGCTTTATGGCCGACAGGCCACTGAAAAATGCCGTTGCAGCTCGAGCGTACATCGCGCGCCTCAATGACGTGCCGCGCTATTTCGACGAGCAGATCGCGAACATGCGCGCCGGCCTCAGGCGCGGATTCTCGGTGCCGCATGCGGTGCTGGCTGGACGCGATGTATCCATTTCCACATTTGTAAAAGTGGAAAAGCCCGAGGACAGCGATTTCTACAAGCCGTTTGCGACGCTGCCGTCGACGATTGCGGCGGCCGAACAGGCTGAGCTGCGCACCGGCGCGGCCAGGGCGATCCGCGACAAGGTCATTCCCGCCTACGCGAAACTGCTCAAGTTCTTCCGCGACGAATACGTGCCGCAAGCGCGCACGACGCTCGCCGCCGAGGCGCTGCCGGACGGCAAGGCGTTCTATCGCCAGCAGATCCGCGAATACGTAACGCTCGACCTCGACCCGGACGCGATCCACGAGATCGGACTCAAGGAAGTCGCGCGCATCGATGCCGAGATGCAGGCGACGATGCGCGTCACCGGCTTCAAGGGTGATTTCCCCGCGTTCCTCGAGTTCCTGCGCAGCGACGCGCAGTTCTATCCGAAGACCGCGGACGAACTGCTCATGCGCGCGTCGTGGATCGCCAAGCGCGTCGACGCCAAGCTCGGCCAGTATTTCAAGACCCTGCCGCGCGGCCGCTTCGGCATCTCGCCGGTGCCCGCCGCGATCGCGCCGTTCTGGACCGCGGGCCGCGGCAGCGCGCACACGTATTGGGTCAACACCTACGACTTGCCGTCGCGGCCGTTGTACAACCTGACCGCGTTGACCCTGCACGAATCCGCGCCGGGCCACGCGCTGCAGGGCGAGCTTGCCGAGGAGGCGAAGGCGCAGCCCGAATTCCGCTCGCACAGCTACATCTCGGCCTACGGCGAAGGCTGGGCGTTGTACTGCGAAAAGCTCGGCAAGGAGATGGGCATCTATCTCACGCCGTACGACGACTTCGGCCGCGAGACCTACGAAATGTGGCGCGCCGCACGCCTGGTCATCGACACCGGCATCCACCACAAGGGCTGGACGCGGCAGCAGGCGATCGCCTATCTCGCCGGCCACACGGCGCTGTCGCAGCACGAAGTCGAAACCGAGGTCGACCGCTACATCTCCTGGCCCGGCCAGGCGCTGAGCTACAAGCTCGGCGAGATCAAGATCGTCGAGTTGCGCGCGCGCGCGGAGCAGGCGCTCGGCGAGAAGTTCGACATCCGCAGCTTCCACGACGCCGTGCTCGAGACCGGATCGGTGCCGCTGCCGGTGCTCGAGCAGCACATCGACGCGTATGTTGCCGCGGCCAAGGCCAAGTAGTCGCGCGCCTCAGCCGTGGACCGCCTCTTCGGCAACGACGATGCCATCCACGTCGGCGTACAGCCACGCGCCTGGACGGAAGCGCACGCCGGCGAATTCGACGACGCGATCGGCATGGCCCGCGTGCAGGCCCTTCTCGCTCTTGCGCGGATGCGCGGCGAGCGCCTTGACGCCGACGTCCTGGGCTTCGAGTTCGGCCGTGTCGCGCACGCAGCCGTTGACGACGATGCCGGCCCAGCCGTTCCTCACGGCGAGTTCGCCGAGCATGCCGCCGACCAGCGCGCAGCGCAGCGAACCGCCGCCATCGACGACGAGCACGCGGCCCGCGCCCGGCGTTTCCAGCGTCGCGCGCACGAGCGCGTTGTCCTCGAACACCTTGAGCGTCGCGATCGGGCCGTGGAACGCGTGCCTGCCGCCATAGTCGCGGAACACCGGCGCGCAGACCTGCGCGTCGGGATGGGCGTCGGCAAGATCGGTCGTGGCGGGATTCGCCGCGGCCATCAGACGTCCCCGTCCTTGAGCCAGCCCTCGCCCGTGCCGCGCTGGCAAACCTTGTCGCTGTCCAGCACGTTGCCGGCCGGGATCGACGGCTGCGCGGCGAGTTCGGCGTAGTACGGAGTGAAGTCGGGCTCGGTCGCGCGCATCAGCTGCTCGAAGCTGTCGATGACGAAATAGGTCTTCTGGTAGGTATCGATGCGGTAGCGCGTGCGCATGATGCGATGCAGGTCGAAACCGATGCGGTTCGGCGCCGCCGATTCGAGGCAGTGGATCGACTCGCCCTTGGACGAGACGATGCCCGAGCCGTAGATGCGCAGGCCATCGTCCTGCTTGATGAGACCGAACTCGACCGTGTACCAGTACAGACGCGTGAGGTTGACCAGCGCTTCCGCGCCTACGCCGTGCGCCTTCACCCCGCCCGCGCCGTAGGCCTGCATGTAGTCCGCGAACATCGGTTCGAGCAGCAGCGGCACATGGCCGAACAGGTCGTGGAACAGGTCGGGTTCGCTGATGTAATCGATCTGATCCGGGCGACGGATCCACCAGGTCACCGGAAAGCGCCGGTTGGCGAGGTGGTCGAAGAAGGTCAGCTCGGGCAGCAGGCCCTCGACGCCGATCAGCTCCCAGCCGGTGCCGGTCTTGAGCACGCGATTCAACTCGTCGAACTTCGGGATCGCGTGCGGCGTCATGCCGAAGCGCTGCTGGTTGTCGATGAACTCGCGGCAGGCGCGGTCCACGAGCACCTCGCGCTGGCGCTTGAACAGCGCCGCCCACGTCGCGTGGTCGTCGCGGCTGTAGCTGGCCCACGGCTGCTCGACCACAGCCGTCGTGTAGACGGGCACGTTGCCCTTGTCGGTTTGCTGATGCTCGACGCGGCGAGGCTGGGCGTTCATGGCGGCGCTCTAGGCGGTGGTTTCCAATGTTACTACTTCTCCCGCGATCGCGAAGAAGAGGGCAATGCCCGGTGCGCAAGTCTCGCGCCGTGCGACATCAAACCGTATTCTCCACGGATGGGGTTTCATCTGATCCATGGCAACGACGCGGACGCGCTGCTCGAGCGGCTCGCGGCGCGTTTGCGCACGCCCGATCCGGCGGCGGGACCACTCGATCCCGAAATCGTGCTCGTACCGCAGTTCGGGCTGCGCCGCTGGCTGGAGATTCGTCTCGCCGAAAAGCTCGGCATCATCGCCAACATCGATTTCGTCGCGCCGGCCGAATACGTGTGGCGACTGCTGCGCGCGGCGAATCCGGGACTCGACGAAATCTCGCCGTTCGATCCCCGCCTGTTGCCGTGGCGCATTTTCTCCGCGCTGCCGGCGCTGCGCGAAGGAACCGGTTCCGCCGAACTGGCTGCGCTGCTCGGCGACGGCAGCCAGCGCGCTTGCCTGCGTCTTGCGCAGCAGATCGCGCATATGTTCGAGCGTTATCTCGCCTACGATCGCGAGCTGCTGCAACGTTGGGAACGCGGCGACGACATACGCGATTGGCAGGCGGTGCTCTGGCGCCGCCTCGTGCAAGAGGCGAAAGAGAGTCATCGCGCCACGTTGATCGATGCGTATGTGCGCCGCCATCGCGACGGGGCGGCCAGGCCGCCGGGGCTGCCCGCACGCCTGTTCGCCTTCGCTTGTACCAACATCTCGCGCGACCTGCTCGGCCTCTTCGGCGCGGTTGCGCAACATTGCGAACTGGATTTCCTCGTGCCGAATCCGTGCCGAGAATTCTGGGGCGACGTACCCACAGTGCGTGAGGCGTTGCGCACCGGCGCAGACGCTCCGGGCGACGACAATCCGCTGCTGATGGCCTGCGCGCGCGGCGGACGGCTGTTTTTCGATCAGCTTTACGAATACGACCTCGTGCAGCCGAACGAGGAAACCGACGTATCGCGTCCGCCGGGGCGCGACACGCTGTTGCATCGCGTGCAATCCGACGTGCTCGAGCGTGCGCCGCCGCGCGCGGCCGGCCTGCCCGCCGACGGCTCGATCGAGTTCCATGTCGCGCATTCGCGCCTGCGCGAGGTCGAAGCGCTGCACGACCGGTTGCTCGACCTGTTCCAGCGCGACGCGACGCTGAGGCCGCGCGACGTCGCGATCATGTCGCCCGACATCGCCGCGTATGCGCCGTACATCGAGGCCGTGTTCGGCGGCGTGCCGCGCGGCGACCCGCGCCATCTGCCCTATGCGTTGTCCGATGCGAGTGCGCGCGATGCGCATCCGCTCGTCGCGTTCGCGCTGAAGTTGTTCGCGTTGCCGCTCGAGCGATTCAGTCTCGCCGCGATCGTCGAGTGGCTGGCGATGCCGGCGCTGATGCGGCGCTTCGGCCTCGATGCGTCGCAGCTCGAACACCTCGGCGCGTGGCTGGCCGAGGCCGGCGTGCGCTGGGGCCTGGACGCCGCGCAGCACGCGCAGTTCGGTGCCGGCGCGTATCGTGAATTCTCCTGGGAATTCGGCATCGAGCGCCTGCTGCTCGGCTATGCCAGCGGTGCGGGCGTCGATCTGATCGCAGGCGCCGCGCCGCTGCCGCTGATCGAGGGCAGCGCGACGCAGGCGCTCGATGCCTTGCTGCGCGTGCTTGCCGTGCTGCGGCGCCTGCTTGCCGCGCAACGCGGGCTGCGGAGCGCGACGGAATGGCAAAAAACCTGCAACGAGGCGATCGATGCGTTGCTCGATGTCGAGGCCGACGATCGCGAGGCGACCAGCGCACTCGACGCGATCCGCGCGGCGTTGGCCGCGCTCGCCGACGATGCGCGCGAGGCCGGATCGAACGAACCGCTCGACTGGGCTTGCGTGCACGATTTCGTCGCCGCGCGCCTCGCCGAACCGCAGCGCAGCTACCGCTTCTTCGGCGGCGGCATCAACGTCTGCGGCATGCTGCCGTTGCGCGTCGTGCCGTTCCGCGTCATCTGCCTGATCGGCATGAACGACGACGCTTTCCCGCGCCGCGACGTGGCGCTCGCGCTCAATCGCATGCCGCCGGGCAAGGCGCGTTCGGATCGCGACGACGACCGCTATCTGTTCCTGCAATTGCTCTGCGCCGCGCGCGACAGGTTCCATATGAGCTGGATCGGCGAAGACCAGCGCGACGGCGGCGCGCGCGAGCCGTCGTCGGTCGTCGCCGAGCTGCTCGATATCCTCGCCAGGCAATACTTCGACGATGCCGGCGAGGCGCGCAGGCGGTTGGTCACCAAACACCCGCTGCAGCCGTTCTCGCCACGCTATTTCGATGAATCCTCGTCCTCGTCCTTGTTCACCTATCGCGGCGAATGGCGGCGCGCGGCGCAGAGCGAACGGGGCGGCGCCGTGCTTGCGCCGTTCGTCGATGCGAATTTCGCCGGCGGCGAAGATGTCGATGCGATCGATGTCGACGAATTGCGGAAATTCCTGCGCGGCCCCGCGCGCCGGTTCTTCGTCGATCGCGCCGGCATGCACTTCGTCGCGCCCGATGAGCAGCTGGCCGATGCCGACGCGCTCGAACTCCGCGGCCTCGAGCGATTCCGCATCGTCGAGGCATTGACCGGGCGCCTCGTCGACGAACCCGCCGGCACCGATTTCTCGCGCGCCGCCTTCTGGCGTGCGCAGGGTTTGCTGCCCGCGGGTTGGGCCGGCGAGACGGCTTTCGTGCGCGCGCGCGCCGCTGCGCAGGCGCTTGCGCAGGAATTGGCGATCCTGCGAGGCGGCGCCACCGGCGCGACGACGGGCGAGGCCATGCCCGATCTGACCCTGGCCAGCGGCATGCGCCTGCAAGGGAATCTGCCTGCGCTGCGCGACGGCAGGCTGTTGCGCTGGCGCGGCGGCAGCCAGCGCCCGGTCGACAGGTTGTCGGCATGGATCGATCACCTGTCGTACGCGGCGCGAGGCCGCGCCGTGCCGTCCGTGCTGCTCGGCTGGGACCGAGGGAAGCAGGCTATCGACATCGTGCGCTGGCCGCCGCTCGCGGCCGCTGCGGCGAATGAACATCTCGATGTGCTCGTGCAAATTCATCGCCTGGGACAAACGCGGCCGCTGCTGTTTTTCCCGCAGGCGTCATTCTCGTTTGCGCAAGCCTTGCGTGAGGCGCCGGACGACACGGACAAGGCGTTGAGCGAAGCGTGCAGAAAATTTCATCCGCAGGATTTCGCCTCGTCGCCGGGACGCAGCGAAAGTGAAGATCCGGCCAATGCACTGGCCGTTCGCGGCCGCGATCCGTTCGCGCCGGGTACGCCGGCAGCGCGGGAATTCGCCGAGCTTGCGCTCGCGACTTACGCGCCGATGCTGGCCGCGGGCGAGGACGCGCCATGAGCGCCGTCCTCACCGGTGATCTCGCGCTCGACCTGCCGTTGGGCGGCGTGCAATTGATCGAGGCCAGCGCCGGCTCCGGCAAGACCCACACGCTTGCCGGCGTGTACGCGCGCCTGATCGTCGAGTGCGGCCTGTCGGCGAAACAGATTCTCGTCGTCACCTTCACCAAGGCGGCGACCGAAGAACTCAAGGCGCGGCTGCGCGAGCGCCTGACGCTGTGCGCCGACGTCGCCACACGAATTGCCGCGGGCGAGGTCGTGAATACCGAGGCGGAGCCCGTCCTGGAACAATGCCGCGCATTGATCGCGCGCGCGCTCGAACGCGGCGAAGAATCGGCGACCGCGTTGCGCACGCGCCTGCGCCTCGCCGCGCTCGAGCTCGACACCGCGCAGATTTCGACGATCCACGGCTTCTGCCAGCGCAGCCTGCGCGAACAGGGACTCGACGAGGGCGGCAGCGACACGATCTCGCCCGACCGCGACCTGCTCGAAACGATCGCCGCCGACCTCTGGCGCGAGATCGCCACCGGCGCCGACGCGCAGCGCTACGACGCATTCGTGCGCGTGGCCGACAGCAGCGAATCCCTGCTGCGCCTGCTGCTGGCGACGTGCGCGAGCGATGCCGGCTTGTCGCCGCAGGAGTCCGGCGATCCCGCCTCGGCGCACGCGGCCCTCGATGCCTTGCGCAAGGCGACACGCGCATTCGTGCAATCATGGCTGCAACAGGGCGAGCCGGCCTTCGCGGCGCTGCTCGCGCGTGCACGCAGTGGTGATCTCAACAAGGCGAGCTATGCGGCGGAGAAAGTCGAAGCGCACGCTGCCGCATTCGCGCTCGCGCTCGCACGTGGCGAGTTGCCCGATCGCAACCTGCTCCAGCGCTACACGCCCGCCGCTCTGGCCAAAGGTTTGAAAAAAGGCAAACCGCCGCTGCCCGCGACGGAGTTTTTCGCCGCGATCGAACCCTTGTTGGCCGTGCACGATGCCGCCGATCGCGCGCAACAGCGCTGGGGCATGGGCTTGCTGCACGAGGCGGTCGCCGAAGCGCACCGGCGCCTCGATGCCCTGCGCCGCGCCCAGCGCAGCGCGTCCTACGACGACCTGATCCGCCGCCTGCGCGATGCGCTCGACGGCGCGCACGGCGCAGCGCTCGCGGAAAAGCTGCATGCGCAGTACCCGTTCGCGCTCGTCGACGAATTCCAGGACACCGACGCGCGCCAGTTCGCGATCTTCGACGCTATCTATGGAGCCCCTCATCCCGCCATCGGCTCCGCCGATAGTCCCCCCCTCTCCCGCTTCGCGGGCGAGGGGCGAATGAATTGCCGCGCACGAGCGCGCGGCAATTTGATACTGATCGGCGATCCGAAGCAGGCGATCTACCGTTTCCGCGGCGGCGACATCCAGACCTATCTGCGCGCGCGGCAGCGCGCCGACGGCACGCACTCGCTCACCCACAACCATCGCTCGCGCCCTGCATATCTGCGCGCCTTGCAGCAGTTGTATGCATTTTCCGCGGGCAGAGCGTTCGGCTCGGCGCCGATCCGGTTCGAGCGCGTGCAGCCGGGCGGGCGAGCGACGGACGAGGATTTTCTCCTCGGCGACGCGCCCGCGCCGGCACTCACCTTCTGGCGCGACGATGCCGATGCCGGCGGCAACGTGGACGATGCGCGCGCGCGCGTCGCCGATGCCTGCGCCGGCGCGATACTCGACCTGCTCGAACGCGGCGCGTCCGGCGGCGCGCGCGTGCGCGTCAAGCTCGACAATGGCGATGTCGGCTATCGCGAACTGCTGCCACGCGATATCGCGATCCTCGTCGAACGGCACAAGGACGGACTGGAGATGAAGCGCGCGCTCGATGCGTTGCGCATCCCCGCTGTCTGCGTCACCAATGCGAGCGTGTTTGCCGGCGAGGAAGCGGCCGAACTGCACACGCTGCTCGACGCGCTGCTCGAATTCGGCGAGGCGCGCCTGCGCGCGCTGCTCGCGACGAACCTGTTCGGCCGGCGCCTCGGCGACATCGTCGCGCTGCAGGCCGATCCCGCGCGATGGTCGCGACGCCTCGGCGAATTTGCCGAGTTGCGCCGCATCTGGTTCGCCCACGGCGTGCTCGCGCTGCTCGAGCGCGTTTTCACCGAACGCGCCGCCGACCTGCTCGCGCTCACCGACGGCGAACGCCGCCTGACCAACTGGCTGCAACTCGCCGATCTCGCCCAGGAAGCCAGCGCGATGGCGTCCGGCGAACGCGGCCTTGTCGACTGGCTCGCGCAGCGCATCGCCGCGGCCGATGACAACAACGAGGCCGAACAGCTGCGTCTGGAATCCGACGCCGACCGCGTGCAGATCCGCACGCTGCACGTGAGCAAGGGGCTCGAATACCCGATCGTGTTCCTGCCGTTCGCCGCGTTCAGGCGCGTTCGCCAGCGTCGCCATCCCGGCGCCGTCTCTTTTCATGACGATGCGGGCGACGCGCAGTTGCGCTGGATTGTCGACAGCGACGAGGCGAAAAACGATGCCGCAGCGCGCGCGGCGCTGGCACGCGACGACGAGGAGGACATCGACGAGCGCCTGCGCCTGCTCTACGTCGGCCTGACCCGGGCGCAAATGGCCTGCCATGTCGTGCTCGGCGATTTCGGTGCGCAAGGGCAGTCTGCCGCGCTGCTGCACATGCTCGGCGTCGACGAGGGCAAGTCGGCGCCGCCGGCCTCGTCGCTAGTGGAACGGCTGGCCGCGCTGACGGCGCGGGACGACAACGCGATCACCCTGGCCGACCTGCCCGCCGCAACGGCGCGGCGCTGGCAACCCGCACCCGCGCCGCAGTTGGGCGAGGCGAAACGCGCCACGCGCGTCGTGTTCGAAACGCGCGGCAGCCACAGCTTTTCGCGGCTGCATGCCGGTGCAAACGGGGAGAAGCGCATCTTTGATGAGCGCGCAGGCCGGGAAGACGAAGCGACGCCGGCTTTCGATGCGGAATCCCCGGACGTGTCCCTGCCGACGCCGCTGGCCGGCAGCCGCTTCGGCACGGCCTTCCACGAGTTGATCGAAGTCGCCGATTTCGCCGCGTGGCGCGATTGGCACGGACGCGCCATCCCGCCCGGACAGGATGCCTTGATCGACCGCATCGTGCGCCGGCATGCGCTCGATGCCGATCCGGAACGTGCGCGCAGGACACTCGCCGACCTGCTCGCGCGCACGCTCAACGGCAAATTGCCGCTCGGCGCGCGCCTCGCCGATCTCGCGCCGGGCGAGTACCGCGCCGAGATGCCGTTCCATTTCGCGCTTGCCGGAGTCGATACCGCGCGCTGGATCGCGTTGCTGCGTAAGCATGAGTACGTCGCGGATCGATCCCGCTTCGACACCGCGCGGCTCGAAGGCCTGATGACGGGCGTGCTCGATCTTGTCGTGTTACACGCGGGGCGCTGGTGGGTGATCGACTACAAGACCAACCTGCTGCGGCCGCGCGGCGAATCCGCGGCGTATTCGCGCGACGCCGTGGACGCCGCCGTACGCGCGAACGAATACGACCTGCAATACCTGATCTATCTCGTCGCCCTGCACCGCTGGCTCAAGGCGCGCGATCCCGCTTACGACTACGAACGCGACATCGGCGGCGCGCTGTACCTGTTCGTGCGCGGCCTCGATGGCGAGGGAGCCAACGGCGTGCATGAATGCAAACCCGCGCGCGAACTGGTCGAGGCGATGGACGCCTTGTTCGCGCCGGCGAAGGAGTTGGCATGAAAGGCGCGATCGACCGGCTCGAATCGACCGGTGCGCTGCGCGCCGTCGACGTGGCGCTCGGACGGCTCGTCGCGCAGAAATCCGGCGACGGCGGCGAGCTCGTCGGCTTCGCCGCGGCCCTGGCCAGCGCCGCGCTTGCGCACGGGCACGGCTGCCTGCCGCTCGCTTCGCTGCATGATTTCGTCGCCGGACTTCTTGCCGAAAACGAGCCGGCGCGCGCGGCGGACGAATTGCCTTCCGTCGAATCCGTGCGCACGGCACTGCTTGCATCGAGGATCGTGGCGCGCGATGCGACGCCGCCGGCCGTGCTCATCCTCGACGCCGACGAGCGCCTGTATCTGCGCCGTTATTTCGTCCACGAGCAAACCGTCGCGCAGTCGCTCGCCGCACGCTTGCCGCAGGCGCATGTCGACGACGCGCTTGCGCAGGCCGACCACGATGCGTTGCGCGCCACGCTCGACCGCCTGTTCGCCGACGATGCGCGCAACGGCCGCGTCGCCGACATCGACCAGCGCACGGCCGTGCTCCTGTCGCTGCGTTCGCGCCTGCTCATCGTCAGCGGCGGTCCCGGCAGCGGCAAGACGACGACGGTTTTAAAGCTGCTCGAACTCGCGATCGAACGGACGCAAGCCGCCGATCTGCCATCGCCGCGCATCGCGCTCGCCGCGCCGACCGGCAAGGCCGCCGCGCGTCTGTCGGAAACGCTGCGCGTGCGCGGCGAAGGCAGCGCGAACGACGCGATTCCGAAAGCCGCAACGACCGTGCATCGCCTGCTCGGCATCAGCGCGGACGGCCGCCGTGCGCGCCACGATCGCGAGCATCCGCTGCCGTTCGACCTCGTCGTGATCGACGAGGCCTCGATGCTCGATCTCGCGCTCGCCGCGCGCCTGTGCGCGGCGCTGGCGCCGGCGACGCGGCTGATCCTGCTCGGCGACCGCGACCAGCTCGCCGCGGTCGAGGCCGGCCATGTGTTCGGCGCGCTTTGCCAGACGGCCGCGGCGGCGGGCGGGTACTCGCCTGAACTCGCGCAGTGGCTGAAAAGTATACTTGGCGACGACTCGCGCATTCGCGAAGGCGGCGGAACCTCGTTCGCCGACGCTTTCGTCGAACTGCGCGGCAACCATCGCTTCGGCGCGCGGAGCGCGATCGGCCGCCTCGCCGCCGCGCTGCGCCAGGGCGACGGCGAAGCCGCGTTGCGCGTCCTCGACGGGGATCACGCCGAGGCGCGGCGCACGGCCGTTTCTGCCGCCGCACTGCCGTCGCGCATCGTGCGCGATCTGCTGCCACGCTACGCCGGACTCGCGGCCGTGACCGATGCCGAGGCCGCATTCGCCATCGCCGACCGGTTCCGCGTTCTCTGCGCATTGCGCGAAGGACCGTTCGGCGCCGTCGCGATCAATGCCGCGATCGAACACGAGTTGCGCCGTCGCGGCGCCGGCGCCGATGCGCACGGCTGGTACGCGGGCCGCCTCGTCATCGTCGGCGGCAACGACTATCGCCTCGGCCTGTTCAACGGCGATATCGGCGTCGCCTTGCCGCGCGCCGCGGACGGCGTGCTCGACGTGTGGTTCCGCAACGCCGACGGCAGCCTGCGTGCGCTGCCGCCGGCGATCCTCGGCGATTGTGCGCCGGCATATGCGCTGACCGTGCACAAGGCGCAGGGCTCGGAGTTCGACGAAGTCGCCGTCGTCCTGCCCGAGCGCGATTCACGCGTGCTCACGCGCGAGCTCGTCTACACGGCCGTCACGCGCGCGCGCAAAAAAGTGGATTTGTGGGCAAGCGCGGAAATCCTCGCGATCGCCGCCGCGCGCAGTGTGCGGAGGTGGTCGGGGCTTGTGTAGACGTCGGGCGGTGGTTTCGTACATCTGCCATTCGGGAATGTGAAGAAAAATCCGCGAAAAACGCCCGGTTTTTTTAACTTCTGCTCATGTGATGCGCGTACCATGCCGCCGACGAAACACGTTGCCGTCAGAGCCGCTATGAAGATCCATCGTTACCTCATCGCTTTCGTCGCCAGCGTGCTGACCTCCTCGGCGTGGGCGCAACCAGCGCCGCAGACGCTGAATCTGACATTGCCGCCGGGCAGCGTCACCGCCAGTTCCTTCGCGGCGCCGGCAAAAGACGCGGACAAGACTGCTGCCACTGCGACAACGACTGCGGCTACAACGATGATAACGACAACCGTCACGCAGGCGTTGCAACCCACGGCACAATCGAACGCGCAGTACGATGCCGATGCCAACGCCGCCGTGGATGCCGCCGACGCTGCGGGCGCAAGCGTGGATACCGCGGATTCTTCGCGCATGCGGCCGGCAAGCTGCGACGATGCCACCTACAACCAGGCTCAGGTTCATGGCAGTCTCGGCATGGGTGTCGTTGGCGGCAATCACATCAGCGGCAACTATCAGACCGGCAACGTCAACATCAGCAAAGCGACGGGCAGTTGCGACCACCCCACGGGCGGTGTGAGCCTGTCCATCAGCGTAGGCCAGGGGAATTTCAACGGTGGCAATTTCGGGCGAAGGCGCTGGTAAGCGCGCACGGCAGCGTCAGCGCGCTGCGCCTGCAACGGTGCGGTCAGCGTGTTCGGACTGGGTAGGTAATTTGCCATGTTCGAGTTCGCGGGCATCACCGGACTCGGTGCCGTCGTCGTCTTCGTCCTCCCAGCTGTAGCGCTTGCGCGGCGGCAGCGGATCGAGGCCGGAAAAAGCGATCGCCGAGATCACGCCGGCGATCGCGCCGGCCAAGTGGTACTCGAACGACACGTTTTCCTCGCGCGGCAGCACGGTCAGCGTCATGCCGCCGTAGAGGAAGAACACGGCCAGCGCGATCGACACGCCGAGGCGGTCGCGGCGCAGCAGGCCGATGACGAACAGGAAGAACATCAGCCCGTGGGTGACGCCGCTGATGCCGACGTGCAGCGACGGCCGCGCCCACAGCCAGACGCCGAGACCGGAGACGAGCCAGATCAGCGGCAGCGCGTAGCGCGCGGCGCGCGGGTAGGCGTAGAGCGTGAACGCGGACAGCAGGCCCAGCGGCAGCGTGTTCGACATCAGGTGCTCGAACGAGGCGTGCACGAACGGTGCGGTGAGAATGCCGATCAGCGCGTGCGGATCGCGCGGGCGGATGCCGAGCGCGTCCATGTCCCAGCCGAGCGCGAACGCGGCAAGCCAGACCAGCCAGATGCCGGCAACGAGCGCGAGCGCGCCGAGCACGGCGTAGCGCACGCGGTCACGGTCGCTGTGCACGACGGCCGCGCTGGCTTCGACGGGGATCGGGGCAATGTCCATCTTCTAACCATGGGGTCGCTGGCGACGTGCACAAGGCGTGGCCGGCATGGCAGACTGGCCGCATGCTGCTGCGGCCGGCCGAACCCGACGATGCGATCGACGTCGCGCGCGTGCACGTGCGCGCGTGGCAGGCCGGTTATCGCGGGTTGTTGCCACAGGATTATCTCGATGGTCTGCGTGTCGAGGATCGCGCGCGGCGCTACGACTTCGCCAATCCCGACCCACGCCGTCCGGCAACCCTGGTTGCGGTGGCGGACGGCGCGATCTGCGGATTCGCGACGACGGCACCTGCGCGGGATGCCGACCTCGCGGAATGCGGCGAACTCAGCGCGCTCTACGTCGACCCGGCTCGCTGGAATCGCGGCGTCGGCACCGCGCTGGTCCGGGCGGCGCGTGCGCGTCTGCGCGCGCAGGGCTTGCGCGAGGCGGTGCTCTGGCTACTCGCCGGCAACCTGCGCGGCGACCGCTTCTACCGCCGCGACGGCTGGCACGCGGACGGTTTCGGCCGCAAGGATGCGGTCTGGGGCCTCGAAGTGGACGAGATGCGCTACCGGCGCGTTCTCGACTGACGCGGCACGTTGCGCGCGGCGCATGCCTTATCATGTCGCGATGAACTCCCCGCAAAACGCCAATCCCGTCGTCCATCTCAAGATCGAGCGCCGCTCCAACCATCCGTGG
>JAFEFQ010000278.1 GCA_018240505.1 Pseudomonadota bacterium
ACGACGACGGGCCTTCCATCAGGTATTCGACGCGCGCGGCGCGATAGCCGGTTTCCTCGAGCAGTTCGCGCTCGGCGGCGAGGATCGCGGATTCGTCGTGGCTGCCGGCGATGTCGCCGATCAGGCCGGCCGGCATTTCGATGGTCCTTGCCTGCACCGCTTCGCGCCACTGTTCCACGAACAGGATGCGGTCCGCGTCGGTCAGCGCGACGATGATCACCGCGCCACCCGGGTTGGTGCGTTCGGCGTATTCCCAGCGTCCGCGCTTGAGCAGGCGCAGCCAGCGGCCCTCGTGAAGTACCTCGGTTGTCGTCATCGTGTACAATTTTCCGGATATGCCGCCGCCCGCAGGCGCGTCCCGAACTTCGTCGGCGCCGCGCGGTCTCTGACGCGGCCCTATACCATCCCGACCGCATCGCTGCGGCCCGCCCTGACCAGATGCCCATGAAAATCCGATTCTATCCCGTCATCGTTGCGCTCGTCCTAGCCGCCTGCTCGAAGCAGCCCGGCACCGAATCCGCCAGCCAGGTGCAACCGGCGGCTGCGCCTGCCGCGCAGGAACAGGCCGCGCCGGCGAAGCCGCAGACGCCGGAAGAAGCGGCCAAGGCCGAGATGACGAAGAAGGCGGTGGCGCTGACCCGCGACCAGATCATGCAGTCGCGCGATCCCAATTCGTTGAGCAAGCTCGGCGAGATCTACGTGGAAGCCGGCGAGCCCGACCATCTCGCCTGGACGCTCGAGCGCCTGACCCAGCTCTTTCCCAATTCGGGCAACCTGCGCCTGCAGCTGGCGATGACCTACGCCGGCCAGGACAAGAAGACGGAAACCTACGACACGCTGCTGCGCCTGATCAAGCAGGGCTACTACTACGACATCGGCAAGGACCCGCGTTTCGAAGGCGCGCACGGCACGAAGGTGTGGGACTACATCGTCAAGACCTTCGAGGACAACAACAAGCCGTTCGGCGAGGGCAAGGTCGCGTTCGATCTGCCCAAGGGCGACAACTTGTTCGAATCGATCGCCTGGGATCCGAAGCGCAAGCAGTTCCTCGTCGGCAGCGTGCGCAACGGCGGCATCTACCTTGCCGACGGCAAGGGCGGGGTGAAGGAGTTCATCAAGGCCGATGCCGGCAACGGCCTCATGGCCGTGTTCGGTCTTGCCGTCGATGCCGAGCATGACCGGCTCTACGCGATCAGCAACGGCGTGGCGCACTTCGACCATTTCGACGCGGCGATGGTCGGCAAGGCCGGCGTCTACGAATTCGCCCTGGCCAGCGGCAAATTCCTGCGCAAGGCGATGCTGCCGGTCGACGACGGCCGCCACATCCTGTCGAGCATCACGATCGACGCCAAGGGCAAGGTCTATGTCGCCGACGGCGTCGTCCAGCAGATCTACCGGCTCGACGGTGGCGAGTTGAAACTCATCGCAGGCAACCCCGTGCTCAGCGGCATCCGCGGCCTCGCCGTCTCGGGCGACGGGCGCACGCTGTATTTCGCCGACGTCGCCCTCGGCCTGTTCGGCATCGATCTCGCCCAGGATAAACCCTTTGCGCTGACCTACGACCAGGGCCAGCTGGCTCTCGGCGGCATCTCCGGCCTGTACTGGTTCGACGGCACGCTGGTGGCGATCCAGAACGACATGTCGCCCAAGCGCGTGATGCGCCTGCGCCTCGGCGGCGACGCGCGCAGCATCGTCCAGGTACAGCCGCTCGACGCGGCCCAGCCGGCGTTCGCGTTGCCGACGACAGGCGCCATCTCCGGCCAGGATCTCTATTTCATCGCCAACAGCCAGAAGGGGCTGTACAGCGACCTCGGCGTGCTGACCGACGCGAGCAAGCTCGAACCGGTGCACATCTTCCGCAGCAACCTGCTCTACGCCTGGAACCAGAAGGCGCCCGCCATGCCGGCGCCGCACAAGTACACGCCGGAAGAAATCGAAAAGATGCGCAGCGAGCCGCCGAAGGGCTTCAATCCGCCTCCCGGTACGCCGCCGAAGAACGACGCATCGCCGCTGCCGCAGCCGACCAAGTCCTGAGGCTGGCGCGGCGCGAGGAACCGCGCGCCGCGTTCAGGCCGCGGGCGCAAGCGCCTTGCAGCGCGAGCGCGTCAGCGGGCCGAAGCGCAGGCGGTCGAACAGTGCATCCAGCGCGCCGTGATCGGGCGCTCGCCAGCGCAGTGAATCGACGCCGCCGGGCAGCGGTGCATCGAGCACGATCGCCGACAGGCGTTGCGACAGCAGCGCCTGTTCGCGATGCGCCTTGATTTTCGCATAGGCCTGGGCCGCGCCGCGGAAGCGCAGGTACGGCACTTCCTCGATGCGCGTCAGCAGCGCGTCCAGTGAACCGAAGTGGGCGAGCAGCGTCGCCGCGGTCTTCGGCCCCACGCCCGGCACGCCGGGGATATTGTCGACCGCATCGCCGGTCAGGGCGAGATAGTCGACGACCTGGTCGGGACGCACGCCGAGACGCTGCTTGACGCCCTGCGCGTCCCAGCGCTGGTCTTTCGAGAAATCCCACTGCTCGTCGTGCAGGCCGACGAGCTGGCCGAAGTCCTTGTCGGCCGAAACGATCACGTTGCGGAAGTTTTCCCTGCGCGACATCTCGACCGCGCTGCCGATGAGATCGTCGGCCTCGAGCTGCTCGTCGGCGAGCACGGCGACGCCGAGCGCGGCGGCGACCTGCTTGCAGTAGGCGAACTGCACCTTCAACTCCGGCGGCGGCAGTTCGCGGTTGGCCTTGTACTCGGGATAGATCGCGTTGCGGAACGAGGAAACGAGCGATTCGTCGAATGCGGCGAGCACGTGCGTGGGCCGCGTGCGTTCGAGGAAGTCGCAGAGGAAGCGCGTATAGCCCTGCACCGCGTTGACCGGCGCGCCGTCGACGTCATGGAACTCGTCGGGCAACGAATGCCAGGCGCGGAAGACATAGAGGCTAGAGTCGATCAGGTGCAGCGTCTGCATGGTTTTTTTGTAGGGGCGCGATTCATCGCGCCCGCTCTCTTTGTTGCGCGTCGAAAAGCGGGCTCGATCAATCGAGCCCCTACAGTTTCAGTTCGCCGACGGTTTTCGCCAAATCCGGTCGCGGCCCCTCGCGCGCGGGTTCGCGCGCCGTGCCGATATGCACGAAGCCGATCACGCGCTCGTTCGCGGCGAGGCCGAGCAGCGCGGCCGCGTCGCGGGCGTAGGCGGCCCAGCCGGTCAGCCATTGCGCGCCATAGCCCAGCGCCTGCGCGCCGAGCAGCAGGTTGTAGGCGACGCAGCCGGCAGAAAGGATCTGCTCCTGCGCGGGGACTTTCGCGTGCTGCTCGTCGACACGGGCGACCACGCAGACGATCAGCGGCGCGAAGTTGTAGCGCTCGCGATCCTTCTCCAACGCCGCTTCCGGCACGCCCGGCTCGATCCTGCGGTGGATTGCCGCGAGCGCTGTGCCGAGCTTCGCGCGCGTTTCGCCGCGGATCAGCAGCAGCCGCGTCGGCATCAGCTTGCCATGGTCGGGCACGCGCAGCGCCGCGGCGAGCAGTCGGTCGAGCTGTTCGGCTGACGGCGCCGGCTCGCCTAGCTGGCGCGAAGGGACGGACAGGCGGCTGTTCAAGAATTCGAGTGCGGACATGCGCGGGAGGTCTGTCTCTGCGGAGGCGGAGCGCAGAATAGCACCGCGGAATATGCGTATGGCGCATATGCGTATGGCATAAGCCCGGAAGCTCGGCTAGCATGAAGCTTGTCGTATTCTCGGGGATTTGCGCATGAGCATCACGATCAGCGCGGTACGCGAAACCGCGCCGGGCGAACGCCGCGTGGCGTTGACGCCGGACGTGGCGAAGAAGCTGAAAGCCAGGCAGGTCAATCTCGTGATCGAACACGACGCCGGCAAGGCGGCGAGCTTTCCCGATGCGGCATTCAAGGACGTGGAAGTCGCGGCCGACGCGCGCGGCGCGCTCGCCAAGGCCGACGTGCTGCTGACCGTGCAGCCGCCGACGCTCGAGGAAATCGCCGCGCTCCGGCCCGGCTCCGTCACGATCGGCTACCTGCAGCCGCATCTCGCGCCCGAGCGCATCAAGGCGCTGCGCGATGCGAAGATCACGAGCTTCGCGATGGAACTGCTGCCGCGCACGACGCGCGCACAGGCGATGGACGTGCTGTCCTCGCAGGCGAACATCGCCGGCTACAAGGCCGTGCTGATCGCCGCCGAGGCGAGCCCGAAATTCTTCCCGATGCTGACCACGGCGGCCGGCACGGTGCGCCCGTCGAAGGCGCTGATCGTCGGCGCCGGCGTCGCCGGCCTGCAGGCGATCGCGACCGCGCGCCGCCTCGGCGCGCAGGTCGAAGGCTTCGACGTGCGCCCGGAGACGAAGGAGCAGATCCAGTCGCTCGGCGCGAAGTACGTCGAACTCGGCGTCAGCGCCGCGGGCGCGGGCGGCTACGCGCGCGAGCTCACCGCCGAGGAGCGCGCGCAGCAGCAGGCCGCACTGGCCGAACACATCAAGGGCGTCGACGTGATCGTCACCACGGCGGCCGTGCCGGGACGCAAGGCGCCGCGCATCATCAGCGCCGACATGGTCCGCGGCATGAAGGCCGGGTCGGTCATCGTCGACATCGCCGCCGAGACCGGCGGCAACTGCGAGCTGACCGATGCGGGCAAGACCATCGTCACCGACAACGGCGTGACCATCATCGGCCCGCTCAACCTCGCCGCGAGCGCGCCGATCCACGCGAGCGAGCTGTACGCGAAGAACCTGTACAACTTCCTCGAACTGTCGATCACCAAGGAGGGCGGTCTGCACCTCGACTGGGACGACGAACTGATCGCCAAGACCTGCGTCACCCACGCGGGCGAAATCAGGCACGAACCGACCAAACAACTGGTCGAGTCATCGGCATAAGTTCAAAAGATTCACCACGGAGACACGAAGGCCACGGAGAGGAGCAAATGGAATTCGAAGAGCTTTCTGGACGCATTATCGGATGCGCAATCGAAGTGCATCGAAATCTCGGCCCCGGATTGCTTGAGTCGGTATATCGTCGGTGTCTGCAACAGGAATTGCATTCGGGAGGGCTGAAATTCGAGTCGGAGAAGCAGGTCGAGATCGTTTACAAAGGCATTCGCTTGGACGGGCCGCCTCTGCGCGTTGATTTGGTAGTCGAAGAGATTGTGTTGGTCGAATTGAAGGTGGTTGAGAAGTTGTTGCCCGTGCACGAAGCGCAATTGCTCACTTACATGAAGTTGACCGGCTGCAAGATTGGCCTGCTGATCAATTTCGATTGCCGCTCGATCAGGGATGGTCTCAAGCGTTTCATCTTGTAGCTTTTCTCCGTGCGCTCCGTGACTTCGTGGTGAATCTTTTTCAACAGCAGAACTGAATTCAATATTGGGGTATCGACATGATTGATGGATTCCTCGCGCTGTACCTGTTCATGCTCGCCGCCTTCACCGGCCACGAGATCATCTCGCGCGTGCCGGTGATCCTGCACACGCCGCTGATGTCGGGTTCGAACTTCGTCCATGGCATCGTCCTCGTCGGCGCGATGATCGCGCTGGGCGAGGCGACGACCTGGTGGCAGCAGCTGATCGGCTTCGTCGGCGTGTTCCTCGGCGCGGGCAACGCGGCCGGCGGCTACGTCGTCACCGAGCGCATGCTCGAGATGTTCAAGTCGTCGAAGAAGCCGGCGGCCGCAGGGGAGAGCAAGTGATGGAAACGGCCCAGATCGTTTCGCTGCTGATCCAGACGAGTTACTTCGTCGCCGCGGTGCTGCTGATCCTCGGCATCAAGCGCATGTCCTCGCCGGTGACCGCACGCAGCGGCATCCAGTGGGCCGGCGTCGGCGTGCTGATCGCGGTGATCGCGACGTTCTTCCACAGCGAAGTGCCCGGCCATGTGCTGATCGAGAACGCGGCACTGATCTTCATTGCGATCGCCGCGTCGACCGCGATCGCATGGATCTGGGGCAAGAAGGTCGCGATGACCGACATGCCGCAGATGGTCGCGCTGTACAACGGCATGGGCGGCGGCTCGGCCGCGGCGATCGGCGCGGCCGCGCTGCTCGGCGCGGCGACGCAGACCCACTTCGAGCACCATCTGACCACGACGCAGACGCTGCTCGCGGTGATCGGTGCGCTGATCGGCTCGATCTCGATGACCGGCTCGATCATCGCCTGGGCCAAGCTCGACGGGCGCATGGACAAGACCTTCCGTTTCGGCGGGCAGAAGCTCGTCAACGGCGCCTGCTTCCTCGCCGCGCTGCTGATCGGCCTGTATTGCGTGTGGCATCTGGAGACGCAGTGGATCGTGCTGTTCTTCGCCCTCGCGTTGCTGTTCGGCGTGCTGATGACGCTGCCGATCGGCGGCGCCGACATGCCAGTGGTCATCTCGCTGTACAACGCGTTCACCGGCCTCGCGGTCGCCTTCGAGGGCTACGTGCAGGGTAATATCGCGCTGATCATCGCCGGTACCGTGGTCGGCGCCGCGGGTACCTTGCTGACGCGCCTGATGGCGAAGGCGATGAACCGCTCGATCGCGAACGTCCTGTTCTCCAACTTCGGCGCGGGCGGCGGCGGCTCGCAGGACATCAAGGGCTCGCTCAAGCCGATCGAGGCCGACGACGCGGCTTCGCTGCTGTACATGGCCGACAACGTCATCATCGTGCCCGGCTACGGCATGGCCGTGGCCCAGGCGCAGCACAAGATCTGGGAACTGTCGAAGAACCTGATCGAGCGCGGCAAGAGCGTGAAGTTCGCGATCCATCCGGTCGCCGGCCGCATGCCGGGCCACATGAACGTGCTGCTCGCCGAAGCCGGCGTACCCTACGACCTGATCGCCGACATGGACGACATCAATCCGGAATTCCCGAACTGCGACGTCGCCATCGTCATCGGCGCCAACGACGTGGTCAATCCGGTCGCGAAGACGGACAAATCATCCCCGATCTACGGCATGCCCATCCTCGATGTCGCCAACGCCAAGCAAATCATCGTGATCAAGCGCGGCAAGGGCACCGGCTTCGCCGGCATCGAGAATGCGCTGTTCTACCAGGACAATTGCCGCATGCTGTACGCCGACGGCCAGGCGGCGGCGAACGGGTTGATCGCTGGACTCAAGGCGGTCGATGGCGGCGGCGGGCACTGATGGCGTTTATGCGAAGGTTAGCTCTGATTTTGATGACTTGTTCCGTTTCTGGATGCGCTCCACCATTTTCGGTCAAGCTGACTCCAGTTACCGCTCCGGCTAATCCACATGTTGTTGTAATTGATGAACGACAAGCCAAGGACAAGGCATATCACATAGCTTGGGGAAATGGATATCGCGCTTATTTGGCCGATTCCAATACAACACCAGATCGAATGACTGTGCTGCGAGCCACGCTAAATGCGGCAATCCCGGAAGATCAAAAAATCGAGGTGCGTGTCCAGAATTTTGACATCTTGATGAACTTTTCTGGGATGGTTGTCGGCACCTTCAGCACAATGACTTGCACGTTGACTGCGACGGTTGGAAGCGCGAAGCTCACAGGCGTGTCATCCGCAGACTATCTTGGAAGTGCCGATAGCGAATCTGGAGCACGGGCTGCAGAAGCTTGTGTCAATCGAGCAATCCAAGCTTGGCTGGCTGTAGCGCCTATAGCAAGAAAGCAATAAATCACCTTCTTCAAGTCCTGATTGAGATGCCCTACGTCAACATCCGCATCACGCGCGAAGGCGCGACCGAGGCGCAGAAGGCCGAGCTGATCCAGGGCGCGACCGAGCTGCTGCAGCGCGTGCTCGGCAAGAATCCGAAAACGACCATCGTCGTGATCGACGAAGTGCCGATGGAAAACTGGGGCATCGCCGGGCTGCCCGTCGAGGAATTCCGCAGGCAGAATCCGGGTTCGGCGCCGAAGTCGACTTAGCTGTCCGCGCGACGATGCAGTCGCGCAGCGCCCGCGCCCGCGAGCAAGGCAATCGCGAGCGCGATCCAGTCGGCCATGCGCAAATTCGCCCAGGCGACATCGGCAGTCAGGCCGAAGCCGGCCTTGAACAGCGCTTCGCGCAGCGGCAGGCCCATCGAATCGGCGATGCGCACCGCGCCGAACAGGTATTGCGCGTAGACGAAAGCGATGCAGGTCGCGAATACGGTGCATGCTATCGCGCTGCAGTTGCGATAGCCCTGCCAGCGCGCGGACACGGCAAGTGCGATGGCGATCGGCACGATCCAGAACTGCGCGAACCACGGCAACCACAGCGCGAGAAAACACCAGGCGACGCCGGCGGCCATGCCGCCGAGCAGGGCGGAGACGAGGATCGCGGTCGCGCCGGGCGCAGCGCGGTTCGGAGCGGTCGATGTGGACGTATTCGTTGGCATGGCGTGGTCGTTGCGGGGCTTCGCCGCATTATCCCAGCGAATCGCGACCGCGCGCCGCGTGGCCAGGACGGGATAGTGCCACGCTCGGGCGAATAACGCTGCGACGCCAATGTAAACGTTTTCATGCCACTGGTTTGCTGCTACGCTAGCCGCCATCGCGGCCATGAAGGGCGGGCCGGCGAGCCACTGCGAAATCAGAAAAATATTCGGGGAGGTAACCATGAAGAATTCCACGGCTACATCGAAACTCGGGCGCTGCCTGTTGTCGCTCGCGCTGGCCGCGGCGTCTCCGCTGCTGTTCGCGCAGACCGTCGAGATCGACGCCGCCGCCAAGGCGCGTGCGTTCCCGCATTTCTGGGAGCAGAGCTTCGGCTCGGGCCGCGCGATCCTCGCACTGCGCGATTCGTATCGCCAGGACATCCGCGCGGTGAAACAGGCGACCGACTTCAAGTACGTGCGCTTCCACAACATCTTCCACGACGAAGTCGGCATCTACGACGAAGACAGGAACGGCGACGCGGTCTACAACTGGTCCTACGTCGACCAGATCTACGACGGACTGCTCGCCGACGGCGTGAAGCCGTTCGTCGAGCTGTCGTTCATGCCGAAGAAGCTCGCCTCGGGCGAGTTCTGGCATCCGTTCTGGTACCACCCGAACATCTCCGAGCCCAAGGACTACGCGAAGTGGGACGCGATGATCCAGGCGTTCGCGAAGCACCTGATCGAACGCTACGGCATCGATGAAGTGTCGACCTGGCTGTTCGAAGTGTGGAACGAACCGAACATCGGCTTCTGGGCCGGGTTCCCGCTGCAGAAGACCTACTGGACTCTTTACGATCACACCGCGATCGCGCTCAAGGGCGTCGACAAGCGCCTGCGCATCGGCGGACCGTCGACCGCGCAGGCCGCGTGGGTCGCCGAGTTCATCAAGCACTGCAAGGATAAAAATATACCTTTCGATTTCGCCTCGACCCATGTCTACGGCAACGACACCGCCGACAACGTGTTCGGCACGAACGAGGAAATCCCGCGCGACAAGATGGTCTGCCGCGCGGTGAAGAAGGTGCACGACGAGATCAAGAAATCGGCGGCACCGAACACGGAACTGGTGTGGAGCGAGTTCAACGCGGCCTACGACAACACGCCGGCGGTCACCGACTCGACCTACATGGGGCCGTGGATGGCCTCGACGATCGCGCAGTGCGACGGCCTCGTCGACATCATGTCGTACTGGTCCTTTTCCGACGTGTTCGAGGAGCAGGGCGTGGTCAAGACGCCGCTGTACGGCGGCTTCGGCCTGATCGCCGCGGGCAACCTGCCCAAGCCCGCGTACAACGCGTTCAAGCTGCTGCACAAGCTCGGCGACGAGCGCATTCCGCTGCAGTCCGACTCGGTGCTGGCGACACGCACGAAGGACGGCGCGCTCGTGCTCGCGCTGTGGAACTACGCGCCGAGCGGGCTCGACCAGGCCGCGGACAAGGCCGACAAGGCGAAGACCGCGCCGGTCACGTTGACGCTCAGGCTGAAGAACCTGAAGGGGCAGACCGCGCAGGTGTCGCGCGTGGACCGTGAGCACGGCGACCTGCGCCCGGCCTACGAGAAAATGGGTTCACCGCGTTATCCCAGCGTCGCGCAGCAGAAGGAACTGCGCAAGGCCGCCGAACTGCCCGCGCCCGAGTCGGTCGAAATCAAGAACGGCACGCTGACGATCACGCTGCCGCCGCAGGGCTTGGCGGTGGTCGAGGTGAAGTAACGCAGGGGCGCGACTTTCGCGCGCCTCGCGCGAAAGTAGTCAAATTTGTTCGCGCGCCTCGCGCGAAAGTAGCCAAATTTGTTCGCGCGCCACGCGCGAAAGTAGTTCAATACGGTCGCGCCCGGCTGTTAGCTCGTCATTCCGGCGGCTCTCAACCGCCGAAGGGCTGGTCAAGCCGGAATCCTGTGACTTGCTCTTGATTTTGATGTTGGCGCATCCGTTCGCTTTTCCGCGCGCATCCAGCGCGCGGGCTACTTTCTTTGCTCGTGCAAAGAAAGTAGCCAAAGAAACACGCCCCGG
>JAFEFQ010000279.1 GCA_018240505.1 Pseudomonadota bacterium
ATCAGCGCCGCGATCGGCCGCTTCGGCCCGTTCGTCAAGCACGGCAAGGTCTACGCCTCGATCAAGCCGCCCGACGATCCGTACACGATCGAACTCGAACGCGCGAAGGAAATCCTGCGCGAGAAGGAGGAAGCAATCCGCAACCGCGTCATCGCCAGCTTCCAGGACGGCGCGATCCAGATCCTGCGCGGCCAGTACGGCCCCTACATCACCGACGGCAAGAAGAACGCGAAGATTCCGAAGGACCGCGAACCGGCGAGCCTGACCGAAGCCGAGTGCGTCGAGTTGCTTGCTGCCGCACCGGAGAAGCGTGGGCGGTTTGGCAGGGCGGCGAAGGCTGCGCCGGCGAAGAAGGCTGAAACCAAACCGGCCAAGAAAGCGGCGGCGAAGAAAAAAGCGCCTGCGAAGAAGGCAGCGGCAAAGAAAACGGCAACGAAGAAAGCCGCCGCCAAGAAGGCGACTGACGCTGCCGAATAGTTATACCTCAATGGCTTTGCCGCACGACGGGCAATGACGAAAGCGCGAGCCGCCAAGCCGTGCTGTTTGTATAAGCTCGTAAAGGTTCGCGCCACAAAATGGACAGCTGACGTTTTTTGCGTGCTTTCGTGAATTAAAAATTGCCCATGAGCCCACAGATACGGCAATTGCAAAGAAGAGTCCGATCTTCGGAAGCGTATTTACCGGATACAACGCTATACCAGCAGCAATGATGAGAGCGAGGCAGACACCAGCCCATGTGAGCTGCTTACGAACTGATTTGACGTAAAGAACCTGAGCCATCGGCGATTGAGGTATAACGCTTGAGCTAAGCGGTGGCTGTCGCGATGCGTACGATTCTAGCAAGTAGCAAGTAGGGCGCAATAAGCGCAGCGCATTGCGCCGTGAGGCCATGCGCCGCGCCGCAAAGCCCGCAAAACCGCAAAAGAAATCACTCCGGCGGCAATACCGCCGACTCTCGACCACCCGCCCAATCGACCGGATATACACCCGCGGCGACGAGTCGATGGAACGTCGAAAACGGCCAATCCGCGACGCGGGTGACGTGCCCGTGCTTGACCGGATTGATGTGAACGTAGTCCATGTGCGCCGCAAAATCCGCTTCGTCGCAAATGAGGTGTTCCCAGTAGCGCCTTTTGCCAGATACCGCGCTCGCCCCTGCGCACGCGCGTCGCCGAGCGCGGCTCTGTCCGCGCAATGCCCTTGGAAAATTCGAGTTTGATCAATCGCCAGCGCGTGGCGAAATCGGTGTCGCCTGCGGGAAGCGAAATGACGCAATGCAAATGGTCAGGCAATACGACCCAACCGTGTATCGTGAATGGGTGGCGCACGCGCACCTTGGCAACCGTCCGGCGGAGCAAATCGATATGTCGCACGAGCAAATCGTTTCCGTGACGACGGAGCAGGTTCACCGTGAAGAACCAGGTGCCTCCGGGCTGCCATGCGCGTCGATAGTTCGGCATGTTTTTGATTGTCTGCGCGGGCAAGTTGTGGCGCAATGCGCGATGGCGCAATACATGACGGCGCAATGCGCTGCGCTTATTGCGCCCTACATGCTGCCACGGCTAATCCATTCATGAACGACATCGAACGAAATCTGGTGAAAGCCGTCGCTGCGCTGCGCGCTGGCGGTGTGATCGCCTATCCGACCGAGGCCGTGTTCGGCCTCGGCTGCGATCCGCGCGATGAGGCGGCCGTAGCGCGCGTGTTCGAACTCAAGCAGCGGCCACCGGCGCAGGGTGTGCTGCTGATCGGGTGCGATTTCGCCCAGGTGGAAACGTATATCGACCTCGCGCGCGTGCCTGCGGAGGCGCTCGCGCGGGCGCGCGCGAGCTGGCCCGGCCCGCATACCTGGGTGTTTCCGCGCTCCGCCGCGACGCCGGAATGGCTCGCGCGCGGGCATGCGGGCATCGCCCTGCGCGTGACCGCGCATCCGCTCGCGGCGGCGCTGTGCCGCGCGTTCGGCGGCGCCCTCGTTTCGACCAGTGCGAACCGCCACGGCGAGCCGCCGGCGCGCAGCGCGGCGGACGTTCAGGCTGCATTCGGCGCCGAGGTGGCCTATATTCTCGCGGGAGAAACGGGTGGACTGGCGCGACCGACGCCGATCCGAGACGCCGTGACCGGCGAAGAAATCCGGGTTTGAGGGAAGGGTGCCTCGACCCGTCATTCCGGCTTGACCAGCCCTTCGGCTTGGAAGCCGCCGGAATTACGAGAAGATTTCCGAGACACCGAAAAGATTATCGAGGGGGAGTGGGATGTCGGCCGTATTCGAAAACGCGCGCTCGCAGGAAGCGCAGAAAGAAATTCCATTGCTCGCGGACGCGGACCTCCAGCGCGTGTTCGCGCGCCACGGCAGACGCGAGATCAGCGCGGCGGAATTCCTCGCCGACGTGTTCGTGCTCGCCGGGCGCCTGCCCGAGGCACGTCATGCGCTCAACCTGTGCTCGCAGCGCTACCATTTCCTCGTCGCGTTCTGCGCCGCCGCCATCAAAGGACAGACCAACCTGCTGCCGCCTTCGCGTGCGCCGCAGGTGCTCGCCGAGATCCTGCGCGCGTATCCGCATCATTACGCGCTGACCGACGAGGACGCCGGCGTTGCCGACACGCGCATGATCGATGTGCGTGAGGCGCTTGCCGACCAAGCCGATCGCACCTTCTTCGCCAACGCATCGATTCCGGTCGACCAGCTTGTCGCGATCGGCTTCACTTCGGGTTCGACCGGCGCGCCGAAGGCGAACCGCAAGACCTGGGGCGGCTTCTGCGCGTCGAGCGCGCTCAACCTCGCCGCGCTGGCGACGACGGGCGACGCATTCAACGTGCTCGCAACCGTGCCGCCGCAGCACATGTTCGGCATGGAATTGTCGGTGCTGCTGCCGCTGCGCTCGCGCGCCGCGATCCACGCCTCGCAGCCGCTGCTGCCCGCCGACATCGCCGGCACGCTCGAAAGCCTGCCCGAGCCGCGCGTGCTCGTGACCACGCCGTTCCACCTGCGTGCGCTGCACGAGTCGGGCGTGACCTTGCCGCCGCTCGCCGCCATCGTCACCGCGACCGCGCCGTTGTCGGCGGAACTCGCCGCCGCGGTCGAAGCGCGGTTCGCGACGCGCGTGATCGAGCTGTTCGGCTCGACCGAGACCTGCGTGATCGCGCAGCGCCGCACGGCGCTCGACGAGGCCTGGTCGCTCTACCCGGACATCGAACTGCATCCGCAGCCCGACGGCACGCTGGTCGGCGCGCCGCATTTCCTCGAGGCGACCGTGCTGCAGGACATCGTCGAATTGCTGCCGCAGCGGCGTTTCCGCCTGCGCGGACGCAACAGCGACCTGCTCGAGATCGCCGGCAAGCGCGCCTCGCTGGCCGACCTGACGAAACGGCTGCTCGCGATCGACGGCGTCGTCGACGGCGTGGTGTTCCAGCTCGATGCCGAGGCGGATTCCGGCGGCGGTGAAGGCGTGCGCCGGATCGCCGCGCTCGCGGTCGCGCCAACGCGCAGCGAAGCGCAGATTCTCGCAGCGCTGCGCGCGACCATCGATCCTGCGTTCCTGCCGCGGCCTTTGCGCATCGTCGATACGTTGCCGCGCAACGCGACGGGAAAATTGCCGCGCGCGGCATTGCTGGCCGCGCTTGATCTTCCCTTCTCCCGCCGGGAGAAGGTGCCGAAGGCGGATGAGGGAAAAGCGCCGCAGTCTGCGTAACTCGCTTCGCCTATTGGAAGGCTCTTCCCTCATCCGCCCCTGCGGGGCACCTTCTCCCGGCGGGAGAAGGGAAGAACAAAGTCACCAGCCGAACACCTTGTACTGCACCGCGCCCGGCTTGCCGTGCATGCCGGCGTCGAGATCCGGCGGCATCGGGCCCTTGTAGCCCGGGTCGACGTACCACTTCTCCGTGCCGGTATCCTTCGACTTGAAGTACTGGGCGAAGATCTTGCCGTGCTTGCGGTACTCGGTGATCGTCTCGTTGCCTTCCTGGCGCACGGTGACGACGGGCAACTCGGTCGCCTCGGCGGCTTTCTGCACTTCGGGCGGCAGGCCCGGACTGTCGAATTTCTTCTCGGGCTCGGGCGGCAGTGCCGCCACCGGCTGCGCGGTGCGCCTGCGCGCTTCCTCGGCCGCGGCCCTGGCTTCCGCATCGGAATTCGCGATCGGCACGGTCTTCGCGCTGTTCGCGGGCTTCGCCGGCGTGGTCGCGGCACTCGGTTCATCCATCGCCGGCGGCGGTTGCACCGGAGGCAGACCGTCGTCGGATTTCTTCTGACCTTGAGCGTGGGCCTGGGCGGCGATGAGTCCGCAGGCGAGCACGACCGGAAGCAACGAGCGCATGATTCCACTCCCTCAGAATTCCTGCCATGAGGATAGCAAAGCGCGCGTGAAAGTGGCATGAAACCGCGCAACATCGCGCACCGTTCACGATTGCAAATGGATCGGGTCTGGCCCAAGCTCTCCGCCCCGAAGCAATCCTTGCCGCGCATGTCCGCCAAGACCCTGATCCTGATCGACGGCTCCGGCTATCTGTACCGCGGCTACCACGCCACGTACGACAAACGTTTCGCCACGCGCGCCGGCGAGCCGACCGGTGCGCTGCTGACCGTGCACAACATGGTGCGCCTCGCGCTCAAGGCGAAGCCGGATTACATCGCCTTCGTCGTCGATGCGCCGGGACCGACCTTCCGCGACGAACTCTATCCCGAGTACAAGGCGACGCGTTCGGCGATGCCGGAAGATCTCGCCGCGCAGATCGAGCCGATGCTGCACATGGTCGACGCGCTCGGCATTCCGATCCTGCGCGTCGAAGGCGTCGAGGCGGACGACGTGATCGGCACGCTGGCCAGGCAGGCGGCGGAACATGGCATCGCGGTCACCGTGTCGACCGGCGACAAGGATATGGCGCAGCTCGTAGATGCGCACGTCAGGCTCGTCAACACGATGACGAGCACGACGCTCGACGAAGCCGGCGTCGTCGAGAAATTCGGCGTGCGCGCCGATCAGATCGCAGACTATCTCGCACTGATGGGCGATACGGTCGACAATGTGCCCGGCGTCGAAAAATGCGGGCCCAAGACCGCGGCAAAATGGCTGGGCGAATACGGCACCCTCGACGGCGTGATCGCGCACGCCGACGAGATCGGCGGCAAGATCGGCGAGAACCTGCGCAAGGCACTGCCGCGACTGCCGCTGTCGCGCGCGCTGACGATCATCAAGACCGATGTCGCACTCGACAAGCGGCCGGCCGATCTCGTGCTGCGCGGCGCGGATATCGACAAGTTGCGCGAGTTTTATACGCACTACGAGTTCAAGGCGGCGCTCAAGGAACTCGATGCGAGCGGCACCGCACGCGCTACGCAGGCGTCCGCGCCGACGGCCGCGGCGGTCGACGAGGCGCCGCCGCCCAAACCCGCGCATGCAGCGGAGACGCCGACGGCATCCCGCTACGATCTCGTTCTCACACAGGCCGATTTCGATGCCTGGATGAAACGCCTCCAGCGCGCCGACCTGATCTGCATCGACACCGAAACGACCGGGCTCGATCCGATGCGCGCGGAAATCGTCGGTGTCTCGTTCGCGGTCGAGCCGAATCACGCCGCTTACGTGCCGCTCGCGCACGACTATCCGGGCGCGCCGGCGCAACTCGATCGCGCCGCCGTGCTCGACGCGCTGCGTCCGCTGCTCGAAGACCCGAAGAGGCACAAGCTTGGTCAGCACGCGAAGTACGACATGAACGTGCTGTCGAGCTACGGCATCGCCGTGCAGGGCGTGCGCTACGACTCGATGCTCGAATCCTACGTGTGGAACTCGTCGGCGAATCGCCACGACATGGACACGCTGGCGAAGAAGTACCTCGACGTCGACACGATCCACTACGAGGACGTGGCCGGCAAGGGCGCGAAGCAGATCGCGTTCTCGCAGGTCGACGTGCGCGTCGCGGCCGACTACGCGGCCGAGGACGCCGACGTCACGCTGCGCCTGCACGAGGCGCTGTGGGCCAAACTGGAAACCGTGCCGACGCTGCAGAAGGTCTTCGACGAGATCGAAATGCCGCTCGTGCCCGTGCTCGCGCGCATGGAACAGACCGGCGTGCTGATCGACGTCGCAAAATTGAAGAAGCAGAGCAGCGAACTTGGCCGGCGCCTGCTCGAACTGCAGCAGCGCGCCTACGACGTCGCCGGCCGCCATTTCAGCCTCGATTCGCCGAAGCAGTTGCAGGCGCTGCTCTACGACGAGTTGAAATTGCCCGTGTCGATCAAGACGCCGACCGGCCAGCCGTCGACGAACGAGGAAGCGCTCGAAGCGCTGGCGAACCAGCACGAGCTGCCGCGCCTGATCCTCGATTACCGCACGCTGGCCAAGCTGCGCTCGACCTATACCGACAAGCTGCCCGAGGCGGTCAATCCGCGCGACGGCCGCGTGCACACGAGCTACCACCAGGCCGTCGCGGCGACCGGCCGGCTGTCGTCGAACGATCCGAACCTGCAGAACATTCCGATCCGCACCGAGGAAGGCCGGCGCATCCGTCAGGCCTTCGTCGCGCCGCAGGGCTGCAAGATTCTCGCCGCGGACTATTCGCAGATCGAGCTGCGCATCATGGCGCATCTGTCGGGCGATGCGGGCCTGCTTGCCGCGTTCCACGGCGGTCAGGACGTGCATCGCGCCACCGCCGCCGAAGTGTTCGGCGTGCCGCCCGGGCAGGTCGACGCGAACCAGCGCCGCGCGGCGAAGGCGATCAACTTCGGCCTGATGTACGGCATGAGCGCCTGGGGCCTCGCGCGCCAGCTCGGCATCGAGCGCGGCGAGGCGAACGAGTACGTGAAGCGTTACTTCGAGCGCTACCCGGGCGTGCGCGAATTCATGGAGCGCACGCGCGAGCAGGCGCATCGCGACGGCTTTGTCGAAACACTGTTCGGACGCCGCCTGTATCTCGTCGAAATCCACTCGCGCAACCAGGGCCTGCGCGCCGGCGCCGAACGTGCGGCGATCAACGCGCCGATGCAGGGCACCGCCGCCGACATCATCAAGCGCGCGATGATCGCGGTCGATGCCTGGCTGCAATCGCTCAAGGGCGAGGCGCGCATGATCATGCAGGTGCACGACGAACTCGTGTTCGAAGTGCGCGAAGACGCGGTGAAGAAAATCAGCGACGGCGTGCGCGAACGCATGATGCACGCGGCGGAACTCGCGGTGCCGCTGATCGTCGATATCGGCACGGGCGACAACTGGGATGAAGCGCATTGACGGAAACTTCACGCGCGCGACGATTAACTTTCCGTCATGTTGCCGAAATGGCGTTTTGCCAGCCGCGCAACTGCTTGATTTTCAAGCGCATGAATGAAAACTAAACCGATCAGTACGATTTTTCCGCGCGCCTTGAACTTTCTTCCCTCTGACCGCAACTAATTCATCGGTGCACGCAACGGCACCTCGGCTGGCCCACCTCCCTGGGTTCAGCCCTCGAAGGCCGATCCCTCCCCAGATCCGCCTTCGGACCCGGCCCCGAGAGTTCCCCCTAAACTCTCGGGGCTTTTTTTTGCCTGCGTCCGTGCGATCGTCGCTGATCGTGAAAGTCGGAGTGCGGCCGCCCCCGGCCACACTTTTCAAATGCATCAGCTCACTTTGCAGCCTTGTTCGACGGCGGACGTGCGATCTCCGCATGCAGCCAGTCGCGGAACGCGAGCAGCGGCGGGTATTTCGCCGCGCACGGGGGATAGACGAGATAGTGGCCGTACTTTGCCGGCATGCGTTCGCGCGTGAGCACGACGAGGCTGCCGTTGTCGATCAGCGGCTTCGCCAGCAGCAGGCGGCCGATCGCCACGCCGAGGCCCTGCGCCGCCGCACGATGCAGCAATTCCACGTCGGTGAAACTCGCCACGTAGCGCTTCGGCAGCGTGCCGCCGAACTCCGCGAACCAGCGCCGCCAGAGCGCGCTGTTGTCGTCGTACTCGCCAAGCAGAGGCCAGCGCGCGAGATCGGATGCCTTCGGCTTGCCGAATTGCTTGAGCCACTTCGGATGCGCGATCGGCCCGAGCTGTTCGTCGAGCAGGTGTTCCGCAGTCACGCCGGCCCACGTGCCCGCGCCGTAACGCAACGCCGCGTCGACCGGTTCGCGCTCGAAGTCGACCACGGCCGTCGTCGTCTGCAGGTTGAATTCGAGACCTGGGTGCGCGGCCATGAACGCGGGCAGGCGCGGCATCAGCCAACTCGACGAGAACGAAGGCAATGCGCTGATCGTCAGCGTATTCGCCGGCTGCTCGCGCGCACGCGCGAACACGCGTTCGATGCCGTCGACGTGCGCGGCGACTTCGTCGAGCAGGCGGATGCCGTGCGCAGTCAGGCTGACGCCGCGCGGGCCGCGTTCGAGCAGCTTGCGGCCCAGGCGCTCCTCGAGCGCACGCATCTGGTGGCTCAGCGCGCTGACCGTGAGGTTCATTTGCGCAGCCGCGCGCGTGAGGTTCTTCTCGCGCGCGACGGCAACGAAGGCTTGCAGCGTATGCAGCGGCGGTCTGGCCATGCTTTTTTCCCTTCTGTCTGCGCAGGGGGGAGCACAACATTGAATCCGGTTCAACTCAGGCTTGCAAAAGTATCGCTTTTTCTCGGCGGTCGGCAGGCCTATCTTGCACTCCCGTCAAGACAGTTTGTGGAGAACCACCATGACCAACTGGCTGAAGCATTTCGATCAGACGGTACTGGGTTTGCTGTTCACCGACCAGCACCTCTCGCCGACCGAAGTCGTACGCATCGCGCGAAACGAGGATTGCGCGACGCAGGAACGATGCCGCGCAGCGAACGCAAACGCACAGCGCGACAGGAAGCCGCGCATCCAGCTGGTCGGATTGCGTTGAGAAAACGGGGCGTGACGGAACGCGCCCCTGCACACCGCGTCAGAGGTTCTTGATCAGTTCGTCGCCGAATTCGGAACACTTCACTTCGGTGGCGCCGTCCATCAGGCGCGCGAAGTCGTAGGTGACGCGCTTGTTCGCGATCGCCTTGTCCATCGCCGCGATGATCGCGTCGGCCGCATCAAGCCAGCCCATGTAGCGCAGCATCATTTCGCCCGACAGGATCACCGAGCCCGGGTTGACCTTGTCGAGACCGGCGTACTTCGGCGCGGTGCCATGCGTGGCCTCGAACACGGCGTGGCCGGTGAGATAGTTGATGTTGCCGCCCGGCGCGATGCCGATGCCGCCGACCTGGGCGGCGAGCGCGTCGCTGAGATAGTCGCCGTTGAGGTTGAGCGTCGCGATCACGTCGAACTCGTCGGGGCGCGTCAGCACCTGCTGCAGCGTGATGTCGGCGATCGCGTCCTTGATCAGCACCTTGCCCGCGGCGAGCGCGGCCTTCTGCTCGGCGTTCGCGGCGGCTTCGCCCTGCGCGGCCTTGGTTTTCTCCCAGGTTTCCCATGTGTAGGTGTGGCTGGGGAAGAATTTCTCGGCGACCTCGTAGCCCCAGTTGCGGAACGCGCCCTCGGTGAACTTCATGATGTTGCCCTTGTGCACCAGGGTCACCGACTTGCGCTTGTTCTGGATCGCGTAGGAGATCGCGCTGTGCACGAGGCGCTCGGTGCCGAGGTAGCTCACCGGCTTGATGCCGACGCCGACGTCGACACCGACTTCGCGATGCGGCGCGCCGATCGCTTCGAGCTGCTTCTGCCACGCTTCCGCCTTGGCCCGGGTGCCGAAACGGATCTTGTCGAACGCCTTCGGATCGTTCTGCGCGATAAAGTCCAGCAATTTTTGTGCGGCATCACTTCCAGCGGCATATTCGATGCCGGCGTAGATGTCCTCGGTGTTCTCGCGGAAGATCACCATGTCGACCTTCTCGGGCATCTTCACCGGCGAGGGCACGCCCTTGAACCAGCGCACCGGGCGCAGGCAGACGTAGAGGTCGAGCATCTGGCGCAGGGCGACGTTGAGCGAGCGGATGCCGCCGCCGACCGGCGTGGTCAACGGACCCTTGATCGAGACGAGATAGTCGCGGCAGGCGTCGACTGTCGAGTTAGGCAGCCAGGTGCCGAACTGGTTGTTCGACTTTTCGCCGGCGAACACTTCGAGCCAGTGGATTTTGCGTTTGCCGCCATACGCCTTCGCCACCGCGGCGTCGAGCACGCGCACCGAGGCACGCCAGATGTCGGCGCCGGTGCCGTCGCCCTCGATGAACGGGATGATCGGATTCTCCGGAACGTTGAGCCTGCCGTTCCGGATCGAAATCCTGGCGCCGCCGGCGGGCGCGGTGTAGGTGGGTTCGGCCATGGATTGCTCGCGTTTTCGGGTGAACGAGATGGGTTCCAAGCGTATCAGGAACGCGCGCTGCTCCGCTGCGCCGCCGTGCGGGAAGCGCAGGATCGAATCGTTGCGTCTTGCGCGGCGGCTACCGGCCCCGCCAAGCTTGCTCGCGCTCAGCTCGCGAGCGTCGCCAGCGCCGCGTTGAAGGTCGCGCTGGGCCGCATCACCGCGTTGGTCTTGTCGGCGTCGGGCAGATAATAGCCGCCGATGTCGGCCGGCTTGCCTTGCACGGCCGCAAGTTCGTCGACGATCTTCGTTTCGCCGGCGGCCAGGGCATCGGCCAGCGGTTTGAAACGGGCGGCGAGTTCGCCGTCCTCGGTCTGCGCGGCCAGCGCCTGGGCCCAGTACAGGGCCAGGTAGAAATGACTGCCGCGGTTGTCGAGTTGCCCGGTCTTCGGGCTGGGACCCTTGTTGTTGTCGAGCAGCTTGCCGGTGGCGGCGTCGAGCGCGCGGGCCAGCACCTTGGCCCTGGCGTTGTTGTTCTTGATGCCCAGCTCTTCGAGGCTCACGGCCAGGGCCAGGAATTCGCCCAGGGAGTCCCAGCGCAAATGGTTTTCCTCGACCAGCTGCTGCACGTGCTTGGGCGCCGAGCCACCGGCGCCGGTTTCGTACATGCCGCCGCCGGCCATCAGCGGCACGATCGACAGCATCTTGGCCGAGGTGCCCAGTTCCATGATCGGAAACAGGTCCGTGAGGTAATCGCGC
The DNA here is from genome assembly GCA_018240505.1 of Pseudomonadota bacterium. GTDB lineage: Bacteria > Pseudomonadota > Gammaproteobacteria > Xanthomonadales > Rhodanobacteraceae > Rudaea. The sequence goes on from JAFEFQ010000279.1 coordinate 10,970, forward strand.
AGGATGTTGCCGGTGGCGCTGATCGTGTCCAGGCCGCGGATCACGCGCTCCAGCGTGTAACGCATCGCGCGCACCTGGCTCATGATCTGGATGTCGAGCCCGGCGGTGTTGTGCTCATGCAGGTACATCTTGACCTTGGTGATCATCTGCGCCTCGTGCGGACGGTAGGCGTCCAGCCAGAACACCACCGGCATGCCCGAGTTGCGCGCGCGTGTGACCGCGAGCTTGACCCAGTCGCGGATCGCGGCGTCCTTGACCTGGCACATGCGCCAGATGTCGCCCTGCTCGACGTTCTGGCTCATCAGCACCTCGCCGCTGGCGAGGTCGGTGATGTTGGCGACGCCGTCCTCGGGGATCTCGAAGGTCTTGTCGTGCGAGCCGTATTCCTCGGCTTGCTGGGCCATC
>JAFEFQ010000027.1 GCA_018240505.1 Pseudomonadota bacterium
GTGCCGATCGGCGTCGGGTAGAACGCCGAGGCGTTGTTGACGAGGCCGTCGAGGCGGCCGTAGCGCGCGATGCAGGCGTCGACGAGGCGCGGCAAGTGCTCGATGTCGGCCAGTTCCGCCGCCACGGCCAGCGTGCTGTTGGCGCGCAGCGCTTCGAGTTCCCCGGTCAGCACATCCATCTCGCCGCGTGAGTGGCGATAGTGCAGGGCGAGATCGTAACCGGCGGCGTGCAGCGTGCGCGCGATCACCGCGCCGACGCGCCGGGCCGCGCCAGTGATCAGCACGACAGGACGCGGGCTCAGAGGTTCACTCATGCGGAATTCTCGCTATGTAGTCGGTATGCTTGCGCCTTTGTAGCGGCGCAATTCATTGCGCCCGCGTGCGCTTGGTTGTTCGACGGCCGGGCGCGATGAATCGCGCCCCTACGCAATGAGTTTTCCTTACAGAAGAATCGATTCTTGCATACCCGAACATGCGCGTCGAATTGCCCGAACCTTCCACCGAAGAGCGCGCGCACAGCGAGCGGCTCGCCGCATTGATCCGTGCGGAAATCGCGCGGGCCGGCGGCGTGCTCGATTTCGCGCGCTACATGGAACTCGCGCTGTATGCGCCGGGACTCGGCTACTACAGCGCCGGCACGACCAAATTCGGCGCCGCCGGCGATTTCGTCACCGCACCCGAACTCGGCTTCGTCTTCGCACGCTGCCTCGCGCGGGCATTGCTGCCGGAGTTGCGCGACGGCGGCGAGATTGTCGAGCTTGGCCCCGGCAGCGGCGCACTCGCCGCGGAACTGCTGCTCGAACTCGAACGCCTCGGCGCGTTGCCGGCGCGCTACCGCCTGCTCGAACGCAGCGCCGACCTGCGCGCGCGCCAGCGCGAGACCTTGCACAGGCGTTGCGCGCATCTGCTCGATCGCATCGCATGGCTAGACGCGCCGCCCGTGGCGCCATGGCGCGGTGCGCTCGTCGCCAACGAGGTGATCGACGCATTGCCGGTGCGCGCGTTCGCCTGGCGCGACGAGGGTTTGTTTGCGCGCGCGGTTGGTGTCGACGACGGCGGAAATTTCATCTGGCGCGAAGTCGAAGCCGAGCCGGACTTGCAAGCTGCGTTTGCACGCGTCATACAGCCCTCAGCCCTCAGCCCTCAGCCCTATCTTTCTGAGATCTGCCCGCTGCTCGATCCGTGGCTCGCCGAAGTGACGCGCAGCCTCGAACTCGGCAGCGCCTGGTTCGTCGACTACGGTTACGCGCACGGCGAGTACTACGCTGCCGCGCGCCACACCGGCACCTTGCGCTGTCACTACCGCCATCGCGCGCACGACGATCCGCTGATCCTGCCCGGTCTGCAGGACATCACCGCCTGGGTCGATTTCGATGCGCTCGCGCGCGCGGGCGAGGCGGCGGGCTTGAGTGTGGCCGCGCATACGACGCAGGCGCAGTTCCTGATCGCGAACGGCCTCGATGAAGTGTTCGCGCAGGGTTACGCTGAAGCGGCCGATGAAGCCGCGCGCTACGCGCTGGCACAGCAGGTCAAGCGTCTGACCTTGCCCGGCGAGATGGGTGAGAAATTCCGCGTGATGGTGCTGCGCCGCTAAAGCGCAGCGATCGCATCGATGCGCGCCTTGCGCATCGCCTCGCCGATCGCCGGGCCGTGCAGGCCCTGGTCGACGAATTCCCTTGCGCCGATCGCCGTCGCCGCGGCAAATGCGCGGCGCAGAAAATCGCCCTGCGGGTAGGCGGACTCGCCTTGTCCGAGGCGCCCACGCTTGTCAGCCTCGCAGGCGATCAGGAACGCTTCGACGCGTTCGGGACGGCGGAATGCATCGAGTTGCTCGAACAGTCCGAGCACGGTTGCGGGCCTCAGATCGAGCGCGGTATGTGCGAGCAAGTGCAGCTTGCACACGAGATGGGCGAGAGCGGCGTATTCGGCGGGGACCTTGTAGCGTGTGCTCACGGCTTCGACCGGCGCGAGGCCGCGATGTTCGTGGCCGATGTGTTTGGGCAGCACGTCTTTCGGAGTCAATGCCTTGCCGAGATCGTGCACGAGCGCGCAGTAGCCGACGAGGGCATTGCCAGGAGCCAACTGCGCGGCCATATCGACGACCATTTCGGTGTGCACGCCGCTGTCGATTTCGGGATGGAACTCGGCGCGTTGCGGCACGCCGTACAGCGCGTCGATTTCGGGAAACAGCACACGCAATGCGCCGCAGTCGCGCAACGTGCGCAGGAATGCACTCGGCGTCTTCTCGCTCAGCGCCTTCTGCGTCTCGGCCCAGACGCGTTCGGGCACGAGATGATCGACCTCGCCGTCGGCGACCATGCCGCGCATCAGTGCGAGCGTTTCCTCGGCGACGCGGAAGCCGCGATCGGCGTAGCGCGCGGCGAAGCGCGCCACACGCAACACGCGCACCGGATCTTCGGCAAATGCGGGCGAGACGTGGCGCAGGATCTTCGCCTCGAGGTCGCGCGCGCCGCCGAACGGGTCGATCAGCGCGCCGTGCTCGTCTTCGGCGATCGCGTTGATCGTCAGGTCGCGGCGGCGCAGGTCGTCCTCGAGCGTCACGCTCTGGTCGGTATCGAAGGCGAACGCATGATAGCCGCGCCCGGTCTTGCGCTCGGTGCGCGCGAGCGCGTATTCCTCGTGCGTTCGCGGGTGCAGGAACACCGGGAAGTCCTTGCCGACCGGCCTGTATCCCGCGCGCAGCATGTCCTCGGGCGTGGCGCCGACGACGACGTAGTCGCGGTCCTTGACCGCAATGCCGAGCAGGCGGTCGCGCACGGCGCCGCCGACGAGATAGGTTTTCATGTCGCGCATTATGCCGCGCGAGCGCGTCAAGCTTTAGCCTCCCCCTTCAAGGGGGAGGTTGGAGGGGGATGGTGTTCTGCGCACGACACCCAAAATCCACACCATCCCCGCCCAAACCCTCCCCTTGAAGGGGAGGGCTTATTGCGCTTTCGATTGGGTTGGTGTCGGAACAGGCGCCGGCGCGGCGGCGGTTTCCGCGAGCGCCGTTTTCGTTGCCGCACAACTCACCGCCTTGCGCGCGACCTTCTCGCCTGGCGGCTCGTAGGTCTGGCCGATGCGCGGCAGGCGCGAGGAGATCGGCAGGGCGGCGCCGTTGAGGCGCCAGTCGTAGATGACGCTGAAGGCGAGCACGCGCGAGACGTATTCGCGCGTTTCCTTGTACGGGATCGTCTCGATGAAGAAGTCGGGATCGAGCGAGTCGCGCGCGTTGACCCATTTGTCGACCGCGCCCGGTCCGGCGTTGTAGGCGGCGCTGCCGAGCCAGGGGCTGCCGTCGAAGCGCGCCGCGACCTTGCCGAGATAGAGCGTGCCGAGCTTGATGTTGGTGTCCGCATCGAGCAGGTCGTTGGCGCCTGCGTACGACACGCCCTCGGCCGCGGCGAGCTGCTTGGCCGTGCCGGGCAGCAGCTGCATCAGGCCGTAGGCATTCGCGCCGGATCGTGCATCGGTCGTCCATGCGCTCTCGGCGCGGATGATCGCGTAGGCCCAGGCCGGCTCGACGCCGCCGTCCTTCGCGTCGCGCACGATCTGCTCGCGGCGCGCGAGCGGGAAGCGCAAAGTATACAAACGCATGTCCTCGCCCTGGTTGAAGGCGTAGACGGCGCGGTCGATCCAGCCTTGCTTCGCCGCGAGCACGATCGCCTGGCGGCGCTGGTCGGCATCGAGTCCGCCCTGGGCGAAGTCCCACTCGCGCCTCGCCTCGCTGAGGCGATCGATGGCGAAGAACTCGAAGGCGCGCGCGAGGTTTTTGTCCTTGCGCAACGCGGTTTCGGCGACCTTGTCAGTCGGCACATCGGAACTGCAGATCGTGTAACCGGCATCGATCTGGTCGGCGGCGAGAAAGCCGAAGAAGTTCGCCTCGCCCGCGAGCGTGCGGAACAGCGCATTTGCCTCGTCCTTGCGCCCGAGCCTGGCGAGCACGCGCGCGCGCAGGTACTTCCAGCGCGCATCGTCTCTTTGCGCAGCCGGCATGATATCGAGCGCGGCCAGCGTCGCCTTGAAGTCGCCTGCGGCGAGCGCCGAGCGCACACGCCACTCGCGCGTCGCGTCGTCGGCGAGGTCGGCCGGAAGCGCGGTCAGGCGCGCGAGCGCGTCGGTCGAATAGCTCGATGCGCGGTACAGCGCGATCGCGCGCAGCGCGCGGCCCTGCTGGTCCTTGTCGAAATGGAATTGCGTGCGCACGGCGTCCCAGCGCGCAGCGGCCGCATCCGCATCGCGCCGGGCGAGCCGTTCGATCGCGATCGCGATCGCGTCGCGCGAGCGCGGCGCGTCGGGCCAGGCGCCCGCCTGCTTGAGCGCCGCGGCCGGGTCGCGCAACGCCAGCGCGATATGCTCGGCCGCGGTCTTGTCGGCGCCGGTGAGCTGCGTCGCCAGCGCGGCGACGACGCCGGCATGCGCGGCCTTGGTCGAGGCGAGGTCGATGCGCTGCCAGATCAGCGCCGGCGCCAGCTTGCCTTCGCTGCGCGCCCAGCTCGTCGCGGCGTCGCAGGCGTCGGGCAGGTCGTTCGCGCTGAGCCAGATCGATTGGAAGTCTTGCGCGAAATCGATCTTCTGGCCGAGCGCGAGCCGCGCCTGCAGCGCGTTGCAGCGCAGCTCGCGATTCTTCGTGGCGTCGTCGTAGAGCGCGAGATAGCTCTTCCAGTCCTCGCGCTTCGCAAGCTCAGGCAGGAAAGCTTCGCGCAGCAGCGTCGCCGGCAGCGAGTTCGGCCAGGCCTTGACGAACGCCAGGGCTTCCTCGGGCTTCGCCTCCTTGATCCGCCGCTGCAGCGAGGCGAGGCCGAGGTAGGGATACAGCGGATAGCTTTCGAGGCCAGCGGCGAGCTTGGCCCAGCTTCCGGTCGGATCGCGCTTGGCCAGTTCCCACACGGCGGGAAACTGTTCGCGCTGGCGCACCAGCTCGGCGCTGTCGGCACGCGCTGCGGTGGAGAATGCGGCGGTGGAGAGGGCGGCGAGGCCGCAGAGGGCGAGCAGGCGAAGCGGCAACGACGAACGACGAATCATGAGCGGGTGGTGCAATGCGTACGGAAGTTCAGGGGGTGTCGGGTGGAGCGGCGAGCAATGCGGTGAGCTTGAGATACACGCCATTGGTCCAGCCGAAACCGATGACGTTGTCCTTGTAGCCGGCCTTGATCGCGACCTTCGCATCGCCGGAGACCATATTGTATTTCTCGCGGATCGTGCCGTCATCGGCGAAGCCGCGGTCGATCGTCGCTGTGAACTTGCGCGCGAGGCGCCGCGCGTCATCGTGGTAGCCGTAGCGGTCGAGGCCGGCGATCGCGATCCAGTTCGTCGGCGCCCAGCCGAACGGCTCGTCCCATTGCACGCCGGAGTCGGTCGTGCTCATCGACAGGCCGCCCTTGCGTTCGAGCAGCGCGATTTTCTTCTGCATCGCCGCGGCCTGCTCCTTGCTCGCCGCACCGGCCCAGAGCGGATAGAACGCGCTGATGTAGGCATAGGTCGACGGCTTGCCGGCCTGCGCATCGTAGTCTGCGTACATGCCCTGGTCCGCGTGCCAGAGATATTTGTCGATCGCCGCATGCCGCGCCTTCGCCGCGGCGTCCCAGCGCTTCGCCTCGTCGTCGAGGCCGAGGCGCGCGGCGAAGTCGCGCAGATCCTGCTCGTAGCGGAACAGCAGGCTGTTGAGGCAGGCCGGCGCGTAGTGGTGCGTGGAGCCGGCGAACGGGCCGAAGCGGAAGGTGACGTCGAAACCCGATTCGCGCATGGCGCGGTCGCCGCGATAGTAGTCCGCGGTCAGCCGGTAGCCGTCGAGCCACGCATCCGCGCAGACCGTCGAGGCGCGCACGTCGCAACTCGTTTTCTTCAATTGCGCGGCTTCGGCGTCGTCGGGGTTTTGCGAGGCCTTGATCAGATAACCCGGGTCGTCCTTGGGGTGCGCGCGCAGCCAGCGGATCACGTCTTGCAGATACTTCGCGTCGCGGAACTCCGGCACCGGGCCGTCGCCGTAGTCGAAATAGCGCGCGAGGCCGGTATCGCCGGCCTGATGCGGCTTGCTCGTCCAGATGTCATGGTCGCGCACGGCCAGCGGATAGGCGTGCTTGAGCCAGGACTGCGCTTCCTCCTTGCTGCGGAAGCTTTTCGAGTCGTCGAGCACGGCGCGGATCATCGCGGAGAGAAACGGTGGCTGCGAGCGCGTCAGGTAATAGCTGCGGTTCGCGTTGAGCACGGCGCCGTAGTGTTCGACTTCGAACAACTGGTTCTCGACCATGTCCCTGGCGAGGTCCGTGTGTCCGTCCGCGAGCAGCCCGAGCACGATGAAATAACTGTCCCAGCCGTACATCTCGTTGAAGAACCCGCCCGGCACGACGTAGGGATTCGGCAGATACAACACCCCCTGCCGCGGCAGCTCCGACGGCTGGATGTCGCCGATCCGCGCCACCTTGCGCGGCAGCGCGCGTACTTCGACGCCGCATTTCTTCGCTATCGCGGCGAGTCCGTCAGGGGCGGGGAAGTCGGCCGGCAGGTAGAGCAGCGGATGCGTCGCCACCTTGCTGTCGGCCAGCGCGCTGCAGTCGGCGAGCGAGCGCGTCAGCGTCGGCCAGGCCTTGTGGATGTATGCCAGGGTCTTGCCGCTGTCCGGCGTCGCGGCAAAACCGGCGGTGGCGGCGAGCAGGGCGGCGGAGAGGGCGAGATGGGCGAAGGATTTCATCGGGCAACCTCGATCAGCGGACGGCGGGCAGGCGCAGCGGCGCCGGCAGGCGGATTTCGGCCGCGACCGGCAGGTGATCCGACACGGCATGCGGCAAAGTATACAATTGCTCTATTTTTATTTTTTCCGAGACGAGGATGTGGTCGATCGCGCGGCGCGGACGCCAGCTCGGGAACGTCGGCGGCGGCGCGTCGTGCGTCGGGGTCAGGCCGGTACGGCGCAGCAGCTGGGCCATTTCCGGGCTGTCGAGCGCGCAGTTGAAATCGCCCATCAGCACCGCGTGCGGGCTCGACCAGATCAGGTCGGCGATGAAGCCGAGCTGGCGCGCGCGCGCCTGCGGCCCGAGCGAGAGGTGGACGACGACGACGATCAGCTCCTCGCCGCCGAGGTCGAAGCGCACCCACATCGCGCCGCGGCCCGGAATGCGGCTCGGCAAGGCGTAGTCGCGCACCTCGGCGGGCTTGAGCCGCGTGAGCAGGCCGTTGCTCGAGGCGGCGAACTGGGCGATCTTGCGGTTCGGCTGATGGCTCCAGTACGGAAAGCCGGCGCGCTCGGAGAGGTATTCGGTCTGGTTGAGGAAGCCGGAACGCAGCGAACCCGCGTCGGCTTCCTGCAGGCCGACGATGTCGAAGCCGGCGAGCAGGTGGGCGAGGCGGTCGAGATTCTCGCGCTTGCTGCGCATCGGCAGCACCTGCTTCCAGCCTTCGGTGACGTAGTGGCGGTATTTGCGCACGCTGCCGCCGGCGAGGATGTTGCAACTCAGCAGCCGCAGGCGCGAGCTTGCGGCGGACTTGTCGGCGTGATTTGCGGCGGCGGACACAGCGCGAGCCTACGGCGCGGGCGTGACGACCGCAAGCGTCGACGCGGCGTTTCGCGCCCGCCGCCGCAGCGGCGGCGAACGGCGCGGAGGCATTTGCGTGCGATGCCGCTACTTCTTCGCCGCGGCTTCCTGTTTGACCAGCATCAGCGCGATCTCGAGCGCCTCGTTCGGCCCGATCTTGTTCTCGGCATTCATCTCGACGCGGTATTTGCCGTTGATCACGAGCGTCGGCGTCGAACTCACGCCGTAGCTCTTGACCAGGTTGTTGCCGTTCGCGATCTGGCTGTCGATGACGAACGACTGCGCGGTGGCGAGGAACGACTTCGGATCGACACCGTAGTTCGCATAAAAGCCGGCCAGTGACTCGATCGAGTACAGCGGCTGGTGCTGGGTATGCAGCGCCTCGAACAGGGCGTTGTGGGTCTTGTCGAGCACGCCAAGAGCGCGCGCGGTGTAGAACGCGCGCGCGAACGGTTCCCACTGCGGGTTGAACACGGCCGGGACGAGGACAAGTTGCGCGTTCGCCGGCAGCTTGGCCTTCAGCTCGTCCATCGTCGGCTGGAAATGCGCGCAGTGCGGGCAGGCGTAGGAGAACACCTCGACGACTTCGATCTTGTCGCCGGTCGTCGTCGGCACGCGCGGATCGATGAGGAAGTAGTCGGCGCCGAGCTGCCAGTCGCGCGTGGGCGCGGCGGCGGCCGTGGCCGGCGCCGCCGCGGGCTTGGCCGCGGCCGGATCGGTGGCGGCGGTGGCGGTCTTGTCGCTGGTGCAGGCCGACACCGCGAGCACGGCGAGGAGCAGGGAGGCAAGGCGTTTGAACATGGCGATTCCGTGTGGGACGTGCGGTGCGAGTCTACTTGCTGCCTGCGGCCAGTTGGATCAGGTATTGCGTGAGCGGCACGACCTTGTCTTCGCCGCCGGCCGAAGCCGGCGTGAAGCGGTATTTGCCGCCGACGACGAGCGTCGGCGTCGAGTCGACGCCGGTCGCCTTGAGGAAGGCGTCGGCCTTCTTCATCTTCGCATTGATCGCGAACGAATTCGCCGTGGCGACGAATTCATCGGCCTTCACGCCGTAGTGCTCGGCGTACCACTTGGCGGCGTCCTCGATCGAAGCCTGCGGCTTTTTCAGCGTGCGCATGTCGGGGTTCATCGTCGCCAGCGGCGCGTTCGGCTTCCATACCGCATCGAACATCGCGTCGTGCGACTTGTCGGCGATGCCCAGCGTAGCCGCGGTCAGGTAGGCACGCTGGAACATCGGCCAGTTTTCGCTGGGGTTGAACGAGGCCGGGACATAGGTCATCACGGCATTCGCCGGCAGGGACTTCTTCAGCTTGTCGATCGCGGGATAGAAAAAGTTGCAGGCCGGGCAGCCGTACGAGAACACTTCGGTCACCTCGACCTTGCCCGGGTCCGCCTCGCCCGACACCGCCGGCTCGACGAGGAAATAGTGCGTGCCTTCCTTCCATTGCGCGGCGGCGGCGGGCGCCTGCGCCTGGGCGATGGGGGCGAGGAGGGTGGAGGCGAAGGCGATGGTCAGCAGACGGGCGAACATGAGGGATTCCTTTGCAGCAATACGAAAATGGCACCGCCGACAACGACCGGCGATGCCATCGAAGAATGACGCCTGCCGGCGCGGAAAGTTTCCGCCGGCGGCCCGCTCCGGCGGAACGGGAAGGTTATTTGGCGATTTCCGCCGTCTTCGGCGCCGCCGCGTGCAGGCCTTCGATGTAGCTGGAGAGGGCGGCGATATCGGCATCGGTCAGCGGCTTGGCCACCGAGGTCATGATCTTGCCGTGCTCGTCGTCGCTGAAGCCCTGGCCGTCGCGGAACGCCTTGAGCTTGACCGCGGTGTAGTCGGCGTACTGGCCGCCGATCTGCGGGTAGACCGCGCCCGGGTTGCCGCGGCCGTCCGGTCCGTGGCAGGCCATGCAGGCCGGCGTGCGCGTGTCGGCGCTGCCGCCGCGGTACAGTGCCTGGCCGCGGTCGACCAGCTTGGTGTCGGCGACGCCGGGCAGCGAGGTCTTGGTCGCGTAGAACGCGCCGATGTCGTGCATGTCCTGCGCGGACATGTTGGCGATGAAGCCCATCATCACCGCATTCTGGCGCTTGCCGCTCTTCATCAGCTCGACCTGGCGCGCGGTGTAGGCCTCGCCCTGGCCGGCCAGCTTCGGATACTGCGACATGGCCGGGTTGCCGTCGGCGCCGTGGCAGGCGCCGCATGTGGCGGCCTTGGCCGCACCGGCGCTCGCGTCGCCCACGATGGGCTTGTCCGCGGCCTGCGCCACGCCCGCGCCGAGCAGGACCGCCATGCCTATCACGTACCGAAAGCTCATACCGTTCACTCCGAGAAAATCGCAACGTTTGCCGTGAGGCAGCCTTTTGTACGCCAGCTGCGGCACAATCGGCAAATTATCTCAGCCGCACTTGGCGGCGGTCAAACGCCCGGACCAACCACGATGAAGCACAACCCCTTCCGCAGCGCGGCTTTTCTCACCAGCGCCGCCGAACCGCGGCAGATGCCGGCGGATTCGGGCGCCGAGATCGCCTTTGCCGGGCGCTCGAACGCGGGCAAGTCGAGCGCGCTCAATGCGATCTGCGACCAGTCCGGTCTGGCGCGCACCTCGAAAACCCCGGGCCGCACCCAGCTCCTCAACGTGTTCGCCTTGGCCGACGGCAGGCGCCTCGTCGACCTGCCCGGCTACGGTTACGCCAAGGTGCCCGAGGCGATGCGCGAGCGCTGGCGCGCCGCGATCGACCGCTACCTGCGCGAGCGCGAGTCGCTGCGCGGCGTCGTGCTGATCGTCGACAGCCGCCACCCGCTCAAGGAATTCGACCGGCAGATGCTCGCCTACTGCGACGAGATCGGCCTCGCCTGCCACGTGCTGCTGACCAAGGCCGACAAGCTCGCACGCGGCGAGGCGGCGCGCACGCTGGCCGCGGTGCGCAAGGAAATGGCTGCGGCCGGGTATGCGGCGACCGCGCAGCTGTTTTCCGCGCAGGCCAAGACCGGTCTCGACGAAGCACGCGGTGCGCTGGTCGGCCTGCTGTCCCAATCCTGATGCGCCGCCGCGTCAGTTTCCTGCGGCCCGCGGGGTCTTTTGTTCCGGAGCTTCGCCCCTACTTGCTATGCGATCCTCCTTGATCGCTGGAATCAAAAAGCGGCCGTCCCTGGCCGCGCTTCCCAAATCGTCCTCCCAATGCACGCGAGCCTATGTCCGGACCCAGCGCGGTAAAAGAAACCCCGATCGAACGCCGCGAGCAGCTCGTGGACTACGTCGCCTCCGGTGCGCGCACGCCCGAGGCCTGGCGCATCGGCACCGAGCACGAGAAGTTCGGCTTCCGTCTCGACGACCTGCGCCCGCCGACCTACGAAGGCGAACGCGGCATCGGCGCGATGCTCAACGGCCTGACGCGCTTCGGCTGGGCGCCGATCAGCGAAACCGTGGACGGGCAAACCAATGTCATCGCTCTCGCGCGCGGTGACGGCTCGATCACGCTCGAGCCGGCCGGCCAGCTCGAACTGTCCGGCGGACAGCTCAAGACGATCCACGAGACCTGCGAGGAAGTCACCGGCCACCTGCGCGAGGTCAAGACCGTCGCCGACGAGCTGCGGCTCGGTTTCCTCGGCATGGGCTTCCAGCCGAAGTGGCGGCGCGACGAGATGCCGTGGATGCCGAAGGGCCGCTACCGCATCATGCGCGACTACATGCCCAAGGTCGGCAAGCTCGGCCTCGACATGATGACGCGCACCTGCACGGTGCAGGTCAATCTCGACTTCGCCGACGAAGCGGACATGGTGAAGAAGTTCCGCGTCTCGCTCGCGCTGCAGCCGATCGCGACCGCGCTGTTCGCCGACTCGCCGTTCGCGGAAGGACAGCCGAACGGATACCTGAGCTATCGCTCGCATATCTGGACCGATACGGACGGCGATCGCACCGGCATGCTCGACTTCGTCTTCGAGGACGGCTTCGGCTACGAGCGTTACGTCGACTACCTGCTCGACGTGCCGATGTACTTTTCCTATCGCGACGGCAAGTACATCGACCTCGCCGGCAAGTCGTTCAGGAAATTCCTCGCCGGCGACCTCGCCGAACTGCCCGGCGCCAGGCCGACGATGAAGGACTGGGCCGACCACATGACCACGGCCTTCCCCGAAGTGCGCCTGAAGAAATACCTGGAAATGCGCGGCGCCGACGGCGGCCGCTGGAGCCGCCTGTGCGCGCTGCCTGCGTTCTGGGTCGGCTTGCTCTACGACCAGACCGCGCTCGACGCCGCCTGGGACCTGGTCAAGGATTTCACCATGGCCGAGCGCCATGCGCTGCGCGACGGCGTGCCGAAATACGCGTTGAAACTCCCGCATCGCAACGGCACGGTACGCGACCTTGCGCGCGAGGCGCTGAAGATCTCCGGGCAAGGGCTCGCGCGCCGCAACCGGCTCAACGCGACCGGCGCGAGCGAGGCTGTGTTCATCGAGCCGCTGATCGAATACGTCGAGGCGAACCAGACGCCGGCCGAGCGCAAGCTCGAACTGTTCCACGGGCCGTGGCAGGGCAGCGTCGATCCGCTGTTCAAGGAATTCGCTTACTGAGCGGCCAGAGCGCGACGCGCTAGAAAATTTCGCCTACACAGCAGCGCAGGCTGCCACCGGCTTTTTCGATCTCGTCCAGCGGCACCGCGCCGATCGCGAATCCCCAAGCGGCGAGCGCGTGGCGTTGCGCGTCGGTCAGCGCCGCGGCGGCGCCCGCGCTCATCCACACGCGCCCGGGCGACAGCGTGATCGCATTGCCGGCGTAGGCCTGTTTCTGTTGCGGCGACAGCCAGACCACGCGCTCGCCGTACGCGCGGGCGATCGCGCGCGGCACCGCCGGATCGCGGAAGCCGTCCGCGGCGAGGATCGCCGCGCGCCCCGCCAGCGAGGTCATCACCACGTTGGTGTGGTATTCGCCCGCCGCCAGCTCGAAGCCGAAGGTCAGGCGCAAGCCGAACGCGTCGTGCATCGCGCGCATGCCGGCCTCGTCGCAGCGCTCGCCCAGGCCGCAGTAGCCGACGCCGTGCAGGTGGTCGATCACGAGCGACCCGGTCAATTCGGCGACGCAGTCGCGGCGTCGCGCGAGATCGATTTCGGCGCGGCCCAGCGTGTCGCGGAAGAACGCGCGGATGTCCATGCGCTCCGCCTCGCGCTGCCGCACCGGATGGCGCATGCGGCCGACGATGTACCTGCCGGGCGCGGTCGCGAACACGTTGTTGGGAAACATCGCGTCGGGCGTCGCCGGATCGCCGGGGAAGGTGACGACCGGGCAATCCGCGCGCAAGGCCGCTGCGAGCGCGGCGTGCTGGGCCAGCGCGCGCGCGGGGTCGAACTGCGCTGCCATCTGCATATAGCGGTTGTCGCGGGCGGACTCGACCGCAAGTTCCGCGCTCGCTGGCGCGAGCAGAAACGCCGCTTGCGCGGTAGCGCGTGCGGCGGGCGGCGGCAGGCGTTCGAATGCCGCGAGGAAGGCGTCGGCTGCGGTAACGATCATGTGCTGGTGTCCATGGAGTGCCGGCGCGCCGGCGCAAAACCGATCGGGCGTGATCAACGGCCGACCGGCCCGCCGGCGCCGCGATGCATTACCTGTTCTTGCCGGACTTTGCGATCTTGAGTCCGCGCACCTCGAGCAACGGTTCGACCGAAGGATCGCGGCCGCGCCAGGCACGGTAGAGCGCATCGGTGGGTTCGGTGCCGCCGCGCGAGAGGACCATCTCGCGCAGGCGCTGGCCGTTCTCGCGGGTCATGCCGCCGTGTTCGCGGAACCAGTAAAAGGCGTCGTCGCGCAGCACCGCGGTCCACAGGTAGGAGTAGTAGCCGGCGGCGTAGCCGTTGCTCCAGATGTGGGCGAAATAGCTCGTGCGGTAGCGCGGCGGCACGAGCGGGTAGTCGACGTCGTACTTCTTCAACGCGCTGCGCTCGAACGCGTCGACGTTGTCGACGATGGTGACCGAACGCGGCAGGGTATGCCAGGCCATGTCGAGCAGCGCGGCGGAGACGTTCTCGGTCGTCGAGAAACCCTGGCCGTAGGTGCCGGCCTTCCTGATCTTCGCGACCAGTTCCTGCGGCATCGGCGCACCGGTCTTGTAGTGCTTGGCGTAGTTCGCGAACACGCCGGGTTCGTCGGCCCAGTGCTCGTTGAACTGCGAGGGAAACTCGACGAAGTCGCGCGGCACGCTGGTGCCGCCGAGCAGCGGGTACTTCACGTTCGAGAACATGCCGTGCAGCGCGTGGCCGAACTCGTGGAACATCGTGACCACGTTGTCGCGGCTCAGCAGCGCGGGCTGGCCCGGCGCGGGCTTGGTGAAGTTGCAGGTATTGGTGATGACCGGCTTCTGACCGAGCAGGCCGGACTGGCCGACGAACGCGGTCGCCCAGGCGCCGCCGGCCTTGTTGTCGCGCTTGAAGTAGTCGGCGTAGAACAGCGCGAGCGAAGTGCCGTCCTGATCGAACACCTCGAACACGCGCACATCGCTCTGGTAGACGGGGATGTCGTGGCGTTCCTTGAACGTGATCCCGTACAGCTGGTTCGCGGCGAAGAACACGCCGTTCTGCAGCACGCTGTCGAGTTCGAAGTACTGCTTGATCTCGTTCTGGTCGAGGTCGTAGTTCTTCTTCTTCACCTGTTCGGAGTAGTACTGCCAGTCCCACGGCTGCAACGCGCCGCCTTCCTTCTTCGCGCTAGGCGAGTAGTACTGCAGGTCCCAGGGCTTGAAGCGGATGCCGTCCTTCTTCGCCAGCTTCTCCATCTCGCGCGCCTCGCCCTTGGCCTTGTCGATCGCGGCGGGCGCCATGTCGGTCAGCAGCTTGATCGCGCGTTCGGGCGTCTTCGCCATCTGGTCGTCGAGCACGTAGGCGGCCCAGGTGTCGTAGCCGAGCAGCTTCGCCTTCTCCGCGCGCAGTTCGGCCAGGCGCGTGATCGTCTTGCGCGTATCGTTGTCGTCGCGTTGCTCGGCGCGCGCAATCGAGGCATTGAACAGTTTTTCGCGCGTGTCGCGCTTCTTCAGCGAGGCGAGCGCCGGCTGCTGCGTCGTGTTCTGCAGCGGGATCACGTATTTGCCGGGCGTCAAGCGTGCGCGCCCGGCTTCGAGCGCGGCGGCGAGTTCGGCATCGTCGAGACCGGCGAGTTCATCCTTGTCGT
>JAFEFQ010000280.1 GCA_018240505.1 Pseudomonadota bacterium
CGCAAGGCGGCGATTTCGGCGAGGTAGTCGGGCAGGGTCAGCGCGGTCGCTTCGGTCTGCACGATCAGGCGCATGCGGCGGAATTCGTTCCAGCGTTCGGCCTCGTCGGCGCTCAGCGTCTGCGGCCAGTTGCGCGCGCGGTAGCGGAACAGTAGTTCGGCGTAGCGCGGATCGACGAAAGCGAACCGCTGCGTGCCGAGTTGCTCGGGCGGCGTGCGCCGCACCTCGCGGAACAGACGCTTGTCGGCGTCGGATGGAAAGCCGGAATAGATCGCGAGATCGGGATCGAGCGTGCCGCGTTGCTCGCGCGGCGTCGCAAACACCTCTTGCAGTTTCTCGACCAGGCCGTCCGCTTTCTGCAAGCGTGCCAGATGCGCCCGGCAGCGCTCGACATCGAGCCCGATGCGCGCGGTGTCGACGCCGTTCAAGGCAGACAGCGGCGCCAACGCAGGCGACTTGTTCGCGTGCACGGTCTTGAGCGGAATCCGCTCGACATCCTCGGGCAGGTCGGCGCGTGGAGTGAAGACGCGATCGGCGATCTCGTCGGCGTCGAGTTCGAGCAGCGGCGCGGGATCGACATCGAGATCGCAGACGATCACGCCGCTGCCCTGGGTCGGGTGCGCAGCGAGCGGAACGATCATCGCGAGGCAACCGCGTTCGGCCGGATAACGCGAGGACACGTGCAGCACCGGCGTGCGGTGCGCGTAGTCGAGCAGCTCGAACGCGCGCTGCTTTTTGCGCAGGTCGAAATAGAACTGCCACAGCCGCGGCTGGCGCGCGCGCAGCAGGCGGGCGAGGGCGATCGTTGCCTGCACGTCGGAGAGCGCATCGTGGGCGTGCTCGTGGCCGAGATGGTTTGCCCTGGCCAGGTCTTCCAGCTTGAAGCTCGGAAGA
Source organism: Pseudomonadota bacterium (assembly GCA_018240505.1). Classification (GTDB taxonomy): domain Bacteria; phylum Pseudomonadota; class Gammaproteobacteria; order Xanthomonadales; family Rhodanobacteraceae; genus Rudaea. The sequence goes on from JAFEFQ010000280.1 coordinate 895, forward strand.
TGGCCTTCCCGCGTTGGCCATTCGATGCCTTGCGGGCGTAACGCGTAGCACATGCGCACGAGGTCGATCAGGTCCCAGCGCGAGTTCTTGTCCTTCCACTCGCGCTCGTAGGGATCGTAAAAATTGCGATAGAGCAGGTTGCGCGTGAATTCGTCGTCGAAGCGCAGCGAGTTGTAGCCGACGCCGCAGGTGCCGGGCAGGGCGAGTTCTTCCTCGATACGTGCGGCAAACCCGGCCTCGATCACACCCTCGCGCTCGGCCTGTTGTGGCGAAATGCCGGTGACGAGGCACGCGGCCGGCCGCGGCAGCACGTCCGGTGCAGGCTTGCAGTAGATCGAGACGGGTTCGCCGACCGGTTCGAGTTCGAGCGTGGTGCGCTGTCCCGCGAACTGCACCGGACGGTCGCGACGCGGGTCGGTGCCCGAGGTTTCGTAGTCGTGCCAGAAGAAGCTTGCCTGGTTCATCGGCCAAGCTTACCGGAACGAAGCCTTCTCAACCGGCTCCGAGCATCTCGCCCGGCACGCGCACCGCACCCTCCATCAGCACGCGCGCCGAGCGCGACATGATCGCGCGGGTCACGATCCATTGACCGTCGACGAGCTTCGCTTCGGCACCGACGCGCAGCGTGCCGGACGGATGGCCGAAACGCACCGCGCTGCGCTCGCCGCCGCCGGCGGCGAGGTTGACCAGCGTGCCCGGGATCGCTGCCGCGGTGCCGACCGCGACGGCGGCCGTGCCCATCATCGCGTGGTGCAGCTTGCCCATCGACAGCGCGCGCACGTTGAGGTCGATCTCGCCCGCCTTGACCACCTTGCCGCTCGATGAAGCGTAGTCGGCCGGCGGCGCGACGAACGCGACCTTCGGCGTGTGCTGGCGCTGCGCGGCCTCGGCGACGTTCTTGATCAGACCCATCTTGAGCGCGCCGTGCGCGCGGATCGTCTCGAACCTCGCCAGCGCCTTGGCGTCGCCGTTGATCGCGTCCTGCAGTTCGGTGCCCGTGTAGCCGATGTCCGCCGCATTGAGGAAAATCGTCGGGATGCCGGCGTTGATCAGCGTCGCCTTGAACCTGCCGACGCCGGGCACGTCGAGATCGTCGATGAGGTTGCCGGTCGGGAACATCGCCTCGCCGTCCTCACCCTCATCTGCAGGATCGAGAAATTCGAGCTGGATTTCGGCGGCGGGAAAGGTAACGCCGTCGAGTTCGAAATCGCCGGTCTCCTGCACCTCGCCGTTCGTGACCGGCACGTGCGCGACGATGGTCTTGCCGATGTTCGCCTGCCAGATGCGCACCGTACAGATGCCGTCAAGCGGAATCTTCGCGGCATCGACAAGCCCATTCGCGATCGCGAACGGACCGACCGCCGCCGACAGATTGCCGCAGTTGCCGGACCAGTCGACGAACGGCTTGTCGATCGAGACCTGGCCGAACAGGTAATCGACGTCGTGATCCGCTCTCGCGCTTTTGGACACGATGACCGTCTTGCTCGTGCTCGAGGTCGCGCCGCCCATGCCATCGATCTGCTTGGCGTAGGGGTCGGGCGATCCGATCACGCGCAGCAGCAGCGCATCGCGCACCTTGCCGGGCGTCTGTGCGGCTGCGGGCAGGTCGCGCAGACGGAAGAACACGCCTTTCGAGGTGCCGCCGCGCAGGTAGGTGGCCGGAATCTTGATCTGCGCTACATGTGCCATGGTTCAAGCCGCCTTCGACGATTCGAGGAAATCCTGGGCGAAGCGCTGCAGCACGCCGCCGGCTTCGTAGATCGAGACTTCTTCGTCCGAATCGAGGCGGCAACGGACCGGCACCTCGAATGTCTCGCCGTTGCGCCGGTGCACGACCAGATTCAGCATGCCGCCCGGCGTGCGCTCGCCGGTCACGTCGAACGTCTCGCTGCCGTCGATGCCCAGTTTCTTGCGGTCGACGCCGAGCGGGAACTCCAGCGGCAGCACGCCCATGCCGATCAGGTTGGTGCGATGGATGCGCTCGAAGCCCTCGGCGACGATCGCCTCGACGCCGGCGAGACGCACGCCTTTCGCGGCCCAGTCGCGCGAGCTGCCCTGGCCGTAGTCGGCGCCGGCGATGATGATCAACGGTTGCTTGCGCTGCATGTAGGTCTCGATCGCTTCCCACATGCGCATCACCTTGCCATCGGGTTCGAGGCGGGTCAGCGAGCCCTTCTTCACCGCGCCGTCGACGACGGCCATCTCGTTGACGAGCTGCGGATTCGCGAAGGTCGCACGCTGCGCGGTCAGATGATCGCCGCGATGCGTCGCATACGAATTGAAGTCCTCTTCGGGCAGGCCCATCTTGGCGAGGTATTCGCCGGCGGCGCTGCTGCGCAGGATCGCATTCGATGGCGACAGGTGGTCGGTCGTTATGTTGTCCGGCAGCACCGCGAGCGGGCGCAGCCCCCTGAGTGTGCGCTCGCCGGCCAGCGCGCCTTCCCAATACGGCGGGCGGCGGATGTAGGTGCTCTGCGCTCGCCAGTCGTAGAGCGGCGGGGCACGCTCGCCGCTGTCGACGGCGATCTTGAACATCGGCTCGTAGACCTTGCGGAACTGCTCGGGCTTGACGCTGGATTTGACGATCGCATCGATCTCGGCATCGCTCGGCCAGATGTCCTTGAGACGCACCTCAAAGCCTTGCGCATCGATGCCGAGCACGTCCTTTTCGATATCGAAGCGCACCGTGCCCGCGATCGCGTAGGCGATGACCAGCGGCGGCGAGGCGAGGAAGGCCTGCTTCGCATACGGATGGATACGGCCATCGAAGTTGCGGTTGCCGGACAGCACCGCCGTCGCATAGAGGTCGCGGTCGATGATTTCCTGCTGGATTTTCGGATCGAGCGCTCCGCTCATGCCGTTGCAGGTGGTGCAGGCGAACGCGACGATGCCGAAGCCGAGTTTCTCGAGTTCCGGCAAAAGGCCGGCTTCCTCGAGGTACAACTGCACGGCCTTCGATCCGGGCGCGAGCGAAGTCTTGACCCACGGTTTGCGCGCGAGGCCGCGCGCGTTCGCGTTGCGCGCGATGAGGCCGGCGGCGATCACGTTGCGCGGATTCGAGGTGTTCGTGCAGCTCGTGATCGCGGCGATGATGACCGCGCCGTCCGGCAGCAAGCCCCTGGCCTCGTCGGCCTTGCCCGCTTCGAGTTTGGCCTTGTCGGCGATGTCGCGCGCGGCCAGTTCGCTCACCGGAAGACGGCGGTGCGGATTCGATGGGCCGGCCATGTTGCGCACGACGCTGGCCAGGTCGAAATGCAGCGTGCGCTCGTACTGCGCGGTCTTGAGCGCATCGGCCCAGAGGCCGGCGGTCTTCGCGTAGGTTTCGACCAGCGCGACCTGCTCGTCGCTGCGCCCGGTCAATCGCAGGTAATCGAGCGTGTTGCCGTCGATGAAGAACAGCGCGGCGGTCGCGCCGTATTCGGGCGCCATGTTCGAGATCGTCGCGCGGTCGCCGACGGTCAGCGCCGCCGCGCCTTCGCCGCGGAATTCGAGATAGGCGCCGACGACCTTTTCCTTGCGCAGGAACTCGGTCAGCGCGAGCACGATGTCGGTCGCGGTGATGCCGGGGGCAGGTTTGCCGGTCAGCTCGACGCCGACGATGTCGGGCAGGCGCATCCACGAGGCGCGGCCGAGCATGACGTTCTCCGCCTCGAGGCCGCCGACGCCGACCGCGATCACGCCGAGTGCATCGACGTGCGGCGTGTGGCTGTCGGTGCCGACGCAGGTGTCGGGGAACGCGACGCCCCCGCCGTCGTCAGCACGTTGCACGTAGATCACCGGCGACATCTTCTCCAGGTTGATCTGGTGCATGATGCCGTTGCCGGGCGGGATCACGTCGACGTTGCGGAACGCCTTCTTCGTCCAGTCGATGAAATGGAAGCGGTCCTCGTTGCGACGGTCCTCGATCGCGCGGTTCTTCGCGAACGCGTCCGGATCGTAGCCGCCGCACTCGACCGCGAGCGAATGGTCGACGATGAGTTGCACCGGCACGACCGGGTTCACCTTGGCCGGATCGCCGCCCTGGTCGGCGATCGCGTCGCGCAGGCCGGCGAGGTCGACCAGCGCGGTCTGGCCGAGGATATCGTGGCAGACCACGCGCGCCGGGAACCACGGGAAATCGAGATCGCGCTTGCGCTCGATCAACTGGCCCAGATATGCGCCGATGCGCGCGGGATCGGCGCGGCGCACGATGTTCTCGGCGTGCACGCGCGCGGTGTAGGGCAGCGCGTCCCACGCGCCCGGTCGGATCGCGTCGACCGCGGCGCGCGCGTCGAACCAGTCGAGCCGGGTGCCCGGGAGTGGCTTGCGATGGATCGTGTTCATGTTGGGCGGCTCCGGTTGGGCGAGGGCACGAGCGGCGATGATAGTCATTCTCGCGCATCGCATTCGTACGGAAAGGGCATTATCCCAGTAAAGCAGGCGGAAGTAGCGCCGCAAATTCCGACGGAGTAGTGTTTGATTTCCGAAAAACGGGATACGCCGCCACACGGCAGCGCTCCCGCCACCTGCATTCGATGCGCTCATGAAGCCGTCAAGGGGAAACCGATGATCCGCAAATCAGTGTATTGGCCATTCGTTTTGAGCGCCGCAGTTGCTTTTTCTGCATGGGCGGCGCCCGCTTACATTGCGGCTGCCGAGAACGCCCACGTCACCAAACCGGTCGACGCCGCGCCGACCACGGACGCGTTGCTCGCATTGGAAAAGCAGGCGCACGAGGCCTACATTCGTGGCGACGGTAAATTTTTTGAAAATTTGCTCAGCGACAAGTGGGTGGCGCAACAAGGCGGAATTCGCCGCAGCAAGGCGGATGCTGTCAAGAGGATCAGCGGCGTCCGATGCGAGGTCGGCCCGGGATGGGCGTTGAGCGAGCCGCGGATGCTGAAGATCGACAAGGATGCTTACGTGCTCAGCTATGAGTCGAATTTGCGCGGCAGCTGCGCGGAAAATGGCAAGACCGAAAAACTGCCCGACCGCGCCCGCGCCGCGACCGTGTGGGTACGAAACGGCGATCGGTGGCAGGCCGTTTTTCATGGCGAGAACCCGATCATCGATCCCAGCGCACCGCCGTCGAGCGACAAAAAGGCGGAACCTGGAGCGGACGCCCACACTGCAACGGACACCAACACGGGCGCTTCGGCGCACAACGTGACGGCCGATCCGATCACCGGCGCGCTGATGGCGGCCGAAAATGCCGTGTCGGATGCGTGGCGGCGACATGATGCCAAAACGATCAACGAGCTGACCGCAAACGATATCGCCTTCGTCGATATTTACGGCACGTTTACCGCGAACAAGCCCGCCACGGTCAAGGCCTGGACGAGTACCCTGTGCAACGTCAGCAGCTTCACGTTGACGAATGGCGTCGGAACTTCCGTTTCGCCGACGGTCGGCATCGTAACGGTGACGGGAAGCTATGTAGGCACATGCGGCGGGCAGGACATCAGCGGACAAAAGATCGCCGAGAATTCCGTCTACGTGAAGGTGGGCGGCGTCTGGAAGTGGGTGTTCGCCTTCAATTCGCCCATGTAACAGGAGCATCGCCCAAGTATTGACGGGCAGCGCGCTTGCCGGGATAATGCGCGGCTCACTGAGCGCCCGTAGCTCAGCTGGATAGAGCACCAGGCTACGAACTTGGTGGTCGGGAGTTCGAATCTCTCCGGGCGCGCCACATTCAGACAAAAAGGCCGATGCCAGGCGCATCGGCCTTTTTCTTTGCCGGCATATGGGGCGTCCACACTGCAGTCAGTGCCGCAGAAGTGCCAACGCGAGTTCGATCGCGATCAGCAGCACGATGGCGATTTCGAGGATTTCCGCACGCCGGCTGGAGGCTTCGTCATACAGTGCGGCATAGGTATCGCGGATGATCGCGAGTTTGCGATCGACGGCGGCCGCGATCTTCGGTACGCGAAAAAGATCCAACGCGCCGCTGTAGACGCGGGCGAGATATACGTCTTCCGTGACTTGCAGGACGTTGTCCACCTTCTCGGTCAGTTCGGTGACTTCCGCGACAAGGGTGTAGAGCTTGTGCGCAAGTTGCGCCACGCGGCGCGAGGCGAGCACCGATATCGTGCGGCGAGCGTCCTCGACACGGTCGTACATCCGTGGCAATTCGGCGTCCAGCAGTTCATCGTAGTAGCGGAACTCGACGAGTTGCGCGTTCGCGACCTCGATGATATCGGCCACGTCGGAATCGCCGTGAGGTTCGTACACGAAGGCACGGTCCCAGGCGAGGGCGACGAGGTCGTCTGTATAGTACGAATAGCTGCGTTGCATGAGGTCGCGGCGCGCGACGTCCGACAAGGTCCGCGATTCTCCCGAGAGCAAAGCGGGAATGTCCACGCGTTCGCGCAGTTGTCCGGCGCTGAGCGGCTCGTCCAGCGTCCGGACGATCCCGATCAAATAGTCCTCTTCCAGCGTTTCCGTGGCCGGTCGATCCAGCGCGGGCTGGATGGCGATGCGTACCCGTTCGAGCAATCCGGTCCAGAATCCATTCGACGCCTCCGCGCCGATCGCGCGATCGAGCCCATTGAGACGTTCGACGAACTTCGGCCAGGCCACATCGGTGACGTCCAGGCGGGCCGAAAACGCGACCACACCGAAATCGTAGAGGCGCGCACTGATCCGGGCCGACGAGGGAATTCCGTCGATGGCGATTTCGGTGGATCCCAGGTCGAGTTGCAGTGGCGGAACATCGAAAGCCAGCGCCTTCGGTGGCGTGGTGGCGAGCCGACTACGCCTGCTTTCACGCCTCGCGCGGGCGGTCCACAGTTCCGCTGCTGCGGTCAAGTCGATCGCGTAGGCGACGTCGAACAGGCGCAAAGCGACCAATTCGCCCGAGCGGATATGCAGGCTGGCCGGAGATGGCGATGGGTCCATGCCGGCCAGTGTATTCCGACCACATGGCGATGGCATTTCCTCACGATCAGCTTGATGGTCGTCGCCGGCGCGTGCACAGTGTCGTCGAACGTACCCGCAAGGCGGCTGTCCAAGGAGTTTGCGATGCAAACCGAAACGCGCAATCTCGCACTGTTCTGCGACTTCGAGAACCTCGCGCTCGGCGTGCGCGAGGCGAAGTACGACAAGTTCGACATCACCAAGGTGCTCGAGCGCCTGCTGCTCAAGGGCAGCATCGTGGTGAAGAAGGCGTATTGCGACTGGGAACGCTACAAGGAATTCCGCCCGGCCATGCATTACGCCTCGTTCGAGCTGATCGAGGTGCCGCATGTCAGTCAGTCCGGCAAGAATTCGGCCGACATCCGCATGGTCGTCGATGCGCTCGACCTGTGCTACACCAAGGCGCATGTCGACACCTTCGTCATCCTCAGCGGCGATTCGGATTTCTCGCCGCTGGTGTCGAAGCTGCGCGAGAACAACAAGCTCGTGATCGGCGTCGGCGTGAAGAATTCGACCTCGGAGCTGTTGATCGCGAATTGCGACGAATTCATCTACTACGACGATCTCGTGCGCGTGCAGAAGAAGCGTCAGGCGCCGAAGAAAAAGACCGAAGAGAAGGCGGCGAAGACCGCAGCGCCGGCGGCCGCGCAGGATCGCGAGGCGGCGAAGAAGCAGGAGGCGCTCGATCTCGTCCTCGAGACCGTCGAAGCGCTGATCGAGGAGCGCGGCGAAGACGAAACGATCTGGGGTTCGATGGTCAAGCAGGCGGTGAAGCGGCGCAAGCCCGGATTCAACGAAAGCTACTACGGCTTCAAGTCGTTCGGCGCATTGCTCGAAGAGGGGGCGAGGCGTGGACTTCTCAAGCTCGAACGAGAGGAGAAGTCCGGCAACTATCGCATTATCGACACGGCGGATGACAAGATTTGAAAGCCCCTCTCCCGGCGGGAGAGGGGGTGGGGTGAGGGTGATTCGAAGCCAGCGGTATCTTGGATGCCGAATCCCTCTCCCGACGCGCTTCGCGCGTCGACCTCTCTCGCAAGGGGAGAGGTAAAAGCGCTACGCCATTGCTTCGTACAACGGCAGCGTGAGGAACTCGGGGAAGTTCTTCGACAGCGCCATCTCCTCGAAGATTTTTGCCGCCGCCTCGTAGGTATCGACCTTTTCGCCTTGGGCGACGACGGACGCCTTGACCTTGGCCAGTTCCTCGGGGATCAGCGTACGCACGAGTGCGGCGTCGACCTTGCGACCGTCATCGAGCACGCCCTTATCGCTGACCACCCACTGCCAGACCTGCGAGCGCGAAATTTCCGCGGTCGCCGCGTCTTCCATGAGGTTGTGGATCGGCACGCAGCCGTTGCCGGCGAGCCAGCTGCCGAGGTAGTGGATGCCGACATTGATGTTGTTGCGCAGGCCGGCTTCGGTGATCGGCGCCTCGGGCACGAAGTTGAGGAAGTCCGCCGCGGCGATCTTCTCGTCGCGCTGCTTGCTCCACTGGTTGGGCTCGTCGCCGAGTACGGCGGTGAATTCCTCCATCGCGATCTGCACGAGGCCCGGATGCGCGATCCAGCCGCCGTCGAAGCCGTCGTTGGCGTCACGCTTCTTGTCGTGGCGCACGCCGGCCAGTGCCTTCTCGTTCGCCGCGGCATCGCCCTTGATCGGGATCAGCGCGGCCATGCCGCCGATCGCCGGCGCGCCGCGCTTGTGGCAGGCCTGCACGAGGGCCAAGGCATAGGCACGCATGAACGGCACTTCCATGTTGATCGCGGCGCGGTTGGCGAGGCAGAAGCCCGGTTTGTTCCGGAATTTCTTGATCGCGCTGAAGATGTAGTCCCAGCGCCCGGCGTTGAGTCCGGCCGAATGCTCGCGCAGTTCGTAGAGGATCTCTTCCATCTCGAACGTGGCGAGGATCGTTTCGAGCAGCACGGTCGCCTTGATCGTGCCCTGCGCGATGCCGAGCTCTTTCTGCGCGAGCACGAAGATGTCGTTCCACAGCCGCGCCTCGAGATGGCTCTCCATCTTCGGCAGGTAGTAGAACGGGCCGAAACCGCGCGCGACCTGTTCCTTGGCGTTGTGGAAGAACACGAGGGCGAAATCGAAGATGCCGCCGGACACGCGCTGGCCGTCGACGGTCACGTGCTTCTCGTCGAGATGCCAGCCGCGCGGGCGGATCTGCAGCGTCGCGATCTTGTCGTTGAGCTTGTAGACCTTGCCGGCCTCGTTCGTGTAGCTGATCGTGCCGCGGATCGCGTCGTGCAGATTCACCTGGCCCTGGATCTGGTTGAACCAGTTCGGACTGTTCGAGTCCTCGAAGTCGGTCATGTACGAATCCGCACCCGAGTTGAACGCGTTGATGATC
>JAFEFQ010000281.1 GCA_018240505.1 Pseudomonadota bacterium
GTTGTTGCGTGGTGAATCGACAAAGCGCGGCCGAAGGTCGCGTTGCATCGGCGATCAGCGACCGCCTCATGCTCGGATACGAAGTGAGGCCACGGAGTTTAATTTCAATACTGATCGGTTTATTAATGGTTCAAGTAGATGAAGCGCATGCAGGAACCTGTCTGCGCGATCGCGGTCGAACTGACGCGCGCGTGGGCGGCAACGTACAATTGGCGTTATTGCTGACGCTGCGCGCAGCAATAACTGCCGGCGTTGAAGCGACCAAAGAGCCGGTCGCTTAACGCCGACTGGTCGAGACTCCTCTGCGAATTTGCAGCTTTTTCGTAAACGGATTTCCAACTGCATGTTTCATCCGTTGCAACTGTTCATCGGCTTGCGCTACACGCGCGCCAAGCGCCGCAATCACTTCATTTCGTTCATCTCGCTCGTGTCGATGCTCGGTATTGCTGTGGGCGTGGCCGCGCTGATCGCGGTGATGAGCGTGATGAACGGTTTCCAGGGAGACATGCAGGAGCGCATCCTCGGCATGGTCGCGCATGCCTCGATCGAAAGCGTCGACGGCGGCATCCCGGACTGGCGCGATACGGTGGGCAAGGTCGAGGCGAGTCCGCACGTCGTCGGCGCGGCACCGTATCTCGATGCGCAGGCGCTGCTGCGCGGACGGCGCACGAGTGCGGCCGTCGTCCACGGCCTCGTGCCCGAGCAGGAGCCGAAGGTGTCGAACATCGGCGACAAGTTGCTCAAGGGTTCGCTCGCGGACCTCAAGCCAGGCAGCTTCAACGTGATCCTCGGCAACGAGCTGGCGATGCAGCTCGGCGTGCGCGTCGGCGACAAGGTTACGGTGATGGTGCCCGAGTTCAGCGTCACCCCGGTCGGCGCGGTGCCGCGCTCGAAGAACTGCGAGGTCGTCGGCGTGTTCGCGGTCGGCTTCGCCGAATACGACACCGGCGTTGCGTTGATGAACATGGACGATGCGATCACGCTGCTGCGCGCCGACGGCGCGGGCGGTGTGCGCATCAAGTTCGACGACATGAACGGCGCGTGGAAGAAGGCGAGCGGGCTGCGCGACCGTCTCGAGCAGCAGTACTTTCGAATCACCACCTGGGAGCAGAGCCACCAGAACTTCTTCAGCGCGGTGAAGATGGAGAAGACGGTGATGTTCATCATCCTCTCGCTGATCGTCGGCGTGGCCGCGTTCAACCTTGTCTCGACCCTGATCATGCTCGTCACCGACAAGCAGGCCGACATCGCGATCCTGCGCACGCTCGGCATTTCGCCGAACAAGGTCATGGGCATCTTCACCGTGCAGGGCGTGATCGTCGGCAGCTTCGGGATATTGCTCGGCCTGGTCGGCGGCGTGCTGCTCGCGTGGAACATCCCGACCGTCGCGAAATGGCTCGAGCACACGTTCCACTTCGAGATCCTGCCGGCCGATATCTACTACATCAACGAGGTGCCGTCCGACCTGCACTGGAGCGACGTCGGCTGGGTCGCGGCGATCGCCTGGGTGTTCTGCCTGCTCGCGACCCTGTATCCGGCCTGGCGCGCGGCGCGCACGCAGCCCGCGGCGGCGTTGCGCTATGAGTGATGCGATGAACAGCGATATCGTCCTGCGCGCGAGCAATGTCGCCAAGACCTATGCCGAAGGCAAGCTGCGTACGCCGGTACTGAGCAACGTCAGCTTCGAGCTGGCGCGCGCTTCGACGCTCGCGATCGTCGGTGCCTCGGGCGCGGGCAAGAGCACGCTGCTGCATATCCTCGGCGGACTCGACACTTTGAGTTCGGGCGAGGTCGAGGTCGAAGGCCGCGCGATGTCGAAACTGTCCGATCGCGAGCGCGGCGAAGTGCGCAACCGCTCGCTCGGCTTCATCTACCAGTTCCATCATCTGCTGCCGGAATTCACCGCGCTCGAGAACGTCGCGATGCCGCTCCTGATCCGCGGCACCCGGGTGGCCGAGGCGAAGCAGCGTGCGAACGAGCTGCTCGATCGCGTCGGTCTCGCCCATCGCACCGCGCACAAGCCCGGCGAGCTGTCCGGCGGCGAGCGCCAGCGTTGCGCGGTCGCGCGCGCGCTGGTCACGCGCCCGGCCTGCGTGCTCGGCGACGAGCCTACCGGCAATCTCGACGAGAAGAACGCCGCGCAGGTCTACGCGCTGATGCTCGAACTCAACCGTGAGATCGGCACGAGCTTCGTCCTCGTCACCCACGACCGCGCGCTCGCGCGGCGCATGGATCGCGTGCTCGAACTGCACGGCGGCGGGTTGACTGAGCCAAACGAAGCGTAGGGCGCGGCGACGAAGTATCCTTCTCCCGGGACGAGGGGAGGGAAACATGAGGTTTCCATTGTCGCAGTTGTTCAGCGTCGCGACTGCCGTTGCGCTGCTCGCGGGCGCGGTCGCGGTGCAGGCGCTGACCGCGTTGCCGCCGCTCTGGCTGACGGTTGCCCTCGCCATTGCCGGCTGCATCGTGGCCTTGCTGCGCAGCCGCTGGCGCTGGCTCGGCTGGGTCCTGCTCGGCGCGGCGTGGACGATCTGGCGCGCCGATCTCGCCCTGTCGGCGCGGCTGCCGGCGGCGCTGGAAGGCCAGGACATCGTCGTCACCGGCGCGGTACTCGGCCTGCCGCATGCGCAGGACGACGCGACGCGGTTCGACCTGGTCGCCGATACGGCCGAACAGGACGGCATTCCCGCCGCGGTCTCCGGCACGCTGCGCCTGCACTGGTACGCGAGCGAAAAAACCGTCGTTCCCGAGATCGAGCCGTGTTCGCGCTGGCGCCTGCGCGCGCGCCTGAAACGTCCGCGCGGACTGATCGACCCCGGCGCGTTCGACTTCGAGCGTTACGCGCTCGGCGAAGGCATCACCGCGACGGGTTATGTGCGCGAGGATGCGGTCAATCGCGCGATCGGCACGCGCATGTTCTGTGTCGAAGGCCTGCGCCAGCGCATCTCGCAGGGCATCGCCGCTGCGCTCGGTCCCGGTCCGCAAAGCGACGTGCTGCGCGCGCTCGCGTTCGGCGATCAGCAGGCGATGGACGAGCACGAATGGAACGTCGCGCGCGCGACCGGCATTCCACACCTGATCGCGATCTCGGGCCTGCACATCGCGCTGTTCGCCGGCTTCGGCGTGTTGCTCGTGCGCCTGTTCTGGAAGCTCGCGCCGCGCCTGACCCTGCGCTGGCCCGCGCCGCTGATCGAAGCGCTCGCGAGCATCGCCTTCGCCCTTGGCTACGCGGCGATCTCGGGCCTCGGCCTGCCCACGCGGCGGGCGCTCGTGATGATCGGCATGTTGCTCGCGGCCAACCTCGTGCGGCGCGCGCGTGCGCCGGTGCACGGGCTTGCGTTCGCCGTGATCGTGTTGCTCGCGCTCGATCCGCTGTGCGTGCTCAGCGCGGGATTCTGGTTGTCCTTCGTCGGCGTGGCCTGGCTGATGTTCTGCCTCGGCGGCCGCGGCGAGCGCAAGAACTGGTGGCAGGAAATGGTCAGCGCGCAAGGCGTCGCGAGCCTCGGCCTGCTGCCGCTGACGATCTGGTTCTTCGGCCAGAGCTCGCTGATCGGACCGCTCGCGAACCTGATCGCCGTGCCGGTGGTCTGCTTCCTGATCCTGCCGTTCGGCGTCGCCGGCGCGCTGCTGCAACTGGGGTTGCCGGCGCTCGGCATGCCTCTGCTCGCGCTGGCGGGATACGCGATGCGGGCGCTGTGGTGGCTGCTCGAACGCATGGCGGACTGGCCGGCAGCGCTGTGGTATTTCCCGGAGCCGAGCGCCTGGGCGTTCGCGCTGGCGATGCTCGGCGCCGCATGGCTGCTGCTGCCGCGCGGCATGCCGGCACGCGCCTTGGGTCTGGTCCTGTTCCTGCCGCTGCTGGCGCCCGCGCGCCACGTGCCGGCCGACGGCGAATTCGAGGCGCTGATGCTCGACGTGGGGCAGGGCTTGTCGGTCGTCGTGCGCACGCGCGAGCACACGCTCGTCTACGACGCCGGCGCGAGATTCCCCTCGGGGTTCGATCTCGGCGAGGCCGCGGTGGTGCCGGCGCTGCATGCGACCGGTGCCGATCGCATCGATCGCCTGATCGTCAGTCATGGCGACAACGATCATGCCGGCGGCGCGGCGGCGGTGCTCGCCGCGTTTCCGCGCGCTGCGGTGAGCAGTGGCGAACCGCAGCGCATGCACGTGCCAGCAACGCAATGTCTGGCCGGCGAGGCGTGGAACTGGAACGGCGTCGCCTTCCGCATCGTCCACCCGCACGAGCCGCTGTCGGCGAAGAACAACGACCGTTGCTGTGTGCTCGAAGTGCGCACGGGCGACAGCGCCCTGCTGCTGACCGGCGACATCACCGCGGCGGTGGAAGGCGAGGTGGCCGCGGCTCTCGCGCCGATCGCGGCGCATACGCTGCTGCAGGTGCCGCATCACGGCAGCAAGACCTCCTCGGGCGCGGCGTTCATCGCGGCACTGCAACCGGACTTGGCCCTGGTCTCGTCGGGCTACCGCAACCATTTCAATCATCCCAATCCCGCGGTCGTCGCGCGTTATCGCGCGGCCGGTGTCGCGCTTGTGGACACGCCGCACAGCGGCTTCGCCGACTTCCGCTTCACCGCGGGCAGCGCGCCGCGGTTGATCGAGCAGGGGCGCCGCGACCGCCATCCGTACTGGCGCGAATGAGTGCCGGCAACGCGGAATCGGAATCGTCGAGCCGGTCACCAAACGCGCAAAGCGGTGGCGATTCGCTGGTATGATTCGCCGCGAAAGACGGAACCCTGACGAGGAATCGGCGTGCTGGAAATCCTGATGGCGGGCGGCTGGG
>JAFEFQ010000028.1 GCA_018240505.1 Pseudomonadota bacterium
GCTGATCCCGACGCGCGCGATCCACGTCTACACGCACGATTCGATCGGCCTCGGCGAGGACGGCCCGACCCACCAGCCGGTCGAGCATCTCGCATCCCTGCGCCTGATCCCGAACAACCATGTCTGGCGTCCGTGCGACGCGGTCGAGAGCGCGGTCGCCTGGAAAGCCGCGATCGAGCGTCGCGAAGGCCCGGACTGCCTCGTCTTCTCGCGCCAGAACCTGCCGCACCAGCTGCGCAGCGACGAGCAGGTCGGATTGATCCAGCTCGGCGGCTACGTGCTCAGCGATCCGGCCAGCGCGAAGTTCGACGCGATCCTGATCGCGACCGGTTCCGAAGTCGGCGTCGCGATGGACGCCATGCGCATCCTCGCGCAGCAGGGCATCCATGTGCGCGTCGTCTCGATGCCCTGCGCCGAGGTGTTCGACCGCCAGCCGCTCGCCTATCGCGAAGGCGTGCTGCCGTCGTGGTGCCGCAAGCGCGTCGCGGTCGAGGCGGGCGTGACCGCGTACTGGCGCAAGTATGTCGGCCTCGACGGCGCGGTGGTCGGCCTCGACCGCTTCGGCGCGTCGGCGCCGGCCGAGCAATTGTTCATTTATTTCGACATCACCGCGACCGCGGTGGCCGATGCGGTGAAGAACCTGAAGTGAAATCGTGTGGCGTCCTCGGGCCTCGCCGAGGAAAAGCGTTTAACGCGGATAAGAGCCGATTTCAACGGATAAGAGCGGATTTGTTCATCAGTTCAATCCGCTCTTATCCATCTTGATCCGCTTTGATCCGCGTTAAAAATCGTTCCGGAAAGCGGAAGATGGGATAGGTCGCTGTGTGACTTTTCTTTTGCGTGGGCTACACCCGACTCACGGTCCAGCTCATCATCCTGCCGTCGCGATATGGCATCACGCCGTGGAACGCACGCGGATCGGCGTCGAACACGAGCGGCAGGAAATGCCGGTCGCCTTCCCACAGCGGCAGGTCGAGGATCTTTTCCGTCTCCACCCATTCGAGCGTGCCTTCGGCATTGCGCTCGAGCGGCATGCCCGCGTAGCGCGTGATCACGAAGAGGAAACCGAACCAGTCCTCGCCGTGCTTGCCGAAGCCCGGCCAGCTGATCGTGCCGCGCAGGTTCATTTCCGTGCAGTCGATGCCGGCCTCCTCCATGATCTCGCGACGCATGCCGGCGATGACATCCTCGTCCGCCTCAAGCTTGCCGCCGAGACCGTTGTACTTGCCGAGATGGTGATCGCCCGCGCGCGCATTGCGATGGATCATCAGCACGCGCCTGCGGTCGGGCGAGAGCACGTAGCCTAGCGTGGCGAGGATGGGCGTGTAGGGCATTGCGGCGACGAGGACGAAGTGGTCGTGCTCATTATCGCAGAGCCTGCGTCACGCCGCGTTCGGCAGCTCGTTGGGTTCGTGATTCGCGATGAAGCTTGCGACAGCTGCGCCGATCAGGTCCGGGTGATCCTCCTGAAGATAGTGCAGGCCGCCGGGCAACTTCATCAACTCGCAGTCGTGCAACGAAGCGGCGAATTCGTCGGCAAACGCCGGCGAGACGAGTGCGCCTGGATTGCCGACGAACAGCAGCTTCGGATAGTTCGATGCGGCGAGTGCGGCATGTGCTGCCGCGAGCATCGCGTCGACATCGGAGGGCTCGCCCGCGATCGGCAGCTCATTCGGTAGGCGCCAAGTCGGCAGACGCGATTGGCGCGTGGCGAACGGCGCGCGGTACACCGCGTGTTCCGCCTCTGTCAGGCCGCGCTCGACCGAGCCGGGCAGCACGCGTTCGACGAAGACATTGTTGTCGAGAATAAGGCTTTCGCCGATCCCGGGCGTGCGAAACTTGCGGAAGGTCTCGCGTGCGGCCGGTGACTGGTGGAAATCTTCCCAGGTCGGCATCGGACGAATGAACTCCATGAACGCGAGGCCGCGCACCCATTGCGGTCGCCGCGCAGCGAGATGGAATGCAAACGCGGTGCCCCAGTCCTGGGCGACGAGGTACGCGGATTCGATCCGCATTGCCTCGATGAAGGCGTCGAGGTAGCGCGCAATGTCGGCGAAACGATATTCGATGTCGGGTTTCCCCGATTGGCCGAAGCCGATCAGATCCGGCGCGATGCAGCGCGCGATTGGGGCTACGTGCGGCATGATGTTGCGCCAGATGTACGACGAGGTCGGATTGCCGTGCAGGAAGAGGGCGACGGGAACGGGCGCGCTGGACCCTGCGCGAATCGCTTCGCGATAGGCCATATGCGAATCGAGGACGCGAACCGACGGCAGGACGATATCGACGGGAGTATTCATGTGGGTTCCTTGAACACGGTGGCGAAAGCGATTCGTTTGAAGCGTTGCAGCGGTGCTGCGCTGCGTTCGACCTTCATGCGCAGGATCGCGCCGTGCCAAGAGGCGAGCAGGAACTCGGCGAGTTCGTCGGCGGAAAATGCCTCGTCGATCTCGCCAGCGGCCTGCGCCTCGGCGATGCACGCGGCGAACGGCTTGCGCCATTCAGCGAAGATTTCGAGCAAGCGTCGGCGCAGTTTCTCGCTGTGCGGTGACGCTTCGAGACTGAAGTCGGCGATCAGGCAGCCGCGCAGGAACTCGTCTGCGGCGAGCTTTGCGGAGATCACATCGAGGTAGCGCCTCAGCCGCTGGCGCGGCGAGCGCTTCGGATCGCCGAGTGCGCCGGCAACCAGCGTCTGCACGTAGGCGAAATAGCGGTCCAGCACTTCGAGCGCGAACGCTTCCTTGGAGCGGAAGTGATTGGTGAACGATCCTTGCGGCGCCTTTGCCGCCGCGCAGATGTCGCGCACGCCGGCGCCGTTGTAGCCGTGCCGGAACATCACGCGCAGACCGGCGTCGAGAATCTTTTCACGGAGGGAGGGGCGGGCCATGCGAGAAATAATACGTTCGTACGTATTTAAGTCAAGTGTTTGTCGGATTGCGCGCCATTGGCAGCATCGCCGACGGCTCCGGATCGAAGGCGAGGCTGTACCGGTCTGATGCGGGTGCCAGCCTATCCGGAAACGGTGCGCCGCCTGGAGGCGATCGTCGTCACCGGCGCCGCGAGCAGGCCGATGCGCAAGCGAGTGCGCCCGCGTTTGGACACGGAGGCAATGTGGTCGATTCGCGCCAGATCAGTGCTGGGCGACAGCCGTTCAGCCTCGACTACGATTTCGTGTTTGAGTTGCGCGACGGCAAGCCGGTGGTGGGCAGCGCGCAAGCACGGTGACGAATTATTCCCGGATGCGTTGCGTTACACTTTTTGCCCGGGTCCCAGGGAGTTTGATCATGCGCTGCGTTTCGTACGTGCCAACTTCCGCGGCGCGTTCTGTTTCAAGATGAAGGCGGCGCTGATTCTTCTCGCTACACTGGCTGCGGCCACACCGGCCGCTGCGCAGCAGGCTGCGACCGCAATGCCGGCACAGTCGCTGCGCATCGAAGCGACGTTCGATTTCAGCATCAACGGCGAGATGGTCACCGGCACCTCGCACGCGCGAACGGCATCCGCCTGGCAGGGCAGCTTTTCCGCGAAAGACATGTTGCCGCCCGATGCGAGCGGCGTCATGCGCCTGATCAACAAGCCGGGAGAGAGCTTCGTCGTGCGCGCGCAGCGCGACGATGAAACTTGGGAGTTCGATTGCCAAACCACGCCGCTGTCCGGCGGATCGCTCCAGATGGATGTGCGCGTGAAGCACAACGACGGCTTCGTCGCGGAAAACCGGCAGACACTGGCGGATGGGGAAACAAAATCGGTGGAAATCGGTGGCCCGGATGCCGGCGAGGTGACGAAGGATCGGCTGAGCTTGATCTACACCCTGCTCCGCATTGATGCGGCGGCATTGCCGGCGGATCACAATGGCGCGTTCAAGCAGGCATCGATCAATGTCGGCGCGCAAACCGCCGACAAGTCCGCTGCGTCGCCATCAAAGCCCTCGGAAATCGCCAGCTACCGGCGCATGCGACCGCCGCATTATCCGCCGAGCGCGCTGCGTGCAGGCGTGCAGGGCAAGGTGATGGTCAACGTGGCGGTCGGCGCCGACGGCGCGCCGGTATGGGCGGAGGTGTTTGGCATCGAGCCTGCGTCCGCGGTGGAGCTTGGCGGAGCCGCTGTCGCTGCGGCATTGCAATGGCGATACAACCCGGCGATGCGCGACGGCAAGGCGATCGCGGAATCGCTGTTCGTTTCGGTCGACTTTTTCCTCAAGCCCGACAAGGGCGAGAAGCTGACCGAGCCCGATCCAGTGCGCCCGCTGCCGGTGACTTATCGCAAGCTGACCACGCCGGTGTACCCGGCCACGGCCATGGCCAATCACGCTTCCGCGACCGTGTTCGTGCGCGCGGAAATCGCCGCCGACGGCAGCCTGGGCGTCGCGCGCGTCGAGCAGGCGCTGCCAGATTCCGCCGCGGACTTTGGCGAGGCGGCTCTGCAGGCGGTGAAGCAATGGCGATTCTCGCCCGAGGTCGTCGATGGCGTTGCGCGTGCCGCGGCAGTGCGCATTCCGTTGGAGTTCCGCGCCGACGCGAATACGGCGCCCGCGCCGCTCGCCGGCAGCCCTCCGCTCGAGCCGATCCACACTACGTTGCAGACGATCGTGGTGGCGGCGCCGTAAGCATGCTTCGAGTCACAGCGGATTGCGAACGCATCGACATGACATGCTCGCTTGTTCGTTTTTGCCATCGACGCACGTGCACAGCTCTGTGCGCATGGGCGATGGTTTTCGCTTGCGGCTCGAATGCCGAGCAAGGCGAAGCAAAAAAGAGCGCAAGCGCGCCCAAATGCTGTTGTCTTGCAAGTTTCAGCGACGACATTGTCGCGCACGAAGCAGACGTACCGATGCAGCCGGTCGCTGTGCCGAAGTACCCCGAGGCTGCGCTTGCCGAGCACTGGTCCGCTCGAGTTGTCGTCGAGGTATCGGTCGATCTGGCTGGCAAGCCGAAATCGATGCGCATCGAAGAACTGGAGCTTTCGGGCGGGCCGAAACCCGCGTCCGGAACCACGGTGAATGAGCAGCCGATTCGTCAGGCGTTTGAAACGGCGACGATCGAAGCGGCCCAGTTGTGGAGGTTCAAGGACTGCACCGTATACGGATGGCCAACGGCTCGCGTAGCGCCGGTTCCAGTCAATTTCAACGCGGACGGGGATGCGGCCAAATCTGCGACCGCGGACGCGACGACGCGCTGAGCGTCCGCCCTACGAGGTTCGATGATCTGTCGGTCATTCGCCGTTCGCGATACGGGTTGGTCTTGAGATAGCCGTCGGTCAGCGTCTGCATGAAGGCGACGACGTCATCGATCTCCTGGGCGTTCAAGCGTGGCGCGGCGCCGGGATGCTGCTCCGCGAACGGCGCATCGCGGTTGATATTGGCGTGGTATCGCGCGGGCAGGTCGTCGTAGGCGATGGTCTTGCCGCGCGCGTCCTTGGCGTACCAGCGCTCGGGCGTGATGTCGCGCGTGACGTAGAACTCGACGACCTCGCGCAAGTCGTGGAATTTCCCGTTGTGGAAAAAGGTGCTGCGCAGGGCGACGTTGCGCAGGGTCGGCGTGCGGAACAGGCCGCAATATTCGGTCTGGCCGGCTTTGTCCTTGCGTTCGGGGCCGCAGGCGCCGAGGTCGAAGAACGCGGGGTCGTGGTTGCGCGCGAGGTTGGCGTTGCGCGGCACGGCGAGCGCGATCAGGCCGTAGTCGGACAGCGCGGGCGGGGTGCCGTCGAGGCCGCGCTGCGACCGATGGCATTGCGCGCAGTTGCCTTTCTTTTCGTCGTTGAACAGGGCGAGGCCGCGTTTTTCCTGCGCACTCAGTTGCGTGTGGCCGGTAAGGAAGGCATCGTACTTGCTCGTGTACGGGCTGAACTCGGCATCGTCGTCCTCGAACGCGGCCAGCGCGCGCGCGACGGCGGCGAAAGCGTGCGCGTCCTCGTCCAAGGCGTCGTTGCCGAGCGCCGCGCGCAAGGTCGACGCGTACGCCGCCTTGCGTACCGCCGCCGCGACGCCGGCCGCGCTGTTGGCCATCTCGAATTTCGAGGTCAGCGGAATCGCGGCCTGCTGCGCGCCCGTGTCGACGCGGCCGTCCCAGGTCAGGCCGCCGGTCGGCCCGTTGTCGATCGAGTTGTCGGCTTCGTCCTCGGAATCGAAGTGATGATTGTCGTAGGGCGGCACACGGTCGAGGTAGGTCAGCGTCGGCGGCGCGCGCAGGCCCGGATCGCGCAGCGCGGGGCCACCCAGTTGCACATCGCGCGCATTCGGCGGGTTGTAGCGCCGCGCCGGATCGTGGCAGCTTGCGCACGATTGCCTGCCCGATGCGGAAAACGCCGGGTCGGAAAAGATCGCGCGACCGGCTTCGCGCAGCAGCGCCGTGCGCTCGCGTGCGCGTGCATGCGAAGGGGACGGACCCGCTTCATTGCCGGGCACCGCCGCGCACACGCCTGCGACTGTCACAAAAAATACACAAATGAAGCGATGCATGCGAACATTTTGCCTGAACGCCTCGTTTCGGGTGGGAATCGCCATGCTCCGTCACAGACAGATCCTTGCCGCCGCCGCCTTCGCCTTGCTTGCCGCGTGCCAGACGCCGCCGGCATCGAAGCAGAGTACCGCTGCCGCGCGGCCCTCGCTCGACGCGATCCAGACCATCGTCGTGATCTACGCCGAGAACCGCAGCTTCGACAATCTCTACGGGTACTTCCCCGGCGCGAACGGTCTGCAGAACCTCAAACCCGAGCAGTACCTGCAACGCGACCGCGACGGCAGCGTGCTGAAGACGCTGCCGCCCGTGCCGAATGCGCTGACGACGGCATCCGATCCGAAATCGATTCCGACCGAGGCGACGCGCGGCCACCCGAACCGGCCCTACGCGCTCGACGATCCGAACGGTTACGCCGTCACGCTCGACTATCAGCTGCACGACCTGATTCACGCGTTCTACAACGAGCAGATGCAGATCAACGGCGGCAGGAACGACCTGTTCGCCGCGTACAGCGATGCCGGCGGCGAGACGATGGGCCATTTCGACGGCTCGAAGATGGCGCTGTGGAAGATCGCGAAAAAGTATACTCTGGCCGACAATTTCTTCCACGGTGCGTTCGGTTCCTCGTTTCTCAATCACCAGTACCTGATCTGCGCCTGCGCGCCGTTCGACTTCAAGACCAAGGCCGATCCGAAGACCTACGAGGGCAACGTTTCGATCGTCAACGACGACGGCGTCAGCCTCAAGCTCGATCCGCAGAGCCCCGCGTCGTCGCTGGACGGCCCGCCGAAGTACGCACGCTACGGCACGCTCACCCCGGACTATTACGCGGTCAACACGATGCAGCCGCCGTACCAGCCCTCCGGCAACACCGCGGCCAAGGGCGGCGATCCGCGCTATGCCGACGCGGACAAGCGCAACACGCTGAGCGCGCAGGTCGCCGAGACGATAGGCGAGCGGCTCAGCGCGGCGAACGTGGGCTGGGCCTGGTATGCGGGCGCCTGGCAGGTCGCGCTCGACGAAGGCAAGGAACTGTCGCGCATCGCGTTCCAGTACCACCACCAGCCGTTCAACTATTACGCGAACTATGCGCCCGGCAAGCCGGCGCGCGCCGAACACCTGCGCGACGGCGGCATGGATGGCGCGAAGCTCATCGCCGACATCGATGCGGGCAAGCTGCCGCCGGTGACGTTCTACAAGCCACAGGGCAATCTCAACCAGCACGCCGGCTACGCGAACATCGCTGCGGGCGATGCGCACATCGCCGACGTCATCGCGCATCTGGAAAAAAGCCCGCAATGGCAGCACATGCTCGTCGTCGTCACCTACGACGAAAACGGGGGGTGGTGGGACCATGTCGCGCCGCCGAAAGGCGACCGCTGGGGGCCGGGGCTGCGCATTCCGACGATCATCGTCTCGCCGTTCGCCAAACGCGGCTACGTCGATCACACGCAATACGACACGGGCTCGATCCAGAGGCTGATCAATCGCCGCTTCGGTCTCGCGCCGTTGCCCGGCATCGAGCAACGCGACGCGGCGCTGAAGGCGAATGGTGCGGCGCCGATGGGTGACCTGACCGCCGCCCTGGAACTGCCGAAGTAGGGGCGCGATTCATCGCGTCCGCATTGCAGACGTACGGAAAACCAAAACGCTTGGCGCAATGAAGTGCGCCCCTACGAAGCCCATTCTTCCGCGGATCTTTGCGTCGCCGTGTCGAGAAATTCCTCGAGCGCGGCGATGACGCCTTCGCCGTCGAACAGCACGTGGTTGCGTTCGAGGATCTGCGCGCGCAGCGCCGTGCGGCGCGATTCGTCGGCGATCAGCGCGACCGCCCTGTCCACGTAGTCGTCCTCGTCCGCGGCGACGAGTCCGGTTGTGCCCATGAGCGCGAGCATGCCGGCGGTCTGGCGGCCGCGCGCCATCGTGCCCTGCCAGGTCAGCACGGGCGCGCCGGCGCTGAACGCGTCGAGGCTGGTCGCGCCGCCGGAGAAACCGGGCGTGTCGAGGATCAGCGTCGCGCGCGCGACCGCGCCGAGGTAGGTCGCGTGGTCTTTCGCCGGCAGGAACGCGAGCGCGCGCGCCGGATCGAGGCCGTGCGCGGCGAATGCGGCCTCGATGCGCCGGCGCAGATGCCGCGCGACGCCGCTGTTGCGCACGAACAGGCCGATGCGCGCGCCGCTGCGTTGCGCGATGCGCGCGAGCACCGCGTCGAACGACGGCGGCAGCTTGAGATGGTTCTGCAGGCACAGCGCGATCGGCGCGTCGCCGGCATGCGCAGCCAGCCAGCTGCCGTCGCCCGGTGCGGGCGGCCGTTCCGGCAGCGTGCCGAGTCCGCGCAGACGGATCAACCGCTCGCGATAGTGTCGCTGCGCATCCTCAGGTTCCAGCGCGTCGGCGCCGAGGAAGTGGTCGATGTTCGCCAGGCCGCTCGTTGCCGGGTGGCCATACAGTGCGCATTGCACGGGCGCGAGACGCAGCGCGCCGAGCACCTGATGGCGCGGGTCCATGCCGATCTCGGGATAGACCAGCGCATCGAGTTGCGCGGCGTGGATGCGCCCGGCGCTGCGCAGCGCATCCTCGTTGACCTGCTCGAACGCGGCGACGCGTTCGGCAATGTAGTCGGTGCTCGAGTCGCGCGTCTCGCCGCTGTACCAGACACGCACCTCGAAACGTGCCGGATCGAGCCCGGCGAGCAGGCGGCGGAAATAGCGCGACACCGTATGCTGCATCAGATGGCTGCTGACGATGCCGACGCGGATGCGGCCGCCGTGCGCGCGTGCGCGCCATGCACACGGCTGCGCGTAGTGCGGCGCGGCCGCGTGCATGACGCGCGCGACGAGATCGCCGAAGCGGGCGTGCAGCGCGGTGTTGTCGCGCGCCTGGTATTCGAGCTGGAACGGCGTGACGCCGCAGGCCGCCTCGTAGGCGTATTGGCGTTGCGCGGGCGTGTCCAGGCGCAAGCTCGCGGCGATCTCGTCGAGGCCGCGGGCGAAGCGCGCGCGTTCGGCGTCGACTTCGGCCTCGCTGGCGTAGACCGAAGGCAGCGACAACAGCACCGTCCAGCGCAGGCGTTCGGCCTGACGTTCGCCGACCCGGGTTTGCGTGAGGATCTCGCGCGATTCGGCGATCTCGCCCGCTTCGGCAAGCGCGAGACCGAGCTCGCAGCGCGAAACCCAATCGTCCGCGTCGAGCGCGCCCGCCTTGCGCAAGGCCGCGATCGCGGCTTCGACATTGTGCAGCAGGCGTTCGGTCCGCCCCAGGGTCGCCCACCACGGCGCCGCGGCGGGCTCCAGTGCGGCTGCAGCCTGCGCGTAGCCGTGCGCCTCGCGCGGGCGGCCGAGATCGAGCAGGGTCTGCGCGAGCGCGCCGTTGCTGTGGGCGAGATCGGGCTTGAGCCGCTGCGCCTGGATCAGCAGCGGCAGCGCTTCCTCGCCCCGGCCTTGCCGGCTCAGCGCGCTGCCGAGCGCACTGATCGTGTTGAAGTCGTTCGGCCGCCATTGCAGCGCCTGCCGCCAGGCACGCTCGGCCTCGCCGTCCGCACCGAGCGCCTGCAGCGACAGACCGAGGTTGTACATCGCCTCGACGTACTGCGCGCGCGCGCCGAGCGCGGCGCGGAACGCCTCGATGGCCTCGGCATGCTTGCCCATGCGCCGCAGGACGACGCCGAGGCTGTTGTGTGCCTCGGCGGATCGCGGGTCGCGCTGCAGGCAGGTACGGAAATGTTTCGCCGCGAGCGCGAGGTTGCCGGTCTGCAGCGCGCAGACGCCGAGCAGATACCAGACCTGCGGGTTGTCCGCGTCGAGCTTGGCGGCGCGCTGATAGTGGCTGGTCGCGGCCGAGTATTGTTCCGCGCGCTGCCTGGCGATGCCGAGTTGCAGCTGTTCGGCTGCCAGCCGCTTCGATTGCGCATCCATCGCCAGGTTTCAGTCGATGCCGAGCTTCTTCAGCTTGTAGCGCATCGCGCGGAACGTGATGCCGAGCTTCTTCGCCGCGGCGGTCTTGTTGTAGCGCGTCTCCTGCAGCACCTTCATGATCGCTTCGCGTTCGAGGTTCGAGATGTAGCTGTCGAGGCCGACCCCGGTGGCGTCGTCGTCGAGACCGTCGTCGTCTTCTTCCTCCTGCGACTCGATGGCTGCCGCGGCGGCTGGGGCGGGCACGCGCGCGCGTGCGGTGAGCTGCAGGTCGTCGGCGGTGATCATGTTGTTCTCGCACAGCGCGACGGCGCGTTCGAGCACGTTCTCGAGTTCGCGCACGTTGCCCGGGAAGGAATAGCGGAGCAGCGCGTCGAGCGCGTCCGGGCTCAGCCTCGCGGGTGTGCCGCCGGAATTCCTGGCCAGGCGTTCGAGAATGCGTGCGGCGAGCTTGGGCACATCGTCGCGGCGCTCGCGCAGCGGCGGCACGCGCAGTTCGATGACGTTGATGCGGTAGTAGAGGTCCTGGCGGAACTGGCCGGCCTCGACGAGGCGGCCGAGGTCCTTGTGCGTGGCGCAGAGGATGCGCACGTCGACCGGCAGCTCGGCGCGGCCACCGATCGGGCGCACGGCCTTTTCCTGGATCACGCGCAGCAGTTTCACCTGCATGTGCGTGGGCAGGTCGGCGACCTCGTCGAGGAACAGCGTGCCGCCGGCGGCGGCCTGGAACAAGCCGATCTTGTCGGCGGCCGCCCCGGTGAAGCTGCCTTTCATGTGGCCGAAGAATTCGCTTTCCATCAGTTCGGCCGGGATCGCTCCGCAGTTGACCGGCACGAACGGGGCCGCGGCGCGTGGACCCTGCTCGTGGATCAGGCGCGCGGCGAGTTCCTTGCCGACGCCCGACTCGCCGGCGATGTAGACCGGTGCCTGGCTGCGGGCGAGTTTGTCGATCGTCGCGCGCAGCTGGGTCATCGCGGGGGAATCGCCGAGCAGGCGCGAGGCGTCGGTCTTCGGCGCGTCGGAGCTCTTCTCCTCGGCGAGCTTGAGCGCGGCCTGGACGAGTCGGCGCAGGATCGCGATGTCGACCGGTTTGGAAACGAAATCGAACGCGCCGGCCTTGAGCGCGGTCACCGCCGCATCGACATTGCCGTGCGCCGTGATCATCGCGACCGGCGTCTGCGGTTGATTGGTCGCGATCCACTCGACGATCTGCTGGCCGGAGCCGTCCGGCAACATCATGTCGGTGAAGCAGAGCGTGTAGCGGGTCTCGGCGAGCCGGGCCATGGCCTGGGTGACATCGGCGGCGGTGTCCACGCGCAGGCCCATGCGGCCGAGCGTGATCGAAAGCAGTTCGCGGATGTCGCGTTCGTCGTCGACTATGAGGGCGGCGGGTTGGCTCATCGGAGGGATCGTACCGGAAAGTTGCGCTGGCTGCGGCGTTCAGGGGCGGAGTTCAGGCGAGCGTCGGCGTCGGCGGCGCGGCGAAGGTGATGCGGAAGCAACTGCCGCCGCCGGCGATCGGAAGATATTCGAGCGCGGCGAGATTGGCCAGGCACATCTCGCGCGCGAGATAGAGACCGAGCCCGGTGCCGAGTTCGTGCGTGGTGAAGAACGGCTCGAAAATCTGTGCGGCGACCTTGGCCGGGATGCCGGGGCCGCGATCGACGACATCGAGCATCGGCGGACCGCGGTCGCCGGACTGGCGCACGATCAGGCTGATGCGGGCCGGTTCGCCCGGCGCATGGCCGTAGCGCAGCGCGTTCTGGACGAGATTCCACACGACCTGTTGCAACTGCTTGGGATCGACCAGCGTTTCCACCTTCGCCTTCTGCGGCTTGCTGACGAGGCTGTTCGCGCCGATGTCGATCGTCGCCTTGAAATCGGCGATGAAGCGCTCGGTCCAGGCGACGAGGTCGATGCTTTCCGGCATCGAGCGCTCGCGCCGGGCGAGATGCAGGATGTTCTCGACGATCTCGTTCACGCGCCCGGCGTGATTGCGGATGATCTCGATCATGCGCTGGTCGGCGCTGTCGAGCGCATCGGACTCGGCGAGCAACTGCGCCGAGTAACTGATCGCGGCGAGCGGGTTGCGGATCTCGTGCGCGATCGAGCCGGCGAGCCGGCCCATCGAGGCGAGCGTGAGCTGCTCGGCGCGACGCGAGACGAGCGAGGTGTCGTCGAGGAAGATCAGCACGTTCTCGTCGTCGTTCGCGGTCATGCGCGTGAAGCGCGGGATCACCTCGGGCGCGCCTTCGGCGAGCGAGATCGCGGTGTTGTCGATCTTGCGCGAGGTGCGCCAATGGTAGAGCCGGCGCGACAGCTCGGGCGCGATGCGGCCGAGGTCGTTGTGACCGTCGGTGGGGTTGCCGATCAACGCGGCCGCGGCCTCGTTCCAGCGGTGCACGGTATTGCCGCCGTCGACGACGAGCACGCCGGTCTTCATGCGCCGGATGATCAGCTCGTTGATCTGGGCGAGGTTGCGCAGGTCGCTGCCGCGCCGGTTGGCAAGCGCTTCCGAGGCGCGCATGCGCCGGCCGAGGAACAGGCACAGGCCGGTGACCGAGAAATACGCCAGGCCGCAGATGCCGGCCTCGAGGACTTCGCGGTGGTCTTCGTTGAGCAGGTTGCCGGCGATGTTCTGCGCGAACACGCCGAACGTGGCCAGCGCGGCGAAGAAGAACGAGATGCGCCGCGGCAGCAGGGTCGCCGCGCCGCCGATGTTGACGAGCAGGAGCAGGGCCAGGCTGATGAACTGATGGCGGATCGAGAACATCGCCAGCGCGCAGACGAGGATGTCGACGACGAGGGATGCGTCGATCCAGGTCCGGTAGTAGCGCGCCTCGCGCGTGGCGAAGGCGACGGTGAGCACGGCGAAAATCATGTAGAACAGCGCCGTGCCGCGGCCGAGCTCCGGGTGCACGAGGCTGACCCATTCGACCGCGTATGGGCTGAACATCAAGGCGAGGATGATGACCGCTTCGAGAACACGGAAGAGATTGAAGAAATAGAACTCGCGCTCGATTGCGGCGGTGTCGCCCGCGGCGCGGGCGGCGAAGCTGGATTGGACGGCGGCAACGGCCACGACCGAGTGGTTCCTTGTGTTTTGCGCGGTGGTCCCCCCGTGCGCAAGTATAAGCGCTAGAGCCGGACTTGTGAGACAGGGCGTTGCCGGTCGGGGGCTCCCCGAAGCGGGTGCGCCACCGTCGGCAGCCGCGTCGGACTTTTTTTTGGCCGGGCGATTCATCACAATACGCGCCCCGGCCGCGCCCGGCGCGCCGCGAGTATTCACCAACTCCCCCCAAGGTGGTCGCATGAATTTCCACGAGTATCAGGCCAAACAGTTGTTCGCCGACTACGGCATCCCCGTGCCGCCCGGCAAGATTGCAAAGACGCCGGAAGAGGCGGTCGAAGCCGCGAAAGCGCTCGGCGGCGACGAATGGGTGGTCAAGGCCCAGATCCACGCCGGCGGCCGCGGCAAGGCCGGCGGCGTCAAGCTGGTCAAGACGCCCGACGAGGTCAAGGCCGCTGCGGCGAAGATGCTCGGCACGAAGATGGAGACCTATCAGAGCGGCGGTCGCGCGCTGCCGGTCAACGTCGTGCTGGTCACCGAGGCCAGCGACATCGCCAAGGAACTGTACCTGTCGGTGCTCGTCGACCGTGGCACCAAGTCGGTCGCCTTCATCGCCTCGGCGCGCGGCGGCGTCGATATCGAGCAGGTCGCGCGCGAGAACCCCGAAGACATCCATACCCTCGAAGTGAACTTCGTCGAAGGCCTGCAGCCGTACAAGTGCCGCCAGCTCGGCTTCGCGATGGGCCTCAACGCCAAGCAGGCCGGCCAGCTGACCCGCATCATGCTCGGCCTGTACAAGCTGTTCAACGAGAAGGATCTCGCCCTGGTCGAGTTGAACCCGCTCGCGATCAACAAGGCCGGCGACCTCGTCGCGCTCGACGGCAAGGTCAACTCCGACGACAACGCCGAGTTCCGCCACGCCGACCTGGCCGCGATGCGCGACGAGTCGCAGGAAGACCCGGCCGAGGCGGTCGCGGTCAAGCACAACCTCAACTACGTCACGATGGACGGCAACATCGGCTGCATGGTCAACGGCGCCGGCCTCGCGATGGCGACGATGGACGTGATCAAGCTCAA
>JAFEFQ010000029.1 GCA_018240505.1 Pseudomonadota bacterium
CGGCCTGGCGGTAGACTTGGTCGGCGACGTCGCCGGCGGCGAACACGCCGGGCACGCTGGTCGCGGTCGCGCCGCCCTCGAGGCCGGTCTTGATCACGATGTAGCCGTTCTTCATGTCGAGCTGGCCGGCGAAGATCTCGGTGTTCGGCGCATGGCCGATCGCGACGAACATGCCGTGCACGGT
The DNA here is from genome assembly GCA_018240505.1 of Pseudomonadota bacterium. Classification (GTDB taxonomy): domain Bacteria; phylum Pseudomonadota; class Gammaproteobacteria; order Xanthomonadales; family Rhodanobacteraceae; genus Rudaea. Next base: position 185 of record JAFEFQ010000029.1, read on the forward strand.
CAGGTCGCGCGTCGCGCCGTGGTCGACATGCTTGATGCGCACGCCGGTGACGCCCTTGTCGTCGCCGAGCACTTCGTCGACGGCGTGGTTCCAGACGACCTCGACCTTGCCGGCCTGCTGCTTGGCCATGAGCTTGTCCTGCAGGATCTTCTCGCCGCGGAACTTGTCGCGACGATGCACGACGGTGACCTTGCTGGCGATGTTCGCCAGGTACAGCGCCTCCTCGACCGCGGTGTTGCCGCCGCCAATCACGGCGACTTCCCGATCGCGATAGAAGAAGCCGTCGCAGGTCGCGCAGGCGGACACGCCCTGGCCCTTGAACTTCTCCTCGGAGTCGAGGCCCAGGTACTTCGCCGTCGCGCCCGTGGCGATGATGAGTGCGTCGCAGGTGTATTCGCCGCTGTCGCCGACGAGGCGAATCGGTTTCGATTTCAGGTCGGCCGTATGGATGTGGTCGAACACGATTTCGGTGTCGAAGCGCTCGGCGTGCTTCTGCATGCGCTCCATCAGCGCCGGGCCTTGCAGGCCTTCGACATCGCCGGGCCAGTTGTCCACGTCGGTCGTGGTCATTAACTGCCCGCCCTGGGCAAGGCCGGTGATCAGCACGGGCTTGAGGTTCGCGCGCGCCGCGTAGACCGCGGCGGTGTAACCGGCGGGGCCGGAGCCGAGGATGATCAGGCGGCTATGCTTCGGGGTCGTCATGTATAATTCTCGCAACGTGGGCAGGCGGAAGGACGCTTCTTCGGATTGCGAAGAATGGGGCGCGCAACGGTTCTAATCAAGTCAGCCTCCCGGCGGCGCGAGTTGTCCGCACCATTTCCCGCGTGGCTGCGTCGCCGCCGAAATCGCGGCTGCGAAACAATCATAAAAACAATTCGTTAACGGACTAACTTAAGGTAGACTCACGCGGTGGCGCGCGAATCCAGAAATACTTCCAACAAGACAGCGGGTGCCGGCGCTCCGGTCATGCAGCGCGTCGTGCGCGAAGTCGCGATCATCGCGCTGCTGACCGTGGTCGTTTACCTGATCGCCTGCCTGGCGAGCTACAGCCCGGCCGATCCGGCGTGGTCGCACGCGACCTCGGCGCCGGTCATGCTGCACAACATCGGCGGCAAGGTCGGCGCCTATCTCGCCGATGTGACGTTCTGGTTCTTCGGCTATCTCGCCTACGCGTTCCCGCTGCTGCTGCTCGGCGTCGGCTGGGCGCTGTTCCGCGACCGCGAGCAGGAGTCCGAATCGGCGCTCGAGCCGGCGCTGCGCCTGATCGGCGGCGTCGCCTTTTTCATCGGCGGCACCGGCCTCGCGTACCTGCATTTCAGCGATGTCGCCTCGACCCTGCCGGCCGGCGCGGGCGGCATCCTCGGCATGGGCATCGGCAGTCCGCTGATGCGCGGATTTTCGTTTCCGGGCGCGACGTTGCTGCTGCTCGCCCTGTTCCTGATCGCGATCACGCTCGCGACCGGACTGTCGTGGTTCAAGCTCATGGACGCGATCGGCCGCGGCATTTTCCGCGCGTTCGACTGGCTCGGCACCAGCGCGAAGAAGGTCGAGGACGTGCGCGTCGCGCGCGCGGCGCGCGTCGAACGCGAGGAAGTGCGCAAGGTCGAGACGGTCAAGCAGATCAAGCGCGAGCCGGTCAAGATCGAAACGCGCGACACCACGCCGATCGAGCGCAGCAAGCGCGCCGAGGCCGAGGCGCAGATTCCGCTGTTCGCCGGCGGCGCGAATCAGGAACTGCCGCCGATGTCGCTGCTCGACCTGCCCCGGCAGCAGGTGAAAGGCTATTCGGAAGAAACGCTGGAGGCGTTGTCGCGCCAGGTCGAATTCAAGCTCAAGGATTTCCGCATCGACGCGCAGGTCGTCGGCGTCTATCCGGGGCCGGTGATCACGCGCTTCGAACTGCAACCCGCGCCGGGCATCAAGGGCAGCCAGATCTCCAACCTCGACAAGGACATCGCGCGCGGCCTGTCGGTGATCAGCGTGCGCGTGGTCGACGTGATTCCGGGCAAGTCGGTGATCGGCCTCGAGATTCCGAACGTCGCCAAGGAAATCGTCTACCTCTCCGAAATTCTCAGTTCCGAGCGCTACGATTCGGTGAAGTCGCCGCTCGCGCTTGCGCTCGGCAAGGACATCGGCGGCAAGCCCGTCGTCACTGACTTGGCCAAGATGCCGCACCTGCTCGTTGCCGGCACCACCGGCTCGGGCAAGTCGGTCGCGGTCAACGCGATGGTACTGAGCCTGCTATATAAGGCGACGGCGAAAGAGGTTCGACTGTTGATGGTCGATCCGAAGATGCTGGAACTGTCCGTGTACGAGGGCATTCCACATCTGCTCACGCCGGTCATCACCGACATGAAGGACGCGGCCAACGGCCTGCGCTGGTGCGTTGCGGAGATGGAGCGGCGCTACAAGCTCATGTCGATGGTCGGCGTGCGCAATCTGGCCGGGTTCAACAAGAAAGTGCGTGACGCGGCCGATGCCGGCCAGCCGATGCTCGACCCGTTGTTCGTTGCCAAGCCTGATCTGTTCCCCGATGCGGTCGCGCAGCCGCTCGAACCGCTGCCGTACATCGTCATCATCATCGACGAATTCGCCGACATGATGATGATCGTCGGCAAGAAGGTCGAGGAACTCATTGCGCGCCTCGCGCAGAAGGCACGCGCAGCGGGCGTGCACCTGATCCTCGCCACGCAGCGCCCGTCGGTCGACGTGATCACCGGCCTGATCAAGGCCAACATTCCCACGCGCATCGCCTTCCAGGTGTCGAGCAAGATCGACTCGCGCACGATCCTCGACCAGTCCGGCGCGGAAGCGCTGTTGGGCCACGGCGACATGCTCTACCTGCCGCCCGGCACCGCGCAGCCCGAGCGCGTGCACGGCGCCTTCGTCAGCGACGAGGAAGTGCATCGCGTCGTCGAGCACCTGCGCGCGCAGGGCAAGCCCGAATATATCGACGGCGTCGTCAACGAGGTGCAGTCGCTTGGCGACGGCAAGATCATCGGCGAATCGGGACTGCCCGAAGACGCGGAAGACGGCGAGGGCGGCGATTCCGACGAACTCTACGACAAGGCCGTCGCGATCGTCACCGAAAGCCGCCGCGCTTCGATCTCGGGCGTGCAGCGTCGCCTCAAGATCGGCTACAACCGCGCCGCGCGCCTGATCGAGATGATGGAAGCGCAGGGCATCGTCAGCGCGCCGCAGCACAACGGCAACCGCGAGGTGCTGGCGCCGCCGCCGCCGGAGTTGTAGCCCAAGGAGACCGCCCATGGCCGCTGCGATGATGACGCGTCAGGGAAAATTGCGCCGGCTCGCTGGCTTCGTTCCGTTGGCGGCGCTCATTTATCTCGCAAACGCTTGGTTGATCCGCGGGCCGCCGGTCTCGCTGGTTCCCCTCGGGGCGGCGGCACCCGAATGGCCGGTAATGTTCGACGTCCTGTTGACTGTCCCGCTGCTCTATCTATTACGGGCTCGTCGCCGAGCTGGTGTTGCCGTTGGCCAGCATTGCCTGTGCTACTGTGCATCGCGAAGCGGTCACGCGGCGCATTCCGGGCGTGCGGCGTTACTGCGAATCCGGGGTACCAAACGTCTATTTCCATCTCGCTCCGGCGCTGGACGTGAACGGTCTGTTCGGCGAGACCCGTTCGATCGAGCGTATCTACCTTGGAGTCGATGCTCCGGCGCGATTTCTTGAGCAGCTGAATGCGCGATTGGAAGCGATATCCCTTGGCGCCGCTTGACCAAGAAGGCCGCGCGGTGGATTGGGGGGCTTGATTGGTGTAAGGAATTTCCTTACCATACCTTCGTCGAATGGAGCAACGGCATGATTTCGAGCAAACTCACCAGCAAGGCGCAGACGACGATTCCGCAGCCGGTGCGCATCGCGCTTGGCGTGCGCGATGGCGACGAGATTGTGTATGAGATCAAGGGCGACCGCGTCGTCTTGACGAAAAAGCGGGCCGAAGTTCCGACGGACGATCCGTTCCGTACCTTCGAGGAATGGGACAGCGAGGCCGATCGGCGCGCCTATGCGAAGCTTTGAGTCCGGCGACGTCGTCAAAGTGCCGTTTCCATACACCGATCGAGCGACCCGGCAGCGGCGGCCCGCGTTGGTCGTTTCCGCGGCACCCTTGCAGAAAAATCATGGTCTGTTATGGGTGTTGATGATCACCAGCGCCGAGAATCGCGGTTGGGATGGCGATGTGATGGTCAGTGATCTCGATGCAGCGGGCTTGCCTGTGCCTTCGGTGATTCGTACGGCCAAGATCGCCACGATAGAGGCTCGCGACGCCGAAGCGCTTGGCAGGATTTCCGCGCGTCAACGCACACAAGTGCATAAAAAACTGCTGGGTGTTCTGGATGCGGCGGGCTGACGGAAGCGTGCATCGCCGCCATGCCTGCGGCGTTCAGTTTGTTTCCCTGATACTTCTCATGTTCTTCCGCCGGATCATCGTCATGCGCGCTTTCGTTCTCGCCTCGTCATTGTTGTTCGCTGCCGGTGCGGCGTCCGCCGCGGATACCGCACGCGCGCGCCTCGACGCGTTCTCGAAGGGAATGACTTCCGTTTCGGCGAACTTCGAGCAGCAGGTCAGCGACGCGAACAGCGGCAAAATCAAGACGAGTCGCGGCACGCTGTCGTTGAAGGCGCCGCGCCAGTTCCGCTGGGATACGACCGCGCCGTACAAGCAGCTTATCGTCGCCGACGGCGAGAAGGTGTGGATCTACGATCCTGACCTCGAACAGGTCACCGTGCGCGCGCAGGGTACCGAGGAGGCGCACAGCCCGTTGACCGTGCTGACCGATCTGTCGCAACTCGATCGCGATTTCACGACGAGCGAGCAGGGCGAACACGATGGCCAGCTCTGGCTGCGCCTCAAGTCGAAGGACAAGGAGCCGCAGTTCGAGTACGCCGACCTCGGTTTCGATCCGACGGGCCTCGCGAGCATGACGTTCAAGGACACGTTCGGCAACGGCACCCAGATCCGCTTTTCTGGCTGGCAGCGCAACGCAAAGCTGGCCGCCGACCAGTTCCGGTTCACGCCGCCGAAGGGAGTCGATGTCGTTGGCGACGCCGCGCCAGCGGCGACGGCTTATCCGATCAAGCCTTAGGCCGGCTTCGAAAGACCTGGCGCCGCTACGAGGCGAGCCGGATCGCTTCGGCGAAATTTTCCGCGAACTTCAGCCGCTCGCCGTCGGGCTGCACGCCCATCTGCGCGAGGATGCGCAGCGGTTGCTCGCGCAAGCCGGAAAGGATCAAGCGCGTACCTTGGCGTTCGCAGCGTTCAATGAACTGGCTGAGTGCGGTGACGCCACTCGAATCGATCAGCGGCACCAGACGCATGCGCAGGATGAACACGCGCGGCGGTACGGGAAACTGGTCGAGCACGTCGTCGAGGCGGTTGGCCACGGCGAAGAACAGCGGGCCGGAAATCTGGAAGGCTTCGACGCCCGCCGGCAACTGCGCGCGCTGGTTCGGTTCAGCGCCATCGGGGCCGTCGGCACCGCCGCGATCGGCATCCTCGTCGATCAGCGAGATGTCCGACTGCATCGCCACGACTTCGCTCATGCGGTGCATGAACAGGAATGCGGCGAGCACGAGGCCGACCTCGATCGCGACGGTGAGGTCGAACACCGCAGTCAGCACGAACGTCAGGATCAGCACGATGCGATCGCCGATCGGCCCGCGCATCAGGTGCTTGAAGCTTTCGATCTCGGCCATGTTCCAGGCGACGATGAGCAGCACCGCGGCCAGCGTCGCCAGCGGCACGTAGCGCATCAGCGGCGCGAGCACGAGCATGAACACGAGCAGGAACAGCGCGTGCAGCATGCCGGCGACCGGCGTGCGTCCACCCGAACGGATGTTCGTGGCGGTGCGCGCGATCGCACCGGTTGCGGGCAGGCCGCCGAACAGCGCCGAGCCGATATTGGCGACGCCCTGGGCGACGAGTTCCGCGTTCGAGCGGTGGCGGCCGCCGATCATGCCGTCGGCGACGACGGCCGAAAGCAGCGATTCGACACCGGCGAGGAAGGCGATCGTGAACGAACTCGGGAACAGCTCGAGCGTGCGCTCGAACGGAATCTGCGGAATCGCGAACTGCGGCAGCGCGGCCGGTATGCCGCCGAAGCGCGAGCCGATCGTCTCCGCCGGCAACGCGAGCAGCGTGCAGGCGAGCGTGCCGAGCACGACGGCGATCAGGAAACCCGGCCAGTTCGGGCGCAGGCGGCGCAGGCCGACGATGACCGCGACGCTGAGGACAGAAAGCATCAGCGCCGCCGGCGTGAAACTCGGCAGATTCTGGAAATACGCGTGCCAGCGCTGGAAAAATTCCGCCGGTACCGAACTCATGTGCAGGCCGAGCAGATCCTTCACCTGACTGGAAAAAATGCTGATCGCAATGCCCGCGGTGAAGCCCGTGATGACCGGCTTCGGGATGTACTTGAGCAAGGTGCCGATGCGCAGCACGCCTGCGGCGATCAGCATGAAGCCGGCGAGCAGCGTGCACAAAATCAGTCCGCCGTAGCCGAATTTCTCGATCACGTTGAACACGACCGGGATGAACGCGGCCGTGGGCCCGCCGATCTGCACGCGCGAGCCGCCGAGGAACGAGATCAGGAAGCCCGCGACGATCGCCGTGTGCAGGCCTTTCTCCGGCGTCGTGCCCGAGGCGATCGCCAGCGCCATCGCCAGCGGCAAGGCGACGACGGCCACCGTGAGCCCGGCAACGGCATCGTGGCGGAACGCATCGAGGCTGTAGCCGCGCTTGAGTATCGTCCACAGCTTCGGCTCGTAGATCGTCCAGTTCGGCGAAGCGGTGGCGTGGGACATGGCGGCAAATCATAGCAAAGGGCGCATCGCGTATCATGCACCGATGCCACGCAAGACTTTGCAGCCGCCCCTGACGGCAAGCCTGCCGGACTCTTCGAAAGAGCTTTTTGCGGAGCCGGAAGGATTGAAACCGCTGGCCGAGCGCATGCGCCCGCGCACGCTCGACGAAATCGTCGGGCAGGCGCGCCTGCTCGGCCCCGGTACGGCGCTGCGCCGGTCCATCGAAGCGGGTCACGTGCATTCGATGGTGCTGTGGGGGCCGCCGGGCTGCGGCAAGACCACGCTGGCCCTGTTGCTCGCGAAGTATGCGCACGCGCGCTTCAAGGCGATCTCGGCCGTGCTGTCGGGCCTGGCCGACGTGCGTGCGGCGCTCGCCGAAGCCGAAGTCGCCTTCGCCCAAGGCGAGCGCAGCGTGCTGTTCGTCGACGAGGTGCACCGCTTCAACAAGGCGCAGCAGGATGCGTTCCTGCCGCATATCGAGAAGGGTGTGATCCTGTTCGTCGGCGCGACGACGGAAAATCCTTCATTCGAATTGAATTCGGCGCTGCTTTCGCGCTGCCGTGTGCACGTGATGGATGCGGTGTCGGTCGAGGCGATCGTCGAGGCGCTGCGGCGCGCGCTGCACGATAAAGAACGTGGCCTCGGTGCGCTCGGACTCAGCGTTGCCGATGCTTCGTTGAGTTTGATCGCCCAGGCCGCCGACGGCGATGTGCGCCGCGCGCTGACCCTGCTCGAAATCGCCGCCGACGTGGCCAGCGACGGCGTGATCGACGAGACGACGCTGGCGCAGGTGCTCGCCGACCGCACACGCCGTTTCGACAAGGGCGGCGAGCAGTTCTACGACCAGATATCGGCGTTGCACAAGTCGGTGCGCTCCTCAGACGCCGACGCTGCGCTGTACTGGTGCACACGTATGCTCGACGGTGGCGTCGACCCGGCCTATCTCGCGCGCCGGCTCACGCGCATGGCGATCGAGGATGTCGGCCTGGCCGATCCGCGCGCGCTCACGCTCGCGCTCGAAGCCTGGGATACGTTCGAGCGCCTCGGCTCGCCCGAAGGCGAGCTCGCGCTGGCCGAAGCCGCGATCTACCTCGCGATCGCGGCGAAGAGCAACGCGGCTTACGCCGCATTCGGTGAGGTGAAAAAGCTGATCGGCGAAACCGGCACGCTAGAGGTGCCGCTGCATCTGCGCAATGCGCCGACCCGGCTGATGAAGGGCTTGGGTTACGGCAAGGGGTATCAATACGACCCCGATGTCGAAGGCGGCATCGCGTTCGACCAGCAATGCCTGCCCGATGGGCTGGTCGGCCGCGAGTTCTACCGGCCGACCAGGCGCGGTCTCGAATTGAAAATCCGCGAGAAACTCGATTCGCTGCGCGCAGCGCGCGGCGCGGCGTTGGGAAAGCGCGGGAAGGGCTGACGCTCCGTGGCCAACGGAGCCTTGACGATGCCGGACTTTGCCTTGATTGCGGGAGGCAGGCCCAGGCCCGCCTCCCGCACTGGCCGAATGACGCTTCAGCGCTGTTCGGCGCTGCCGAACAATGCGCGGTAGGCGAAACCGCCAAGCGCGCCGCCGATGATCGGCGCGACCCAGAACAGCCATAGTTGCGACAGCGCCGCGGTCGTCGCGAAGAACGCCACGCCGGTCGAGCGCGCGGGGTTGACCGAGGTGTTGGTCACCGGAATGCAGACCAGATGGATCAGGGCCAGCGCGAGGCCGATGGCGATGCCGGCGAATCCCGCCGGTGCGCGTGCGTCGGTCGCGCCCAGAATCACGAGTACGAAGAAGAACGTCAGCACGGCCTCGGCGATCAGCGCGGCCTGCATCGAATAGTGGCCCGGCGAAAGGTCGCCATAGCCGTTCGAGGCGAAGCCGCCGGCGGCGAAGTCCGGCTTGCCGTTGGCGACGAGATACAGCACGCTCGCGGCAGCGATCGCGCCGAGCACTTGCACGACGATGTAGGGCAGTAGATCGGTCGCGGCGAAGCGGCCGCCCGCGACGAGCCCGACCGACACGGCCGGGTTGAAATGGCCGCCCGAGATCCAGCCAACCGCATAGACCATGGTCAGCACCGTGAGGCCGAATGCCAGCGCCACGCCCATGAAGCCGATACCCAACTGCGGGAATGCCGCCGCAAGCACGGCGCTGCCGCAGCCACCGAACACGAGCCAGAACGTGCCGAAGAATTCGGCACCCAAACGTTTGCCAAGTGGCATTGCCATCTCCTCCCTCGTTGTTGGAAAAACCGCATCGGCATCGAGCCCTGCGGTACGCCACACCATGCTAGCGCAACACCGGCGCAATATTCCCGCCGCGAAATTTCCGCACATTCGCCGAACCGGGATGAAGGGGCTCGGCTACGTCAAGGGTTGTCAACACGGTCCCGATGTCGAAGGCGGTATCGCGTTCGACCGGCAGCACCTGCCCGACGCGCTTGCCGGCCGCGAACTCTTCGGCCGACCGGGCGCGGCCTCGAAGCGAATTCGCACCGTGCCCTTTGCTTTGCGCCCATGATCGGCGCGATACTGACCGGAACGTGGCAACGCGTTTCGCGCGGCCGCGAGCCCAAACTAAGGTCGAAGAGGAGACTCCGCATGTCCGCGATGACGCGGCGCCAGTTTCTGAAGGTCACCGGCACCACGCTGGTGGGTTCGAGTCTGGCGCTTCTGGGCTTTTCCCCGGAGGTTGCGCTGGCCGAGGTGCGCGAGTACAAGCTCACGCGCGCGACCGAGACGCGCAACACCTGCACCTACTGTTCGGTCGCCTGCGGTCTTTTGATGTACAGCCTCGGCGACGGCGCGAAGAATGCGCACTCGAACATTTTCCACATCGAAGGCGACCCGGATCATCCGGTCAATCGCGGCACGCTGTGCCCGAAGGGCGCGGGCCTGATCGACGTGATCCACAGCAAGTCGCGCCTCAAGTATCCGGAATACCGCGCGCCGGGTTCGGACAAGTGGCTGCGGCTTTCCTGGGACGATGCGCTGGACCGCATCGCCAAGCTGATGAAGGCCGACCGCGACGCGAATTTCGTCGTCAGGAACGAGGCCGGGCAGACGGTGAACCGCTGGCTGACCACCGGCATGCTGGCCGCCTCGGCGACCAGCAACGAAACGGCCGTGCTGACGCACAAGGTCGTTCGTTCGATGGGCATGCTCGCATTCGACAACCAGGCGCGTGTCTGACACGGCCCGACGGTGGCAGGTCTTGCCCCGACGTTTGGCCGAGGTGCGATGACGAATCACTGGGTCGACATCAAGAATGCCGACCTGATCCTGATCATGGGTGGCAACGCCGCCGAAGCGCATCCGTGCGGCTTCAAGTGGGTGACCGAGGCGAAGGCGCACAACAAGGCGAAGCTGATCGTCGTCGATCCGCGCTTCAACCGTTCGGCCTCGGTGGCCGACGTGTACGCGCCGATCCGCGTCGGCACCGACATCGTGTTCCTCGGCGGCCTGATCAACCATCTGCTGGTCAACGACAAGATCCAGCACGAGTACGTGCTGAACTACACCGACATGTCGTTCATCGTGAAGGACGAGTTCGCCTTCAACGAGGGTCTCTATTCGGGCTACAACGCGGACAAGCGCAGTTACGACAAGTCGAGCTGGGACTATGTGTTCGGCGAGGACGGCTACGTCAAGACCGATCCGACCCTGAAGCATCCGCGCTGCGTCTACAACCTGCTCAAGCAGCACTACGCGCGCTACACCGTCGATATGGTCGAGCGCGTCTGCGGCACGCCGAAAGACAAGATCGCGCTGATCTGGGACATGATCGCGTCCACTTCGACCAAGGACCGGGTGATGACGATCATGTATGCGCTCGGCTGGACCCAGCATTCGATCGGTTCGCAGAACGTGCGCAGCGGCGCGATGGTGCAACTGCTGCTCGGCAACATCGGCATCGCCGGCGGCGGCATGAATGCGCTGCGCGGGCATTCCAACATCCAGGGTTTGACCGACATCGGCCTGATGTCGGATCTGTTGCCCGGTTATCTCACGTTGCCCAAGCAGGACGAGCAGGACTACAAGGCCTACCTGGCCAAGCGCACGCAGAAGCCGCTGCGTCCGAACCAGATGGCGTACTGGCAGAACTATCCGAAGTTCCACGTCAGCCTGATGAAATCGTGGTGGGGCGATGCGGCGACGGCCGACAACAACTGGTGCTTCGACTATCTGCCCAAGCTCGACAAGCCGTACGACATGCTGCAGGCCTACGAGCTGATGAACCAGGGCAAGATGAACGGCTACATCTGCCAGGGCTTCAATCCGCTCGCCTCGGCGCCGAACAAGGGCAAGCTGGTCAGCGCGTTCTCCAAGCTCAAGTTCATGGTCAGCATGGACCCGCTGGAAACCGAGACGATCTCGTTCTGGCAGAACCACGGCGCGTTGAACGATGTCGATCCGAGCAAGATCCAGACCGAAGTGTTCCGTCTGCCGACCACCAGCTTCGCCGAGGAAAACGGTGCGATCGTGAACTCGTCGCGCTGGCTGCAATGGCACTGGAAGGGCGCCGAGCCGCCCGGCGAGGCGCGCAGCGACATCGAGATCATGTCCGAGCTGTTCCATCGCATCAAGGCGATGTACGTGAAGGATGGCGGCGCGTACTGGGATCCGATTCGCGACCTTGCGTGGAAATACTCCAATCCCGAGGTTCCGACCCCCGAAGAAATCGCGATGGAATACAACGGCAAGGCGCTTGCCGACGTGCACGATCCCAAGGATGCGACCAAGCTCGTACGCAAGGCCGGCGAGCAGGTCGCGGGTTTCGCCGAACTGCGCGACGACGGCAGCACGGCCTGCGGCTGCTGGATCTACGCCGGCGCATGGACCCAGGCCGGCAACCAGATGGCGCGACGCGACAACTCCGATCCGAGCGGCATCGGCAACACGATAGGCTGGGCATGGGCGTGGCCGGCCAACCGGCGCGTCATGTACAACCGCGCCTCGTGCGATACCTCCGGCAAGCCCTTCGATCCGAAGCGCAAGTTGATCGCGTGGAACGGCAAGACCTGGGGCGGCGTGGACGTTCCCGATTTCAGCCCCACGTCCGATCCGGAGGACGGCATGGGTCCGTTCATCATGAATCCGGAAGGCGTCGCGCGCTTCTTCGCGCGTGGCGGCATGGCCGAAGGGCCGTTCCCGGAGCACTACGAGCCGTTCGACACGCCGCTGGCGAAGAACCCGTTGAGTCCGGAGCAGCCGCTGACGCTGAACAATCCGATCGCGCGCGTGTTCCAGAGCGATCTCGCGCAGATCGGCAAGCCGGACGAGTTCCCGCATGTGGCGACGACCTACCGGCTCACCGAGCATTTCCATTTCTGGACCAAGCACGGCCTGCTCAACTCGATCACCCAGCCCGAACAGTTCGTCGAGATCGGCGAAGCGCTGGCCAAGGAACTCGGCATCCCCAACGGCAGCCGGGTCAGGGTCAGTTCCAAACGCGGGCATATCGAAGCGGTCGCGATGGTGACCAAGCGCATCAAGGCGCTGCAGATCGACGGCAAGACCGTGCACCAGGTCGGCATCCCGATCCACTGGGGCTTCCTCGGCGCGGCCAAGCCGGGCTATCTGGCCAACACGCTGACCAACGCGATCGGCGACGGCAACTCGCAGACGCCGGAGTCGAAGTGCATCCTTGTGAAAGTCGAGAAGGCTTAGGAGACGGCGCATGGCACTGCAATCTCTCGACATCATCCGCCGCTCGGCCACGACGCTGCCCGCGCCACAAGCGCGCGGCGCACACGCGGGCGAAGTCGCCAAGCTGATCGACGTGACCAAATGCATCGGCTGCAAGGCCTGCCAGGTCGCCTGCATGGAGTGGAACGACCTGCGCGACGAGGTCGGCACCTGCACCGGGCATTACGACAACCCGCACGACTTGAGCGACCAGTCGTGGACGCTGATGCGCTTCGCCGAGTACGAGAACCCGAAGGGCGACCTCGAATGGCTGATCCGCAAGGACGGCTGCATGCACTGCGCCGATCCGGGCTGCCTCAAGGCCTGTCCGTCGCCCGGCGCGATCGTGCAGTACGCCAACGGCATCGTCGATTTCCACGAGGAGAACTGCATCGGTTGCGGCTATTGCGTGACCGGCTGTCCGTTCAACGTGCCGCGCATCTCGAAGAAGGACCACAAGGCGTACAAGTGCACGCTGTGCTCGGATCGCATCTCGGTAGGTCTCGAACCGGCCTGCGTCAAGACCTGCCCGACCGGCGCGATCACGTTCGGCAGCAAGGAGGCCATGCAGCAGCATGCCGCCGAGCGCATCGAAGACCTCAAGTCGCGCGGTTTCGACCAGGCCGGCCTGTACGACCCCGCCGGCGTCGGCGGCACCCACGTCATGTACGTGCTGCATCACGCCGACCAGCCGCAGCTCTACAGCGGCCTGCCGGAGAACCCGAAGATCAGCGCGATGGTCGGCCTGTGGAAAGGCATCAGCAAGCCGCTCGGCCTGCTCGCGATCCTCGCGACGGCGGCGGCCGGTTTCCTGCATTACGTCGGCATCGGCCCGAACGAGACCGACGAGGGCGACGAGGAAGCCGCGCGCCGCGAGCTGGAGAAGACGCCATGAGCAACGAACGCAAGTCCGGCGAAATCGTCCGCTACGCGCCCGCGACGCGAATCAACCACTGGATCGTCGCGATCAGCTTCGTCCTGCTCGCGCTGTCGGGCCTGGCGCTGTTCCATCCGGCGCTGTTCTGGCTCACGAACCTGTTCGGCGGCGGGCCATGGACGCGCATCCTGCATCCGTTCATCGGCCTGGTCATGGTGGCCGCGTTCGTGTTTCTCGGCGCGAAGCTTTGGCACGAGAACGCGATGCAGCCGCGCGACTGGCAATGGCTGCGCCAGATCAAGGACGTGGTCAACAACCGCGAGGACGCGCTGCCCGAAATCGGCAAATACAACGCCGGGCAGAAGCTGCTGTTCTACACGATCGTGCTTTGCCTGCTCGGCCTGCTCGCGTCCGGCGTCGTCATCTGGCGCGCCTATTTCGCGATCTACTTTTCGATCGGCATCATCCGCTTCGCCTCGCTGCTGCACGCGTTCTGCGGCCTCGTGCTGATCTGCGCGATCGTCGTTCACGTCTATGCGGCGATCTGGGTCAAGGGCTCGGTGCGCGCGATGACGCGCGGCACGGTCAGCTACGGCTGGGCTTGGAAGCACCACCGCCTGTGGTTCCGCGAAATGACGAAGGGGCAGCAGAAGTAGGGAGGTGGCTTGGAGCCGATCTCGCCCTGGTCGGCTGCCGAACACGAAACCTCGAATTCCGGATCCACCTGCTCACCGATTTTGCAAATTGCCTCATCGGCAGCGTCATCGTGGCTTTGCGTCCGCGGTTCTCGTAGCATGCGTCGCATGGCACAACGCATCCTCGAACCCGGCGAGATCGAAACGCTGGC